>NZ_JBFAWW010000037.1:0-80250 GCF_040680495.1 Streptomyces sp. NPDC052036 | reverse complement strand
CCTGCGACAGGAACGGTCACGCCAGGGAGCGTCGATGAACGCACCATGGCCGAACGCGCAGACCCACCACCCGTTCCAGGTGCCTGAACATGGTTCCTTCCAGGGGCGACGGCTGGGCGTCCATGCGGCCCGAACGCCCCCGCACATCCGCCGCGTCAACCTTCGGCGAGGCTCGGTCCCGGGCTGGACGCTTCCTTGGACAGCGGCCGAAGCTCTGCGCGTGACGGGAGAGCGATCGAGGGCCCTGCACCGGTCCCAGACGCCCCGCCTGGCCGGATCCGCTGCTGCGGTCGCCCGGACGTCGGCCCCGGCCGAACCGGCGACACACCCCGATCCCCTGCCGACCGCGCCCTGTCAGGGCGCCGCGGCCGCACACGGGCCCCGCGACGCGCGGTGCACCCCGACACGGACACCCGCGCAGCCTTGCAGCCTTCGCCCCCCGCAGGCACCCGTGCCCGCGCCCGCCCTTCCGTATCGGGGTAAGCATGAGTGAGACATCGCTCTGCAACCCCGGCCGCGCCTTCGGCCGCACGGACCACCCCGACGAGTTCGAGCTGGAGCCGTCCATCCACCGCGGCGGCGAGCGGGAAGTCCGCCTCGTCGGCGATCAGCCGCAGGAATGTGTCGACACCGGCAAGATCACCCTTGATGTCCAAGGCCTGACTGTGGTCGTGGGCAAGCGCCACAGGCTCCTCCACGAGGTGTCCTTTCCTGTCGGCGCGAGGTGTCTGCTCGCGATCGTGGGCCCCAGCGGGGCGGGGAAATCCACGCTCCTCAACGCCCTCACCGGCCTGCGACCTGCGGACTGTGGTGCGGTGCTGTATGACGGGCATGACCTCTACAGCAACTACGCCGCACTCCGCCAGCGGCTCGGGCTCGTTCCTCAGGACGACGTCCTGCACACACAGCTCACTGTGCGACGCGCCCTCGGCTATGCGGCCCAGCTGCGCTTTCCGCAGGACACCGCGCCGACAGAACGGCAGGCACGGGTCGAGGAGGTCATCCGGGAACTGGGCCTGGAAGAACGCGCTGACCAGCCCATCCACAGCCTCTCCGGGGGGCAGCGCAAACGCGTCAGCGTGGCCCTGGAGTTGCTGACCAAACCGTCCCTGCTGTTCCTCGACGAGCCGACCTCCGGCCTTGATCCCGGTATGGACCGCTCGGTGATGCGCATGCTGCGTGGTCTCGCGGATGGTGGACGAACAGTCATCGTCGTCACACATAGTGTGCTCAGCCTCGACGTATGTGACCGCCTGCTCGTGCTCGCGCGTGGCGGCGAAGTCGCGTACTACGGACCGCCCTCCGAGGCCCTGCCGTGCCTGGGTTTCGCGGACTGGCCAGAGGCGTTCGAGGCGTTTGAGGCAGCAGGCGACCGCGAATGGGCGGAGGAGTACCGGCACTCACCTCACCATCAGCGGTACGTCACCGCCGCCGGCATGCAGCGAACCACCCCCCGGCCGAAGACCCGGGCAGTGGGACCACCCCTGCGGCGACAGACGTGGGGCGCCCAGCTCGGGACACTGGTGAGACGCTACGCCACTGTTCTCGCCGCCGACCGTACTTTCTTGAGCGTCATGATCGCCCTTCCTGCGGTGATGGGCATCCTGACCCGGTTCATCGCCGGCAGCCGACTGAACGGCGATACGGCAACCAGTGCCTTGCTCGTCCTCTGCGTCGGCGCCGTTCTGACCGGCGCGGCCAATGCCGTGCGCGAACTGATCAAGGAAAGCGTGATCTACCAGCGGGAGCGAGCCTTCGGCCTGTCCAGATCCGCCTATCTGATGTCCAAGATCCTGGTCCTCGGGACCATCACAGTGGTCCAGGCCGCCGTGCTCACGTTGGTGGCACTCTCCGGTGTCGATCTGAACGCGCCACGGGGCCTGGGGGTACTGATGCCGCCGCTCGCGGAGATCACATTCGTGCTGGCCCTCCTGGCCTGCGCGGCCATGATGCTCGGTCTCCTCATCTCGGCGCTCGTCCGCAGGCAGGAGGTGACCATGCCCCTGCTTGTGCTTCTGGCCATAGTCCAGGTGGTTTTCTGCGGTGCTCTGGTGAAACTGCACGGAGTGCCCGCAGTCGAGTACCCGGCATGGCTGGCACCCTCCCGATGGGCGTTCGCCGCGATGGCTGGAACCATCCAGCTCGCCTCCATCCTCCCGGACAAGAGGGTGAAATCCGATCCGCTGTTCCATCACACGGCCGCCGCATGGCTGCTCAGTACGGCCATGCTGCTCTTGCTGTCGGTCGTCTTCGCAGTGGCCGTTGCCTGCCTGCTTCGGCGCCAAGAACCCGCCGTCATGAGGAAGTAGGGCCACGGCAAGAGAGCGCAGCACGCTCGGAGCGCACCTCCAAGTACCGCCGGCTTCGGTGACCAGTCGGGGGGGCGTCTTGTCGTGGTGGCCGAGGGCCTGCGACGACGCGGGTTGGGGCCTGGAGGATGCGGCGTCGGACCCGACGCGCGCGTCGTGTGATGGCCTTCGGGGCAAGATCACCGTTCGTCACAAACTCACGGATGACCCCTCAGTCCGCCGTGGCCAGCTCCACCGCCGACACCACGTCGGCCCGGCTCGGCGCCCCGGAGGCGCGGCGGACGACGCGACCGGCGCGGTCGAGGACGAGCACGGTCGGTGTGCGCATCACCTCGACGCGGCGGACCAGGTCGAGCCGCGCCTCGGCGTCGATCTCCACATGGCGCACGCCGGGCGTCCCGGCGGCAACGCCGGCCAACAGCCGCCGGGTGCCGGGGCAGGTTGCGCAGATGGCCGTCGAGAACTGCACCAGCGTCGCCCGCTCTCCGAGCGCCACACCCAGCTCACCGGAGGACAGCCGCAACGCGTCGCCCCGGCCACCGTCGCGCAGCCTGCCGTCGCGACGAGCACGGAACAGCCCGAAGACGGTCGCCGCCGCCAACACGACGGCGGCCACGATCAGCCCGATCGGGTCGCTCACAGCCACCTCACCCGTGGCTCAGCCGGGCCCGGCCGCGGACCGCGAGCAGGTAGAGCTCGCAGCCCAGGCAGTAGCCGAAGGCGGCGTTCAGGAAGGCAGCCGCGAGCGCGGCCGCGCCCGCGGCGATGCCGAGCCAGGTGACACCGGACAGATAACCCGCCGCTCCTAGGATCGCGAAGCCCAGGCCGACCGCCTGCGCGAATCGCGGCGGCCGCTCGTCCTCAAGCTCCTGCGGCGGCCCGAGACGGGGACGCACCAGCCGACGGTAGAGCCAGCCATACGGGGACCAGCGCAGTCCTAGAACCGCGCCGAGAGCGAAGACGACGGCCTGCGCCGCGAGCAGCACGCCGCTGCCGGTGGCAAGGACCAGAAGAAGGACGACGGTCGTGAGCACGGCGGCGAAGCGCGGCCCACGCGGGTCAACGCGGACGGGCACACCGGGGGTTCGGTCGGGCATGACGGACTCCGGGACGGTACGGACAGATCCTGGCGAATGGGGCGCGCGGTCAGCGACACGCGGCGGACCACACCCGACCGAAGTCGATGTGAGCCCTGATGACCAGGAACGTCGCGGAGAACATGCCGCCATTCCAGCAGCCACCCCTCGCCACCGTCAATCACCGCCCACCTGCCGGACCCGCAGGCCGTCCACCCGGAGACGAGCAGGAAGGGACCAGAGAACTCCGGGGGTGCCCTCGTACTCTTCGGCACCTGGTACATGGACGCCGCCGTGAACCAACGGCGCGCGGACAGCTTCGACGTCCGCGACGAGGCCGTCGCCCGCCTCTCGCCGTTCGTGCGGCGCCACATCAACACCGCCCATCCCACCTCGCGCCGGCGGCAGTCCCGTCCTCGGCCCCCAGCGCCGACTGGCCCTCAGGCTCCGGCGCGGCGGCGCTACCGACCTCCCGCTTGGCGGGTGTGCAGTGCGCCGGCTCCGGCGACAGGACAGCGTCCGCTTCCACGGGCAGGTCGGCAATTCGCCGGGCGGACGTGTCGGCGGCCAGGTGAACGTCCGGCTCGGCTACGTCGGCATCCGGCTCGCCAGGCGCGTCGGCCGGCTCACCGCCATGCAGGAACGCAGGTTCCGCCGTGGGCAAGGGAAGCGGAGCCGCCGCCGTACCCTCGTCGGTCACCACACCCGGATTCTCCGTCGGGGCGGCAGCAGCACCATCAGCCACCTGGTGTTCCATCGCAGCCCGGTGCGCCTTGCCACACCGGACATCGTGCCGGCTATGGGAGCGGACTGTCGTTGCCGGGCTGCCGGCCCGGGCCGCTGGGTTCGGTGTCGCATGGGCTCGTATGTGCGGGAAGGCGCCCATGGATGTGGCGAAGGAGTCCAACGTCGGTGTGGGAAGACAGGGCCGGGCTCCCTCGCGAGCGCACTCAACGAGACCTTCAAGGGACAGCTCTACCTTGAACGCCACCGCGGCCGCACACCTGCAGGCGTAGCCGTCCGCGTCCTGCAGCGCATCCTCGCATTCACACCGCCATTTGGCACAACGACCACATCGGCCAGCCGGTCATGCACGCCCTGACCACACACGATTCCTAATCTCGTTGTCAAGTGGCTGCCGTGACGGGCGGTATGGACTCGTAGCACCTTCCGTCACGGAGCAGGGCCCACAGGACGTTGACGCGACGGCGGGCAAGAGCGAGGACGGCCTGAGTGTGCCGCTTGCCCTCGGCGCGCTTGCGGTCGTAGAAACGGCGGGACTCGTCGCAGTAGCGGATGCTGATCAACGCTGACGTGTAGAAGACGCGTTGAAGACCGCGGCTATATCTCTTCGGCCGGTGGAGGTTGCCGCTGATCTTCCCCGAGTCGCGGGGAGCCGGGGCGACGCCGGCGAACCCGGCGAGACGGTCCGGGGTGGCGAAGGCCGTCATGTTCCCGCCGGTGGCAGCAAGGAATTCCGCGCCGAGCAAGGGGCCGATGCCGGGCATGCTCGCGATCACCATGGCGTGCTTGTGTTCGCGAAACCGGGCCTCGATGAGCTTGTCGATCTCGGCGACCTGCTCGTTGAGGCGCATCACCTCCCTCGCCAGGGTGTGGACGAGCCGGGCGGTCGGCTTCTCCCCGGTCACGCTGGTGTGCTGGCTCTCGGCGGCTTCCATGGCGGCCTGGGCGAGTGGGGCGGCGCCACGGACCTTGCGGTTGCGCAGCCAGGTCTCCAGTCGGCGGACACCGGTCCGGCGGACGGCGGCCGGGGTCTGGTGCCCGGTGAGCGGAACGAGGGGGCCGGCGTTGGTTAGGTCCAGGGCTCGTTCGAGGGCGGGGAAGCTTCCGGTGAGGTGACTGCGCAGCCCGTTGATCGCACGGGTGCGGTCGTCGGTGAGGTCGCGGCGGTGAACGGTGAGGATCTTCAGTTCGGTGACCAGCTCGTCCCCGGGCCGCAGGGGTTGCAGGTCCCGCCGGATCCGGGCCTGGTCGGCGATGATCGCCGCGTCCTTGGCATCGGTCCTGCCTTCACCCCGGTAGCCCTCGGAGGCCCGGTTGACGGCCATGCCGGGGCTGTAGAGCGTGTGCTGGCCGTGGTTGAGCAGCAGGTCGATCAGCAGGGCGCCGCCGTCGGCCAGGTCGATGCCCCAGGTGACGTCGTCGCCCAGGGCGAGGACGTCGGCCAGGAGTCGCAGCAGCTCCGGCTCGTCATTGGCCACCCGGCGCGACAGCAGCCGCTTGCCGGTGCCGTTGACCACCACGCAGTGGTGGTGGGTCTTGCCGGCGTCGATACCGGCCCAGATCGCTGTCACGCACGCTCTCCACGGGTCGCTTGCCTACCTGCACCACAGACGACCTCGCTGGCGAGTCCCTACTCAGCGATCGGATCGCAATTCCTCATCAGCAGCCGAGTCGTCGGGGGGGGCGGGCGCCGAATCGTAAGAAGCCACGGACGGCAGACCACTGAAAACCACACCCGACACCCCTGGGTGAGCCAACCCTACGAATGGCTCGCTCATCCCGATCAACTGCACCCAGTCCACCAGGTATGAGATGCTGATCCGACCATGAGTGACATGGGCACTTCGATTGCGCAATCGCTGGCCGCGAGCGTGCTGCTGCGGGTCCCGGCCCTGGCCGACGTGCTGGTGTGCACCATCTACGAGCAGAACCCCGGCTACCGTCGGCTGACCTCGGTCCCTGCAGACGACCTGTGGCAGTCCTGCCATGACAACATCACCCGAGTGGTGCAGTTGGTCGCCGACAGGACGGCCGGGCCCGACCGGCCTGCAGGCGACGACCACTTCGACGCCGCGCACGCGACCGGACAGCGCCGGGCCGGGCAACGGATGCCACTGGACGACGTGCTCCGGTCGTTCCGCATCGGCGGCCGAATCGTCTGGGAGGCCTTGATCGATCAGGCCCGGGCCCAAGGCGTGGATGACATGGACGCGCTGCTGGACGTGGCTAGCAAGGTCTGGGAGATCGTCGACGCCATCTCCTCGGAGGTCGCGGTCGCTTACCACCACACGGAACGTCGACTCCTCCGCGCCGACGAACAGCGCCGAGCGGCGCTGTGGGAAGGAGTGCTGAACGGCAGGGCAAGAGACCCTGCGTTCGCGCACGAGGCCGCCAGAATCATCGGTATGCCCGTAGACGGCCGGTACGCCGTGGTGACCGTCGATATCCGTGCCGAGG
The DNA here is from genome assembly GCF_040680495.1 of Streptomyces sp. NPDC052036. Taxonomy (NCBI): domain Bacteria; kingdom Bacillati; phylum Actinomycetota; class Actinomycetes; order Kitasatosporales; family Streptomycetaceae; genus Streptomyces; species Streptomyces sp. NPDC052036. Next base: position 73,664 of record NZ_JBFAWW010000037.1, on the reverse strand, counting down.
ACCACGGCTCCGTAGCACTGCTGCAACGACGACTGACCGCCGCCCGCATCGATTCGGCCTGGCAGGCGCGCTCCCACACTCTCATCGGATTGCTCGCTCTCGGCGATTCGGCGCTGGATACGGCGCTCGCCGTGCTGGACGAAGCGGTGGACGCCCCCGCCGGGCTGTCCGATGTGGTGGTCGGGCTGTCTGATGCCGACGTCGCCTACCGACAGGCCGTCCTGGCCCGGCGCACCGTCCCGACGGGCCGCAGCGAAGTCGCATCTCTAAAGGAACGGCTGCCCGAGGCGTTGCTCGTGAGCTCCCCGGAGCTGGCCGCGCAGCTCGTCCAGGTCTGGCTCGCCCCCCTCCTCAAGGTTCCCGCCGCGGAACGCCAGGTGCTCCTTGCCACGCTGGAGACCTGGGTGGCCGCGGCCGGTTCTGTCCGGCGCACCGCCGAGCTGGCGCACTGCCACCGCAACACCGTGCTCAACCGGTTGCACCGGATCCATCAGATCACCGGGCGTGACCTCTCTGGCGGCGCCTTCCAGGTGGACCTTGCGCTGGCGCTCCGCGCCGCCCGCCTGTTCATGCCGCCCGAGGACGGCTGAGCGCGCTCCTTCCGGTCGCATCCGCTCCGGTTGTGCAGAGGGCACAACCGGAGCGGATAAGCATGGGCATCGCGGCCATCCCCGAGCGGCGGCAGCCGTGGCACCCTCCCCCGCAGCACTGATCCTCCACATGCTCGTGGGAGAGGAACGTCCATGGCAGTACAGAGTCGTTCGCCGCGCGGTCCCGACGAGGGGCCGACCGACGAACGCAGCGGCGTTGGCCGCCGTCGCTTCCTCGGATACCTCATCGCCGCCCCCACCCTCGCGGTGGCCGTGGACTGGGCGGTTGACGTAACCGATGCGCAACAGGCCCGGGCAGCCGTCCCGTCCCTGCCCGAACCGGAAGAGCTGTTCGACCTGGGTGACCTGCAGAACCTCGCCGCGGCACCCACCTCGGGTCTGATCTCGGTGCGAGTGAACACGGACGGCACCGCGTTCTTCGCCGTCCCCCGTGCCGAGGTCGGCCAGGGCATGACCACGGCGATTGCGATGATGGTCGCCGAGGAGCTGGACCTGCCGATGGACAAGGTCTCCATCGCGCTGGCCGACGCCCGGCCCGAACTTCTGATGAACCAGCTCACCGGCGGTTCGAACTCCATGCGCAGCATGTACGTACCGGTCCGCACCGCCGCCGCGATTGCCCGGCAGCGGCTCGTCGACACAGCCGCCGCGCAGTGGGGCGTGCCCGCCTCCGAGCTGAGCACCCGGGGCGGCGTCGTCACCGGTACTGGTGGCAGGTCCGCGACCTACGGATCGCTCGCCGTCTCGGCGGCCAGCGATCAGACTGTCGCGGTGACGGCCAAGCTCAAGCCCTCGTCCGAGTTCGCCGTTCTCGGCACGCCGCAGAACCGTATCGATGCCTATGACATCGTCACCGGCCGCAAGCAGTTCGGGATGGACATGCAGATCCCGGATGCGAAGCCCACCATGGTGGCCCGGCCGCCGACGATCAACGGCACGGTGGTGTCGGTCAACAACGCCGACGTTGTGCGTGCCATGCCAGGAGTCACCGACGTCGCTGTCATCACCCACGGCGTGGCGGTGCGTGCGGAGACGTTCGGCCAGTGCATCGACGCGATCCAGGTGCTGAATGTCACCTGGGGACCGGGGACGGTGGACGGCGAGTCCGATGCCAGCGTCGAGAGCAAGCTGCGGGCGGCAACACCGCCCATGACCGTGCCGTCGCTGCTGATCAAGACCATCGACGCCGAGTTCACCTTCGCGTTCGCCAGCAACAGTCCGCTCGAGCCGGACAACGCGATCGCTGATGTGCGCTCGGACAGCGCGGAGATCTGGGCCTGCCTGAAGGTGCCGATCGTCGCCCAGGAGGAGATCGCCAAGCAGCTCGGACTGCCGGTGGACGCAGTGAAGGTGCACGTCGTCCAGGCAGGTGGCTCGTTCGGACGGCATCTCTTCCACGACGTGGCGGCCGAGGCAGCCGAGGTCTCGAAGAAGATGGGCAAGCCGGTGAAGCTGTCCTGGTCCCGCACTGACAACTTCCGCCAGGGCCGTACGCATCCGATGTGCATCTCCCGGGTCCGGGCCGGCTATGCGCTGGGCAATGTGATCAGTTACGAGCAGCGGCACACCAGCGTCCAGACCGACTTCGGCCATGGCCTCGGCGAAATGATCACAGCGACCGCCGCGCATCTGCCGGTCGCCGGCAACCTCAGCTTCGCGGAGACCATCTTCCAGCTGACGCAGTCATCGCCCTACAACTTCGGGGTCACCACGCAGCTGCTCAACGAGGTTCCGCTGCGGTTCAACACCGGCAGCATGCGCAACATCTACTCGCCGAACGTGGTCTGCGCGCAGGAGCTCGTCGTGGACCGGCTCGCGGAGAAGATGGGGAGGGACCCGGTTCAATTCCGCCGCGAGTTCCTCAAGGACCAGCGGCTGCTCGCGGTGCTCGAGAAGGCGGCCGAGGCAGGCGATTGGGGCAGGGCGATGCCGGCCGGAACAGCCCAAGGCATTGGGCTGCACTCGGAGTACCGGGGCGCGGCGGCGGCACTCGTCGAGATCGACTGCCGACCTGAGACCGTGAACCGGCCCATCCGCGACGGCATCGCCGGCCCCCGGGTGACCAAGGCGCTCGTTGTGGTCGACGCGGGCTTCGCGATCAATCCTCGAGGCCTGGAAGCGCAGATGATCGGGGGCATGCAGGACGGTATCGCGCTTGCCCTTACGTCCAGCCTGCACATCAAGAACGGCATTCCGTTGGAAGGCAGTTGGGACAACTACTTCTACACGCGCGAATGGAACGCCCCGCTGGACCTGCAGGTGATCGTCATGCCGAACACCAGCGACAGCCCCAGCGGCGCCGGCGAACTCGGGGTGGCGCCGTCCTTCGCCGCGGTCGCCTGCGCCTATGCCCGGGCCACCGGAACCATGCCGACCCGATTCCCGATCAACCACGGCACTCTCGGCTTCGAGCCGCTTCCGCTGGAACCGTCCACGCCGCAATCCCCCACCGACGGCCTCGATCACACATTCTGAGGAAGCCATGCCCACTCACACGTTCAAGCTCAACGGCCGGCAGATCACCGTGGAAGCCGAGGACAACGTCCGCCTGCTCTGGGTCCTGCGCGACCTGCTCGGCGTCACCGGTCCGAAATACGGGTGCGCGCTCGACGTCTGCAAGGCCTGTACCTCCCACATCAACGGCAAGGCATTCAACCCGTGCTCGGTGCAGGTGGAGGACATCCAGCCCACCGACGAGATCACCACCATCGAGGGCCTTCCCGCCACCGTCGGCCAGGAACTCCACCCGATGCAGCAGGCCTGGTTGGACCACGACGTCGCCCAGTGCGGCTACTGCCAGCCCGGCCAGATCATGGCCGCCGTCGCCAAGGTCCAACAGGTCCGCGCCGCCGGCCGTGAGATAACCGACGCTGACATCGACGAATTGCGCAACATCTGCAGGTGCGGGACCTACTCCCGTATCCGCGAGGCCATCAAAGCCGGCGCGAAGAACATGTGACCGGCCTGAGTCTGTACTAGTCGGTGCTGATGCCGGCGAGCCGGGCGATCTCCTCGCGGCCCTTCGGCACCCGGGTGGTGGAGGCTGTGTCGACGGCTCGTCCGGGTCGGTGTCCGCACTGCCGGAAGCAGGCGAAGTGCATGCCCAGCACATATCCAGCACTTTGGACGAGCGGCCGTTGGGCGCGCGCCGGGTCATCGTCCGGCTGCGGGTCCGCCGGTTCTTCTGCGACCGGAAGAGCTGTTGTCGACCTGCGGACGGACGCCACACGGGAGGGTGTCGCCCGATAGGGGGAGCCGAGATAGGTCAATAAGGGCCATGGGAGGATCTTGAAGCCCGTGCCCGGTGCGTCGCGCATCGGCTCAGCGTCGTTGGTGGTGACGCTGACCACTGTCTGGGGGCTTGGGTGGGTCGTGGCCTCGACCAACAGATCACGTATCCGCGGAAGTTCGAGCGGCTCATCATCGCGCATGAGCTGCATCCGTTCCTCTCGCCGATCCGGGATGAGGTCGAGCCGGCCTCGGATGCCACGGACTGCGAACCGCTGGTGCAGGGCGCCGGTGCGGATGGCGCTCTCGCCGGGATCCCCGATGAGCACGCCGTGACCGTGCCTCTGCGGCCGGCCCAGACGGCGGCCGAGTGCGACCGCCGTGAGGCGGCAACTGCACGGGAGGGCTTCCGCGCGCAGGGTAGGCGCGTGAACCCTTCGGCATCGCGCCTGCCGCTAAGGGCACCACTGAACGGGTGGGCGTATGGCGCTCACGAGGCGGCAAGCCGGCCGTCCATCCGCCACCAGGGCACCGGCCTTGCTGCCGGTCTCCTCCAAAACCCGCGGGGACGCCCCTGGGCCAAGGGGGAACAAAGCGGGGCGGGCGGTCCTCCGCCCCCTCAGGCCGAGCCGCGATCGTCCAGCAGTCCGGTCACCTGTCGGCGGACGACGTCCCAGGCCTCGCCCGAAAGGTCACCCAGGGCCGTGGTGTGCAGCGCGTGTAGGGCCTGTTCGGTGTCTGTGCCGCAGGCGGTGTCACCGCTGACCACGTCGTAGCCGTCCCGCACGGCGACACGGAGGCGGATACCCGCGCCGTCGTCGACGTGCAGCGCCGAGGCGACGACGAGGGGCGGCGGTCCGCCTGCTTCTGCGGGCAGTTTGCGGTACGCGGAGGCGATCGGGTCGCGCCAGCGGAGGCCGACCAGCAAGGGCCGCTTGGCCATCATCTCGGCCAGGTCCGTCTCGTGGACGCCGTCCGATTCCAGCACCATCGCCCGAGCGTCCAGGACAAGCGCCGCGGGCAGCAGGCAGCGCAGCGTGCTGCCGACGAGGTTGCCGCCGACGGTGGCCGTCCTTCGCACGGCACCCGTCCCCACCGTGGCGGCCGCCAGTCTCAGTACGTCCGGCACCCGGTCGTCGATCCGGTTCAGCACCACGGCGGCGCCGAGCGTCTCGCGTCCTATGACGTTGGCGTCCGGCAGGTCTCGTAGCGACATGGCCAGTTCCGGGAAGCCGTCCCGCTGCCAGACAGCCCAAACGAGCGTCGCACCGCCGATCGGAACAGCCGCCTCGGCGAGACACTCCTGCGCTTCGGCCATGGATATGGGCAGACGCAACAGCACGGTGGCCGACCCGCCTTTCTCGACCGTGGCACGCTGGACAGTCACTTCCGGCCACCTGCATGCCGGCAGGGCGCAGTCTTCTCGCACGGGCGGGGGCGCGTACAGGGCTCACACGCGCACCACGGAAGGGGCACGGCCGCGACCGTGAGCCCCTCCGAGCCGTGGGGCGCGTGGCCCCCCGGGGCGTCCGTTTCCCCGACGTACCCGATTCAGTCCGACACTGCGTCACTCGCACGACGGCGCAGAGGTACTGAGGTGGCTGCGAACGCAGGTGCGTCGGCCTGGGTCTGGCGCCCGCCTTCGGCAACGGCCTGTCAGTCAGGGGCGCTCGACGACCCGGGCGGCACCGGTACAGGACGCAGGCAGACCGCCGCGCCGCTGTTCACCAGGGTGGCCCCTCCACCTGCGTGAGCAGCGGATTCATCCTGCCACCGTCGGCGGGGGCCACCAGCGTGATGGGTCACCGTGACCAGCAGCCGCCATCGGCGGAGCCTCAACGTCGTCCTCCCTTCGCTTGACCGGCCTTCACATCGGCCGCGTACCGGTCCACGTACTCCTGGCCCGACAGTTGCAAGATCGCGTACGTGATCTCGTCAGTAACGGCCCGCAGCACCGTCTTGTCGCCCGGCATCCCCATAAAGCGCGAGAAGTCCAGCGGTTCCCCGAAGCGGATCGCGACCGGCCGGACCCTCGGCAGGACACGCTCCGGGGTCCGGATCGCGACCGGCCGGATCCTCGGCAGGACACGCTCCGGGGTCCGGATCTCGAACGTCCCCACCATCGCGCACGGAATCACCGGAACCTGCGCCGCCAGCGCCATCGCCGCCACCCCGACCTTGCCCTTGTACAGCCGGCCGTCGGGCGAACGCGTGCCCTCCGGGTAGATCGCCAGGAGCTCTCCCTTTGCCAGCACGCCCAGCCCCTCCCGGATGGCCGTCTCCCCCGCGGCCCTGCCGGTCCTGTCCACCGAAATCTGCCCGGCATCGTGGAGAATGAGCGCGGTCAGTCGGCCAGTGAGGCCCGGCGCCTGGAAGTACTCGGCCTTGGCCAGGAACGTGATGCGCCGTTTCAGGACCGCGGGCATGAGGAGGGGGTCCGCGAAGGACAGGTGATTGCCTGCGACGATCGCCGCGCCCTTGACCGGAACGTGCTCCAGCCCCTCGGCCCGCGGCCGGAACAGCAACCGAAGCAAGGGCCCCAGAAGGACGTACTTGAGCACGTAATAGAACATGGGCGGCTCCCACCTGCCGATCGGCCCCAGCTCGCGGGCTCTGTCCCAGCGGGTCCTGGGCGCGCTCGCGTATCCGGGAGCGCGCCGGATGTTCTGTGCGACAGGGCTGACATCGAGTCCGTGAACCGGATGGCTGCTCAGGAGTCGGCACCCGCGGGGGCCGACTCCTGCCCGGGGGGCGCCCGCCAAGGGACCTGTCGCGCGTGCAGGTCGGCACGGATGCGCCGGGCGAGCCTTGTGGTGTCGTAATGGTTCAGCAAGGCGCCGATGGCCGCGCCGACCATGAAGGGCGTCAGCGTGGGGATCTTGCGTACGGCGAGCGTGAGCAGCCGTCGGCGCAGGTGCCTCCTCACCCGGACGCTGAGCATGAGACTGACCGCGGAGGTCGGCTTGGTGATGTCCAGGCCGTGCCCTTCCGTCCACTCCGCGAGATACAGTGCGGCACGCTGTCGAGCGGTTCCAGGCACAGGCAGGCCGTACACCTCGTGGAGTTCGGCGATGAGTTTGAACTCGACGGACGCTGTCCCGAGGATGCCTGCGGCCAGTTCGACGGGCATTGCCGGAGGAGTGGGCAACGCCGCGGCAGAACCCACGCCCGCTCCGACGGCTTCGGCGCTCCGCACCGCCCCGGTGACCAGATGATCGGCGATCTCCTCCGGGCCCAGACCGGGAAAGTGCCGACGCAACGTGTCCAGATCTCGGACCTGGACATGCGAAACCGCCTCGATCAGCTGCTCCGCGAGAGCGGGGGAGGTCAGCGACCATTCATGGGTCCGTACGTCGGGCGACATGGCGCGTCCTCCCGCTCGGCGGCGCTGTTCGACGGCCCCTCTCACCCCCATACCCGGTGGTACTTCATCGATTCACGCGGGCGACGGCATGAGCGCTTGTGGCGAGGAGCTGCCAGGTTGCCCAGGTCGCGCTTGACCAGCGCCCAGATGCCCTCGGTCGGATTGAGGTCAGCGTGTGCCGGGAGTCGGAACACGGTCAGTCACTCGGCACTCGCTTCGATGAGTTCCTTTCACCGGCGGTCAGGTGGAGGCGAACGTTGTCCCAGACCAGCGCGATCGGGCCCCCGAGCTGTATACGGGCGCGGAGGACCAGGTCACGGAAGTCCCGCCGGCCGAAGCCCTTCGGCTCGTCCTTACGGCCCCGATACTCGCGAATCGCATAGATGAGCCGGGACCGCCGGTCCGGCTTGAAGCAGGCCATGCCCGCCCGCCATCGACGCCCGCCCGGAGCTCCGGCCCCGCACCCGCTCGACCGGCGGCTGCCCGATCCTCGATGCCCGGCTACGGCTTCTCGGAACGGCCGACGAGCACCGGGTGGGGCCCGACGCATCGCGCGCGCCTGGGCCGTACTGATGGAGCGGCTGGGATACGAGCACTACGTATCCCAGGGTGGCGACTGGGGTGCCGTGGCCGCGGGCAAGATGGCCGTACAGCGGCCTGCGGGACTACTCGGAATCCCCACGTGCCGGGTCAGCAGGCCGGTATGCGCTCCGCCCGATCTCCGTATGGGTATCCCAGGCCGCCTCCCCCGCCAAGCCGTCATGAAGTCGCACCGCGAGGGCTGCGACGTCGTCGTCGAGTCCGCCACCGCTGTGCTGGAGGAGATCCCGATGAAGCGTGTCGAGCAGTTCCCTGGGCTCGGCTGAGGTCTGGCGACGCATCCAGTCCTGCAAGGGAAAGAACTCGCCTCTGCCGTTCCGGCCCTCGATGACGCCGTCCGTATAGAAAAGCAGCTGGTCACCGGGGTAACAGACGATCGTGTCAGTGATGTAGCCGGTGCCGATGAGTCCCGCAAGGTTGAGCATCGGCGAGACGGCGGTGGGGTCCAGGACATGGAGTTCGCCGTGATGCAGGAGCAGAGGGGGAGGATGGCCACAGTTGAGGAGCTTGATGCGGCCGCCCTGGTGCGGGAACTCGGCAAGCACCACGGTGGTGAACTGTTCCATGAGGTCCCCGGCGGGGAGCGTACAGCTGTGCCGGGTGCTGCTGACATCCAGGCGGCGGACAATGCCCTCCAGGGTAGGTTCGTCGTATGCGGCCTCCCGGAAACAGTTGACCACTGCCGCAGCCGCTCCTACTGCGGGCAGGCCCTTGCCCCGCACATCGCCGATGATCAGTCGCACACCGTAAGGAGTGGAGACGGCTTCATAGAAGTCCCCGCCGATGCGGGCCTGCGCGGCGGCTGCGACGTACATCGACTCGATATCGATGCGACCGACCCGGCGAGGTAGGGGGCGCAAGAGGACTTTCTGTGCCGCCTCGGCAACCAGGTGGAGCTCGACGAACGCCTGTTCCCGCTGGATGCGGACACGGCTGGCGTACGCGGCGGCCACGGTGACCGCGGCAATGGCACCCACGGTGAACCAGGTGCCCAGATCGGGGTAGACAAGGCTCAACCCGATCATGATCGCAACGCAGGCCGCTCCCAACAGAACGGTGGGCAGCACGGGCCAGACAGACGCCGCGAGGGCGGGTGCAGCGGTCAGCAGGCGGCTGAAAGCGATCTTTCTCGGCGTGGAGAACGCAAGGCTCGTGATGACCACGGTCCAGATCACCGGCGACAGCAGGGCAGGACTCCACCGTCCATGTAAAGGACGGCGAGGCCGCATCCACCCAGTCCGGAGCACGGAAGAGAGCATATAGTCATATGCCGGGTTTAGTTAGCTTTGGACGCGTCGCTGAAGGCATCCGCAGATCGACAGGGGCAGGGGTTGTGTCTCGTTTCACGACGGAGCGTCGGCCGCGGTCAGCCGCTGGTTTCCCACTTCTGTGCGTACGGCGACTTCCGGGCAGCTCCCCGGAATGGGGGGCCAGGTGGGCCGACGGAGGCGGGCGCCAGACAGTCGGGCGTTTCGTCCGCCCGTCCGCCCTTCCGAGTACACCGGCCAGCGCCCGTCACACCGGGTCACCGTGATGTCCCGACCGAAGCACGGCGGCTCGTCGGGGAGCCGCCCGGCCGCGCGGCAGCGAGCGCAACGGCGTGTCGCGCCCCTTTGTCGGCCCTGGGCCGGAGGCCGGGGCCGGGGACCGGGGCCCGGCGCGCGCCGCGGTCGCAGCGCGTGGAATGCCGGCCCCTGGTCCCTTCGGTCCACGCCGCCGCTGGTCGTTCTCCGGCAGTGCGTCGAAGGAGCTGAAGCGGCCGAGGAGGAAGCCGCGGCCCAGCGGCGTGCACGGCCAGGCCGATGTGACGCGCCTTGCCGGCGGTGACGGTCTCGGCCAGGGCGCTCCAGGTCTCATCGATGGGCGCCTAGGGATCGACGTGGTGGAGCCGGACAAAGGTCGATGTGGCCGATGCCCATGCGCCGCAGGCCGGCGCCGATGTCGGCATGTACATGCTCGGACCGGCCGTTGGGCCTGACCAGCGGGGAACCGCCGGGACTGCACCCGCTGCCCGCACCGCCCTGGACACCGTGGCCGACTGGCTCGACCGCCACCCCGCACGCCTCGACCGCGTGATCTTCAACGTGTACGCGGACGACGACCGCACCGCCTACGTCCGCGCACTGACCGGAGGGATCCAGCCCCGATGAGCCACCCCACCTTCGACCTGGAAGACGCCGTCGGCACGATACGCAGTTGGCTCGCCGAGGCCGACCGCCTCCTGATCACGGCCGGGGCCGGACTCAGCGCCGCCCCGGCACCCGTCTGCTCATCCTGGAGTTCGGTGCCGGATTCAACACTCCCGGCGTGATCCGACGGCCCGGCGAACACCTCACCCGCCACCTCCCTCATGCACGCCTCGTGCGTATCAACCCCACCCACCCCGAAACCCCCGCCGACCTCGGCGGCCGGGCCCTGCCCGTCCCTGTCGACGCCCACCACCTGCTCCACGCACTCACTGTGCCGCACCCGGCGCCCGACCTTACGGCGGCATCATGAGCGAGCCGGAGAAGAACAAGGCCGCGGCCATGGCGTTCTACGACCTGATGTTCAACCAGTGCCGACCGGCCGAGGCCATCGACCTCTACGCCGGCGACACCTACAGCCAGCACAACCCGCATGTCGCCGACGGCAAGCAGGCGTTCATCGACTACTTCGCACGCATGGCGGCCGAGTACCCGGGCAAGCGCGTCGAATTCAAGCGCGCCTTCGCCGAGGGCGACCACGTCGTCCTGCACTGCCACCAGGTCTGGCCCGACGAGGAGTACGCGGGCATCGACATCTTCCGCTTCGACGCAGACGGCAAGATCGTCGAGCACTGGGACGTGCTCCAGGTCATCCCGCCCACCTCCAAGAACGACAACACCATGTTCTGAACGGGGTTCGGCAGACGTCAAAGCTGCTGCTTCCGCTCTTCCGCTCTCGAACGGCGCTGTGCACGGCACCGTGCACGCCGTCGCTCCGACGACGCAGTGCCAAGGCCCTGCGCTCCGAACGCGGCACCACATCGCTCCTGGCCGCGGCGCCCGCCGAGATCGAGGCGCACAACGTCACATACGTCTACCCAGCCGCCGACGTCCCAGTGGCCGACAGAGCCGGCCTCACCCTGCAACAGGGCGAACTGCCAGGGCGAACTGATCGCGCCGATCGGCGAGCACGGCTCGGGCAAGACCACCCCCCTCCCGTCTCCTCACCGGACTCCACCTGCCCAGCTCCGGACCGATCGCCTGGGACGGACCGACCTGGCCCAAGCCGACGCGGACAGCGTCATCGCCAAGGCCCTGTACGGGTTCGGCACCTTGGTCGCGAGCTCCAACCGGGCGGCACCGACCTGCCGGCCCTCGACCGGCGACCCGGCCAGGCGAGGCCCTGAAATCGGCTCGCCCCCCTCCCCGCCTCGCCCGGTACGGTCGCGAGAGTGTTCTCACTGCGGGAGCCCATGAGATCCGCGCGCGGCCACCCCGGCAGTTCCCACGCCGAGAGTAGGTAGGTTCGTCAATGGCATGCCGTATCAGTGAGCTGGTGCTCGATTGCCACGACCCCGAAGTGCTGGCGCGGTTCTGGTGCGAGGTCCTGGACTTCATCGTCCTCGATCGCAACGAGGGCGACATCGGGATAGGGCCGCGCGAAGGGTTCGGCCGCCCGCAGCTGACGATCATCCTCAGCCGCAACGACGAGCCGAAGCACAGGAAACTCCGTCTGCACATCGACGTCAACGCCACCGACCGCGATCAGGACGCCGAGCTCGAACGCCTCCTGGCCGCCGGGGCCGAACTCGTCGACGTCAGTCAGACCGGGGAGGAGCCCTGGCACATCCTCTCCGATCCCGAAGGCAACGAGTTCTGCCTGCTCAAGACCCGCCTCGCCCCACTCTGACGGCCCTCGTCGGCAACGAGGGCCACGCCCGGGCGGAGGGTGTACGGGCGACGTGCTCGATCTCGTCGGCACGTCCTCGCGCGCAGCCTCCCACTCCTTGCCCTGAGGCGACCGGACACTGTGGGTCGGACCGGCGGTGGGAAAAACGGAGAAGACGTCCCGGCGCTTCCGGACCCGGCACCGGCCGAAGAAACAGAACCTAGAGACGCACGGTCATCTCCACACTGACGTCGTCACCCTGCGTGAGCTGTTGCGGCTTGCGCACGGCGTTCTTCAGCGGCAGCAGATACGAGCCGTCCTTCGGGAAGAGCGACGTCGTGAAGGCGGTCTCGCCGATCCGGGCCTCGACCGGGATCACGCCCCAGCCGTACGTGGCCATCGCGGCCACCTCGCGGATGTCGTCGGACACCTCGCCGGGCACAGAAACGAAGTAGTAGGGCGACGGTCCGCGCCATTCGATCACACGGCCGGTGAAGGCGAGTTCCATTGGGTCGGTTCCGTTTCTGGAGACGCGCGGATCAGAGTTTGGCACCGAAGTCCTGAGTCCACCAGGGGCCGCCGGACCCTCGGTGCACGCCCACGCCGATCTCCTTGAACGAGCAGTTGAGGATGTTGGCCCGGTGGCCGGGACTGTTCATCCAGGAGTCCATCACGGCCTGCGGCGTCTGCTGGCCCTCGGCGATGTTCTCCCCGTACGTGGACCAGCGGTAACCGGCGGCGGTGATGCGCTGCCCGGGGTCCGCACCGTCCGGGTTGGTGTGCGCGAAGAAGTTCCGAGCGGCCATGTCGTCGGAGTGGGCCTGGGCGGCCTGCTCCAGTAGCCCGTTCTCCGTGAGCGGTCCGCAGCCGGCGGCCGCCCGCTCCTTGTTGACCAGCGCGACCACCTGCGCCACGGTGCCCGTGGGAGTCGCCTGCGCCTGCTGGGGTGTGGTGGGCGCGGTCTGCGGGGGTCGAGCCGAGGATGCGGGAGCCGACGCGCTCTTCTTCGCGGGGTGAGGGGTCTTTTTGGCACCGCTCGCCTTCTTCGACGGCGACGCGGACGGTGTCACGGTAGCCGAGGCCGACGGTGAGGTCTGGACAGCGCGGGGGGCGGAGAGGTCGACGACGGGCTCGTCAGCGGTCTGTGCGGCGGTCGCCCCATCGTGCCCCGTGCCGGAGTCCGTACCGAAGTACCAGATGCCGCTGCCCGCAACACAGGCCGCGACCACGGCTCCGCCGACAACCCGGCGCCGGATCCGCCGACGCCTACGGGTCTCGGCCCGGGAGGCCGTGCCACGGTGCGGAGTGCGGCGCCCGGCCGTCGGACCCGCCTCGGCGGAGGCCGCGGACGCGTCCGGCTGGAACGCCGAACCGGCCACCGCCGCCCTGCCCGCGCCCTGCCCCAGCTGTGCGAGCAGCGTGGTCGACACCGCGACCAGCGCCAGTCCGGCCAGCAGCCCCTCGGCGGGCATCAGCCCGCTCCACAGTCCGGAGCAGCGTGCACAACCGCGGGCGTGCCGGGCTATGCGCTTGCGCCACAGCGCCGAGGGCCGGCCGTCCCAGGAGGCCAACACGCCCCGCAGTTCCTCGCACGGCGGCTGGGCGTCGAGCGCCCGGACCACCACGCGGGCCGCCTCCAGTTGTGCCTTCATCCGCTGCACCCGTACCGCCGTGTGCTGCGGCGACAGCTCAAGGGCCGCCGCGACCTCGCCACGGGTCAGTTCACCGGCGCACTCCAGCCACCACAGCGACAGCAGCCCTCGGTCTTCCGGCTCCAGCCACCGGGTGGCGAGCGCCGTCTCCCGGCGCTGGCCGGACAACTGGAGCTGCACCAGCGTCAGATCGACGAAGTCCGCGCCCGGATCCGCGAGATCCTCGGCCTCCTCGACAGCGCCCGGCGCGAACCGCCGGTCCTGCCAGTGCGTGCGGACCTGGTTCATCGCGATCGCCACGAGCCAGGAGCGGAAGCTCTCAGGCGTGCGCAGACCGTCCAGCGCGTCCAGGGCACGGAGCATGGTCTCCTGCACCACGTCGTCGACATCGACCGAGCCGTTCAAAGCACGCCCCACGACGTTGTAGACGAGCGGGAGGTACGCGCTGACCAGGTCGTCCTGGGCCTGCGGGTCGCCCCCACGGGCAGCGGTCACCAACGCCGCCGTCTCCACCGTGTGCTGTGTACTCATCAATCGCTTCCCTGTCCTCGATGCCGAACGGTGCTGTCCGATACCTGGGAGACCGCCCGGTGAGCCCCCGATAACAGTTCTTCGGAGATTCGTTCGAGGAGAGGGTGGTCGCATCGGCCCTGCGACCGCAATGGGGCACGTCACACGAAGGGCGCAGAAGGGTGCGCGCCCGGGAGTCCGGTTGTCCGCCGTCCCTGCGCCAACGGCACAGTGCGTCCCCCGGGTCGTGCGCGTCTACCAGACGGTGCGGCCGCTGCGGGGGTACGGGTGGGCAGGTCCGCGTCGAAGACGATCGCCAGGTGCCGGCTGATCGTGCCGGGTGACGCCATCCACACGAATCTGCCACGGCACACCGAGGGCAGGGGCAGCGGCCGGGTGCCCGCTCGTCTCATCAGGACGGTCGAGCAAGGCGTCGCCCACCTCCGGCCTGCTCGCCGTCTCACCCCTCCTCGACGGCCTCGGCGGCCCTTACTTCGTCGGCTGCAACGAGATCGAGGTCGTCGCCCGCCGCTCAGGCACGCTGCACGCCGTCGCCCGCTACGCCGTCGACGCGGACAACGCCCAGCGTCTGCGGGACCAGACCGGCCTGCTTGAGGGTGCGGCTGCTGGATGCCGCGGTCCCTCATCAGACGGCGGAGCTGCTGGACCGGCTGAGGGACAGCCGCACTCTGGCCCCTGGCTCACAATCAAGACATCGACGGAGGCTTGTGGCAACTCCCCCGCCAACCTGCCTCAAGTCATCCCGCCGCAGGCCGCCAACAGCGTCACTCATCAAGATCGTGAAGCTCAGGTTGAGAAATAGACATCACTCAAGAAGAAGAACAGACTCCACCCATCCGCACTATCTCTACACCGGGCCATGCAGCAGACATCTCCAAGGCCCCTCGGCTCCCAGCCCAAGGAAACAGGCGCCTGGCTCTCTGCGCCTGCGCCATAGGTGCTGTACGCCCGGTCCGGAATCCGAGAAAAAGGCCGGCCCATATCCGAAAGCGCGACTCCGGCACTGAACTGACATCGCACGCCGCGCAGGTGACCAGCGACCTCGAACGCAACGCCAAGGAGCAGGAACGCATCCGTGCGGAGATCGCCGCGCTGCAGGAGCAGCTGACCGCCAAATGACCCATCCGTGACGGGGCCGACAACGGCCCGATCACCCCCAGGCCTGGTCGGGTCAGCTCATGGCGACACACCACGTACCGACCAACGCCGCGACGACCTTGTGGACACTGCTAGGCCTTCCGGGCCAGCCCGGCGGCGATGAGACGCTCCCACACGGTGAGCTCCCCTTCGCCGCTGCTGTTGTAGGGGCTGTCAACCATGTCGGGGCGCCACAGGGACGCGGGGACGATGCCAGGGGCGAGGATCTCCATGCCGTCCAGCAGGGATTCGATCTCCTCGTCGGTGCGCCACCGGCCGCGGCCGAAAGTCTGCTGGAGGACCCTCTCGGCCTCGGCTGTCTCAGGGTTGTTGCCGGAACGGAAGTGGCTGACGAAGAAGTAGCTCCCCGCGGGCACGTGGTCGCGCCAGTAACGGACGATTCCGGCCGGGTCTTCCCCGTCGTTGACGTGGTGAAGGATGGCGCTGAACATGACGGCAACGGGGCGATCGAAGTCGATCAGTTCCAGGGTGTCCGGGTGGGTACGGACGTCTTCGGGATTGCGCACATCGGCCGGAACGACCCTGGTCTGGTCGTTTTCCTCCAACAGTGCACGACCGTGGACCAGCACTTGGGGGTCGATGTCGACGTACACGACCCGAGACTCCTGAGCGTGCCGTTGCGCGACCTGATGGACGTTGTCGGCGGTCGGAAGACCACTACCCAGGTCGATGAACTGCCGTACGTCGGTGGTCGTCGCGATTTCCCGAACCGCCCGGGTCAGGGCTGCGCGGTTGGCGAAGGCGATTGCTACCGAACCAGGCAGGTCGCGTTTGAATACGTCGCCGATCTCCCGGTCCACGGCGTAGTTGTCCTTGCCGCCGAGCAGGTAGTCGTAGACGCGAGCGATGCTGGGCTTGGTAGGGTCGATAGAGAAGCCTTCATCCGTCATGGCGACCATCTTCCCCTGAACATCGCCTGCTGACCATCACTTTGTGTTCCTCAAGACCGTTCCCTACGCGGTGAGGCGGACGTTGCCCCCGTGCGGGGCAGGAGAGCCCGCGTCGCCGAATCCGGCGACTACCAACCGCACGCCCGGGCCCTCGTCCGCGAAGCGATGGTGCCGCTCAACTACCGCGCCCCGAAGGCGCTGCCGAACGCGCCGAGCGGGCCCGCCACACCGACGGCACCCGGCCCACCGCCGCGGCGACGTCGGGAGCCGCGCCTACGCCCTCGATCACCAGCCCGAGCAGGCCCGCACCGTACTCGCGGCCGAGGACGACGACCGGTACGGCCCACGGCCCACGGCAAGGGGCGAGGCGCTCGGCCGGGATGGGGTCCCAATGGCGAAAAAGACCTCGGACGGGGCCCGACCGCGCTGCAAGCGGTCGGACACAGCTATGGACTGAGCGTCAGGGGCGGTTCAGGCCCCACGTCTGCAGGGCGTAGGGCCGCCCCTTCTCCTCACCCGTGATGTGCGGTACGTCGAGCGTTCTGAAACCCGCCTTGGTGGCCACCGCGACGCTGGCGGAGTTCTCGGCCTCCAGCTCCAGAATCACTTGTCCCGCGCCCAGCTGCTCGAAGGCGTACGCGGCCATCACCCGCACCGCCCGCGCCGCCAGTCCCTGGCCGCGGTGCGCCGGGCCCACCGCGTAGCCGAGCTCCGTACCCTCGGGGGCACGCCGCAGCATCACCTCGCCGAGCGGTGCGCCGCCGTCGACGGTGATGGCGAGCAGGATGGCCGTGCCCTCCGCCCGCAGCTGCCGGTCCCGGTCCAGCCGTGCGCGGGCGGCCGCTTCGTCGAAAGGGGAGACGATCGGTGTCCAGTACGCGATGTCAGGGTGGTCAAACAGCTCCGGCATCGCGGACAGGTCCGCCTCCGTCCAGTCGCGCAGGACGAGGCCCTCCCCGGAGAGCTCGATCCGCTCGGGGAAGGACGACGTGGTGCTGCTCATGGTAAGGGACCTCCCTGGCCTGTTCAGGACAAGGCAGGATATCCGGGTGCAGGGAGGGGCCCACCAATCGGCCATCCCACCACGCGCCACAGACATCACGGTCGGTGAGCCCGCCACGGTAGCTCCGCTGATCATTGTGCGGCAAGATCGGAATCGCACAGCGTCGCGCCACCGTACCGCCGGAGATAAACTGGAGCCGGACGGCCATAACGCCCGCATACGCGCGGGCGGAAGTTGCGCGTGCCACGAGCGTCCTCATGGTGACAAGTGAACGGGTCCGCTGAGGGCCGCTATCACTTGGTCGCCCGAACCACCGGGGCGACGTGCCCTGCCGCCGACAGGCCGACGCCGTCGGCTGTTTGGCCGGTCAACGTCAAGAGAGATTCATCGTTTGCTCTGACCGCCAGGTGCGGCGACGGCACAGGAAGGTCCTTGAGTCGCGAGGGGGTTCGTGGCCATGTTCGACCGTTTCGAAGAATTCGACATCACTACCGCTGATGCGTCGATCCACGGATGCCGTGGCGGCAACGGACCGCCTCTGCTGCTCCTGCACGGCATTCCGGAAACTCATCTGATGTGGCACCGGGTAGCGCCCCACCTCGCGGAGCGCTACACCGTCGTCGCCACCGACTTGCGCGGGTACGGCGACAGCGGCAAGCCGCCCAGTGCGACCGATCACGAGCCCTACAGCATGCGCGCGATCGGCCGTGACCAGCTCGAGGTCATGCGACATCTGGGCTACGACCAGTTCGGCATCGTGGGACACGATCGCGGGGCGCGCTGCGCCTACCGCCTCGCACTGGATCACCCGGATGCCGTTCTCCGGCTCGCCGTCATGGACGTCGTTCCTGTCGGCGACGCGTACAACCGTGCCGACAAAGACTTCAGTCTCCTCTACTGGCAATGGTCCTTCCTCGCCGCACCGGAACCAGCACCGGAACAGTTCATCAACGCGGCACCGGCCAACCTTGTCGACTTCATGCTCGACACGTGGTCCGAGGTGAGGAACGCTTTTCCGGCCGAGGTCCGCGGGGAGTACATCGAGAAGTTCAGTCACCCCGATACGGTGCACGCCGTCTGCGAAGAGTTCCGCGCATCCCCAACCTTGGACTACCAGCAGGACGAGGCGGATCGTGGGAACCGGAAGATCTCCTGCCCTGTGCTCTTTCTCTGGAGTCAGCGCGGTTCGGTCGCGAAACTCTATGGTGATCCGCTCGCGATATGGCAGGCGTGGGCCGATGATGTGCGCGGCGTCCCGGTGCCGGTCGGTCACTTCATTCCAGAAGAGGCGCCCGAGGAAACCACACGCCAACTGCTGGATTTTCTTCAGTAGTGCGGGTTCGGCGTGACTGCTCGACTACTCGACCGCTCGACTGCCGAGCGACAGCCGGGAGAGCTTCCGGCGGCGAGTGCGTTCCTCCTGGAGCGGCCTGCGAGAGGGCAGCATCATGAAGCAGACTCAGAAGGTTCCGGAGACGTTTCTCGGTGTCGGCTACACAAAAGATCGAGCTGGGCTGCCACTCGAGGCGGTGCGTGTTCCCGTCCCGCAGCCGGCGGACGAACAGGTTCTGATCCGCATCGCCGCCTCGTCGCTCAACCCACTGGAGTACAAGCTGGCCGACCTCAACTTCATGGGACGGACCCCACCCGTCATTCTCGGTCTTGACCTCGCCGGCGTGGTGGTCGCCGTGGGTCCTGGTGTGAGTGACGTAGCCGTCGGCGACGCAGTGGCCGCCATGGCCGATTTGAACGGTGACGGCGGCTGGGTCGCAACCGGCGGGAACGGAGGCGACGGCGGCTATGCCCTCGCCCACCGATTTCTCACCGTTCGCAAGCCACCCTCCCTGAGTTTCCGCGATGCGGCGGCGCTTCCGATGTGCTTCCTGTCCGCTTTCGCAGGTCTCTACCGGAGGGTCCAGGCCGGTGACACGGTCTACGTTCCGGGCGGTGGGGGCGGCGTCGGGCATCTCGCCGTGCAGATGGCTGCGCGTGCCCTGGGGGCCGGACTGGTCATCAGCAGCGGCAGCACGCCGCAGTCCATCGCAGTGGCCCGACAGTCCGGCGCCCACCACGTTTTCGACTACAAGCGCGACGACATCACCGCCGAAATCACCAAGCTGACCGATGGCCGGGGCGCTGACCTCGTCTTCGACTCCACCTACAGCGAGCACAGCTTTGTCGAGACCGCGAAGGCCGTCCGGCAGGGCGGCAGTTGGATCGTGCTCGGCGTCGGCCCGGGCAAGACGACGCGCTTGGTCGAAACACACAGCCCGGTGGATGCCACCCTGGCCGAACGCGGCGCCGAGCATGTCAACGTCAATCTGCTGCGCTACTTCTCCGAACCCGCCACACTCGACGGCGAGGCGCGCGCCTTTCTCCAGCGCGGGATGGCTCTGGCGATGGAGTGGGCGGCGCAGGGACTCGTGGTCCCGCACATCGACCAGACCATCGACAGCACCGTCGAGGCAATCAATGCGGGACTGCAGGCGCTGAAGGCGGGCCATGGCGTCGTCGGCAAGGTGGCGGTGATCGTGGATCGCGACCTGGCATACGTCGCGCAGGACACCCCGCCCGCGATGCTATGAATCAATCACATGAACGGAGTGCCAGGGAGGCGCCCGGCCCTCAGTGACCACCCTCGTTGATGCAGCGTTGCAGATCTCTCGGGCGATGAAGCGGCAGGGCCACCACGTTTGGCAGGATGCATACACCCGATGCATTCGACCTCTGGCCGCGCGACTGCTGAAACACCGCCGACTTACGCCGCACCGTCGGCCTGACACAAGAGGCCCGCGATCCCGAGTGATCATTTCTGATCTCTATTGATCCGCAACTCAATCGGTTCCATCCGAGGATGTAGCCGACGTAGGGACCCCCGAAGTAGGCGCGACCGCCGTCACAGCGCGGAGTCGGTGTGCCGAAGGCTGCGGAACACCGCGGTGGTCGCCCAGCCGCGCAGCGTGGCGTGAATCGTTGATGGGAACGTGGTCTCGGCCGTGGCGGCATCGAGGGCTCCGGCCAGTTCGAGCGTGACGAGCCCGTGCAGGGTCACCCACAGCGAGACGGCGATCAGCGTCTCCTCGCCCGCGAGGACGGAGTCCGCAACGGCGCGTTCGATCGTTTCGAGGAGCGGCCGGACGGGGTCGCGGGTGCCGACCACGCCCGACGGGTCGAAGGACTGCACACCGCCGAACAACACGGTGTACAGGTGGCGGTGTTCGCTTCCCCATCGCCGGTACGCGGTGGCCAGCGCGTAAAGGTCGGCGAGGGCGTCGTCGGTGGTCGGAACCGCCGACAGGGTCTCGAACAGGCCGGCGACCGCTCTGTCGCGCACCTCACCGACCAGCGCGTCCTTGCCGTCGAACAGCGTGTACACCGCCGCCGTCGAGGTCCCGGCGGCCGCGGCCAGGGCGCGAACGGTGACCGACTCCTGCGGACGGGTGGCGAACATCTCGGTCGCGCATGCCACAAGCCGCTCTTTGACTGCGGCGTCGTTCGTTCTCGGCCTACCCACGGAGACCAGCCTACCCGTTCTGATAACGTCGTTTTGAAACGGCGTTCTGAAACTACGGGGAGACTGCCATGCCATCGTCTGTCTTACGTCCTGTCCGCATCGCCGGTCGCCTGCTGTCGGCTGCGGCCGCCGTCGTGGGACTGGTCGTCGTCTTTCTGGCGCTGATTGTCCTCACGGATGGGGCGGGTTCGGGGCTCGTCGCCTGGGCGGCGACCCTCGGGGTCGCGATCGTCGCCGCGCTGTGGCGGGGGCGGCGCCGGCCCTGGCGGGGACGACTCGTGCCGTTCCTGCCTGTGGTCGTCGCGGCGGCGCTGACAGCGTCGGTCTGCATCCCGACGGTGCCCACAGCGCGACGGTATCCATCCGCCCTGCCGTTCGCGGCCACGCAGCACTGGAGCCTGGCCACGGGCAGCCGGGTCGCGGTGTACCACTACCCGCCCGCGCATGCCGGCACCCGGCACCCCGTTCCGCTCGTGTACCTCAACGGCGGGCCGGTGCGCGGCATCTCGGTGCTCGACCACCGGTTCCTGCAACTCCTGGCGCGGCAGGGTTATGACGTATACGCCTACGAACAGGCCGGCGGCGGACGGAGCGATCTGCTGTCCATGGACCAGTACACGATCTCCAGGTCGGTCCGCGACCTCGGCGCCTTCGTCGAACGGCTGGGCCAGGGCAGGGTCGACGTTCTGGGATTCTCCTCGGGCGCGGTCGTGCTCACCCGGGCCCTGACGTCCCCGCGCGTCGCCCCGCATGTTCACCGGGCGATCATCGCCGAGCCCGGCCCGATGGACGGCGCCACCGCGCGGATCACCGGGCACCAGGGGCGACCGTCCGCGCGCGGCATCGCGCCGGCCATGACCGGACCGCGCTCGACGCGCGTCCCGCGTTATGCCGTCACGTTCGGCCTCATGCGGCTCGGGCTCCTCAGCCCCGACACCGGGCTGGTGGGACAGGCTGAGGGTGACAACGCGTTCACCGTCGCCGATCTCGGCAGCGACACCGCATCCGGCTACTGCGCGCAAGACGCGCACCGCATTCCCGTGGAGGACACCGCGCGAAACTTCTCCTTCAGTCCCGCCGCCAGCCTTCGCGTCCAGCAGACGATCAAGGACTCACCCTCCATAGCCCCACAGTTGAGGCGCTCCCGGACGCCCGCGATGCTGATGATCGCCGAGTGCTCCTCCCAGGTCCGGCAGTGGGAGATGGCCGTCCTCGGCGACGACCCCGCCATCCAGCGCACGCAGTACATGCCCGGAGTCGGACACCACATGTGGAACGGCCTCGACGACAACAACCAACGGGCCGTCGCCGCCGTCACCGCGTTCCTCCAGGACAAACCGGCGCCCCTGCCGAACTACCCGACCCGCGCTGACATCCCCGCCTTCCTCCGCGACCACAAGTGAGCAGGGCCTGCGGCCCGCTTGCGGCATCGGCGGGTCGCCGCCGCGGACCACTCGCCGAAAGAGCGGGCCTCTGATGCTGCACCGCCGGTCACCGAAACCCGCAGGTTCTTCCACCGGCGACAGCACCAGCCACACATCACCCGCGACTCGGCTTCGACGGGGTGTCCGTCATACGGGTCGAGCGGCTTGGGGACGGCACCCGCCGGGCGCATTTGGCCGCGGCGGAGGAAGCGGCTCGCGCCTGCCCTGAGTGCGGGCAGTGCCGCCCAGCACCGCTGGGCGCTGGGCGGCCTCGCGATGGGGGGCTTCTGGTCAGGCGTGAGGGACCAGGACATGCCCGGTGCCCAGGTGGTCCTTGCCCGTGTCGGTGTACGTGGTCGTACCGCCGTCGGACGAGCGGACGACGAGGTCGTCGGTGCGGTGGTCACCTGTGTAGTTGCCGGCGGTCACCACCGTGCCGTGCGTCCAGAGCCCGTGGGGATTCTTGATACGTACCTTGGTGCCGAGGCCGGAGGCGGTGGTGCCCACGTAGTTGTCGAGCTCACCGTCCGGCCGCTGGACCATCAGGTCCCACTTCTGGTTGCCGGAGAACTCACCACTGGTGAGCAGCGTGGCGTCCTTCCAAGTACCGCTCGGGACACTGAGTTTGTGCTCCTGCCCAAAACGTCCCGCGCTGACATTGGTGTAAAGGCTCACACCTCCGTCCGACCAGCGCACCACCAGGTCGGTGACATACTGCGAGGCGCCGAAGCGGCCCGCGGCGATCTGGGCGGCCTTCTTCCAGGTGCCGTTGGGGCCGACCATCTGGGTACCGGGCACCTTGAGGCCGTTGCTGCCGACGTCGCCGTAGAGCGTGACTTTTCCGTCGGACCAGCGGACCATCAGGTCGAAGCGGTTCGATCCGGTGAAGTCGCCCGCGGTGATGGTCGCCGCGCCCTTCCAGGTCGGGTTGCGCTTCAGCATCTGTCGTTCGGCGACGAAGTGTCCGTTGCCGTCGCTGGTGTAGAGGGTCACCTCGCCGTCGTCCCAGACGACGATCAGGTCGCTGTGGCCGACGCCGTTGAAGTCGCCGGAGGCCATCAGCTTCGCGTGCTTCCAGGTCGTACCGTTGCCCATCGTGTAGGGCAGCGGCGGCTGTTGGTAGGGGCCGTAGTCGGTGTGGAGACCCTTCTGGGCGTCGGCGTAGAGCTGGAAGAAGCGGTCCCCGTGCAGCGGACTGTAGGTGATCCTGTTGTACAGCGGGTCGCTGGGCTTGACATCGGGGCCGCCTCCGTTGAAGCCGCCGACGTTGCCGATGATCTGGCCGGTGTTGCCCGAGGCGTCGAACTGGGAGAACCATGGGCCTCCGGAGACACCGCCCCACATTCCGCCGCAGTCGATCTGCATCTGGTAGTAGGACGTCAGCGCGGTCGTCCGGACGTCGGAACAACGGAACGCCTGATCCTGCGGGTTGTGTCCGATCGACGGGTAGCCGACGACCGTCACCTTGTTCGCGAAGCCGGGTGTAGGGGCCAGGGTGTTGCCGCCCACGACGTCCTCGATCTGCCTGCCACCGTTGGGCCCCAGGGCGGCGAAGGCGAAGTCCAGGTCGGAGTTGGCACTCTTGTCGGAGGCGTACCGCGTGTCGCGGAACCACTCCTTGACCGGCCAGATCCCGTACGGCTGCTGGGCCGCCGGCTTGGTGTGGTCGTACTTCGGAACGAACACGGCGTTCTTGCCGAGACAGTGTCCGGCGGTGAGGATGAGGTCGTGTCCCGCACTGCGCACCACGCCGGCCGAACAGTAGTGGGCCCGCATGTTGCTGTCCGTGTGGAAGAGCATGCCGACGGATGTGATGCCGTCGAAGTGCTGACCGGCGAGCCCGGCGCTGGTCAGTCCGTTCCTCCGCGGAGCCATCCAGCCGCTCGGCTGGGGTACGCGGCCCGACGGGTCGGTGGCCGAGGCCATCCGCTGGGGTGTCCAGAACCGAATGGCGTCCTGGACCGTCCAGCTTCCGTCGGCGGACGGCGAGGCCGTGACCGGCTTCGAGGCGCTTGGTACGGATGTGGCCTCGTGTGAATCCGCCGACGTGGCGGGCGCCGGGCTGGTGGTCGCTGGGACCGGCGTGGCGCCCTGTGCCGGCGCTGCGCTGCCCAGCAGCACCGGGGTGCACAGCACACCCACCGCCCCGAATATTCGTCTCTTGTACAACGTGGTCTTCTCCAAGTACGGCCGGCACGGTAGGTCGCCGACTGTGCGTGTCGCTGGCAGGCACGGCGAAGTCACGGGCCAGGCCGGCCCTGCTCCCCCGCAGTGATCCACCGCTGCGCAGCGCGACGCGGGTGTTCCACCGGCCGCCTTGCAACGCAGTGCACCACAGGCTCACGCACCGCGAGAAACGTCACGACCCATGTGTACTGCGGGCAGGTATGGACGTTCCCGCACGGCTCACTGCACAGGGCTCACCGCACACAGCAGCGCACCCCGTTGCATGCCCCCGTGCCGCCGAATGGCGGATTCCAGACGACCGTGATCAGCGGCCCCAGTCACCATGATCGCACGGACGAATGGCCATACGCACGATAAATAGCCACTTGACTAGCGCAGTTGGGGCGCACCCAGCTGGATGGTGGTCCCGCACACCTGCGCCCGCAGGCGGCGGCCGTTCGCGTCGGTCAGCTGCGCGAAGGCACCGTAGTCGTGAGCAGCGGCGTGCGGTGGGCGCACGGAGATACGGGGGTCGTCGTCGCCCGGAATGAAGCAGCCCCCGCGCGGGGCGGCCGTCGGCGCGTAGAAGAGCGGGAACACGACGGCGTGGCCCGCGTTCAACGTCAGCCGGACGGACGTGTTTTTCTTCGGCTTCGACGAGACACTCGGCCCCTTGCCCACGTAGACGTCGACAACGGGGTAGCCGTCGAAGGCGCACGGCCGGGGGCCGGTGTTCGTGGCGCTGAGCAGGGCCGTCGGCGCGTTGTGCGGTTTGCCGTCGAGGCGCGTCAGTTTCCACCGAAGGTGCGGCGTTCCGCAGGCGCCGGTCCCCTTCGCGTGCGACGGGGCCGGGGATGACGCCTTGGGCCCGGTGGTGGGAGCGGTGGTCTCCCGCGGTCCTGTGGCCGGCCGGGTGGAGACGGTCTCGCTCCGACCGCAAGCGGTTGCAGCCAGAAGCACCGTCAGGCCGATCACGGAGACAGCCGCTGTCCGCCGTGCCATGAATTCCCCTCTGGGTGAAGACACCCCGGCGGCGGCCGGGCGCCGCCGCTTCTGCCTTCCCGGACAGAGAGATGTAGGGCCTGCCGAGGAGGTTCCACGAGCATGCATGGCAACCGCAAGGCAACGGCCACGGCGGTATCGACGATCCGCCACCGAGCGCAACCCAATGCTCCATCAGTGCCGGGGCCTTCCTCGGCAGTCGGTCGAGTCCCCGGCTGCCCGCAATGCGGAGGTCACGGCCGTCAAGATCCCCTACACCCGTGACGGAAGCCACCCGGAGCGCGGGCCGTCCTGTCAGCCCGCGTCCGGTGCGGTGATGACGTTGCCGTCCTCGTCGAGCGTGTGAGTGCGCCAGTACACGTCCCACTTGTCATCGACGTGCCGCGGCACGTTGCCCTCCGGGTAGCGCACATATCCCGCCGGTGGCTGCTCACCGTCCGAGACGCAGGCCGAACCGGTGCCGTTCACCGTCATGACGGGGTACTCACCGTTGCTGCAGATGTCCTCCCTGAACTCGAAGGAGGAACATCCGGTGAGTGTCACGAGAGCGGCCGATCCGACGAGAGCGGCAGCAAGCAGGCCTCGAAGCCGCCGGGCCTCGGAGGCGATGGTGGGGCGGGTGATGCTGCGGGACACGGGCACGATCCTCTCCAGTCGTCGGCTGTCCCCAACTCTCGCCGCCACTGGTCGCCGAGCCGTGAGTACGCGTACTCAGAAGCGCCCGCCGGGATGCTCAACACGCCGCGATCCGGATGGAGTCGGCGCGCGCTGCGGGCCGGGGTACGGCAGCGCAAATCCCAGCCGAACACAAACCGGATAGGCCATCCGAT
Organism: Streptomyces sp. NPDC052036; assembly: GCF_040680495.1. Classification (NCBI taxonomy): domain Bacteria; kingdom Bacillati; phylum Actinomycetota; class Actinomycetes; order Kitasatosporales; family Streptomycetaceae; genus Streptomyces; species Streptomyces sp. NPDC052036. Next base: position 47,836 of record NZ_JBFAWW010000037.1, on the reverse strand, counting down.
CTGCTACGGTGACATCAACCGGATATTCCATCCACTTATGTAGGACGGGTCGTGCGATGAAACAGACAGCGGTGGTCACTGCTGGGACAGCGGGAATCGGGCTGGAGACCGCCTTGGGGCTGGCCGAGGCAGGCCTTGCGGTCACGGTGGTCGGGCGCGACGCCGACCGCGGCGCCCGCGCGGTCGAACGGATCAACGCGGCAGCACCGCTGCATTCCGCCCAGTTCCTGGCCGCCGACCTCGCCTCGCTCGACGCGGTCCGCACTCTCGCCGGCCGGGTCGCCGCCAGCGGTCCGCTGACCGTGTTGGTCAACAACGTCGGGGCGATGTTCCCCGACCGGCGGGACTCGGTCGACGGGATCGAGGCGACGTTCGCCGTCAACCATCTCTCGCCGTATCTGCTGACCGAACTGCTGCTGCCCGAACTGCGGGTCAGTGCGCCGAGCCGGATCGTGAACGTCACCTCGGGCGCGACCGGCGCCGCCAAGCGCGCCTTCGATACCGTCGAGCCGCCGGGTGGCTACTACGGCTTCCACTGGTACGGCCGCGCCAAGCTCGCCCATCTCGCCTACACACTCGAGTTGGCCGGCCGGCTCGAGGGCACGGGCGTCTCGGTCTTCGCGGCAGACCCGGGCGGCGCCGCCACCGACATGACCAACGGCACCATGAGCGATCCGAAGATCGTCTCGCCGGGGCTGCGGCTGCTCTGGCCACTGGTCCGGCGCAAGTTCGAACGCTCCACCTCAGGCCCGGCGTCCGTGGCGGCCAAGCCCTCGATCTTCGCCGCGACCGACGGCTCGCTGACCGGCCGGACCGGCGTCGTCATCGGACCCCAGGCGCATCCGGTCGCCCCCTTCCGTCCGGCAACGGATCCCCGTATCGCCGAAGCAGTCCGCCACCTCAGTGAGCGCCTCGCGCCACTCACGGGGTGACAGAAGCCGAGGCCGCTCAGCCACGACCACAAGGCGGCCCGGTTCCCCAAGACAGCGGGGCGGGCGTCCGGCGAAGGGGGCCAACAGGTCGGCGACGGCGCCCGCTCCCCGCCCTCGGGCCCGTTGCGCAGGCTCGGCACAAAGGCGCCCGAAGGGGTGACGGGTGACTCATCCGATTCGCATGCCGAAGCAATCCGGATGGGCCATCCAGATAGAGTTCTCCCATGACGACCGCCCCTCTGCGCAAGGACGCCGCCCGCAACTGGGAACGGATCGTCGCCGTGGCCCGCGATCTCGTGGACGAAGGCACGCCACTGCAGCTCAACGACATCGCGCGCCGGGCCGGAGTGGGTGTCGGCACCGTCTACCGCCACTTCCCCACCGCCGAGGCGCTCCTGGAGACTGTGGCCACCCCCTGCCTGGAGGAACTTGCCGCCCACGGCGACCAGGCACTAGCCGACACCGACCCGGGGCGCGCCCTCGCCGACTTCCTCACGCGCACCGTCGAAGCGCAGGTCACCGACGCCTCACTGTCCCCGGTCACCGCCGCGTCCACGGACACCCTGCCGCGCACCACCGAACTGAAGCAGACCCTGCGGTCGGTCGGCGCGCAGTTGCTCGAACGGGCCCGCGAAGCCGGGGTGGTGCGCGCAGACCTGACCTCCGACGACCTGGTCCCGCTCATGTGCGGAATCGCCTACGCCGCACAGGTGCACAGCACCCCCGCAGCCCGCGCCGAGACCGCCCGCCGCTATCTGACCGCGCTCCTGGAAGGCTTGTGCGTCGGCAGGGCACGGCATTCACGTTCGCATGGTTGAGGCCGCATGACGGCTGCGCCGGGCGCAGACGTGGTCTGTGCCCGGTACGTGGCGTCGTCGCCCGGCAGAGGCCGGCAGGGCCAGGTCCGTGGTGACGCCGCGGCGGGCCGACGAATCCCCGCCGGCGCATGTGGCAGGTGAGCCCTGTCAGGCGCGGGACGGTGCGGCTGGGGTCGATCATGAAGACCCCTGACGCGTTGAGCTCCTGGAGCCACGACCGCACTCCGCAACTACAACGAGTGTGCGAGTGGACACTTTCGGCTACAGTCGGTTTGTGGTCAGAGGCGTCGAGGCGCCCCTGCTTACCACGCACCGACTGGCGGGAGTGCACGTTGACCACCGACGAAGAAGCCCCGACAGCAGAGAGCTCTACCTCCATCTTGGGCAGCGATATCGCCGCGCCGTCGCCGCAAGAGGTGGAGCGCGGCGCGCGAGCCCGCGAAGAACTGGCTGTACGCGGTCTCAACGTCTGGACCGAGAAGAAAAGGAAGACACCAGCTTGTGGTGGACCGTCTTCGAAGAGGGCAAGGGGTGGAGCCAGGACAGGGAACTGAGCAAGCATGCCAACAACGCCGGGCCCGCACTGATCGTCTACCGCGACAAGAACGGCAGCCACGACCAGCTGATGTGTGTCCACCGCGGCTTCGGCAAGAACAGCGCCTCCCACACCGCCGCCGAAGAAGGCACGTCGAGCACGGTGGGCAGCACCGACGGACTGGCCCCACGCAACGAGGCCAAGCACGAACAACGCGGCCCCGACCCCTCTCCCCCTTCGCACACAGCCCGAGGAATGCGACATGCCCTCCGAAGAAGCACAGCCCGCGTCGACTGATTCCGCAATGCCGCAGATTCCGGCTGTCATCAAAGTCGGGGAGGTACCCGCGGCCGCGGAGGCACGCGAAAAGCTACTACAAGCCATCGCCGCCGAAGCAGAAGCAATCACCGACAAGTCCCAAGGGCAGGCATCCACGGCCCTGGAGCAACTCGCCCGTGCCTACGCCCTGATCACCTCCGGGCCAACCGCCATCGCACCATCCGGCGAGGCCACGACGGTCCCGCTCACGAGCAGGGGTGGCCATCAGGTGGGCCTCTGCCTCGAACTGGAACCCTAAGATCACTCATTCCTCACATGCTGGGGCTGCGGTGGCAGATGAGGGCCGCGGCCTGGCCCGCCCGGCGAACGCGCTGACCGGCCAGGGTCTGTGGGTAACCCCGGCTTTCACAACTGAATGGTCCTCCAGTTGAAGATTCGTCTCGATCACCTGTCGCGGTGGAGGTCCTCATACGGTTCCCAGTTCGCGTAAAAGTCACCCGCAACGCGCCCCTGCGCCGTCTGAGCCGACGCGGCGCGTTCGATCAAGCGCCGTCGATGATGCAGTCGAGCAGTTCCCGTGCCTCGGCGATGCGGCGGTGGTTCGGGCCGAACGCGGCCAGGCAGGCGTCATGGGTGACCGCGGCCCGGGTACGGGCCTCGCTACCGCGGCCCAGCCCCAGGAGGTCCGTGGCCATTGCCGACTCGACGGCGCCGGCCTCTGGGCGGCTCTGCTCCTCGGGCAGGCTTCGGCGCAGCACGTCGGCGCGCTCCGCCTCGGCGAGAGATCGGCACTGGTTCGTCGGCGTATGTGACGTCGGCACCCCGGTCCATGCGCCCATCGGTGTCAGGACCGACGATGAGACAGGGGATGAGCAGCAGCCGGCGCGGTACCGCGCACAGGCCGTCATCAATTCCGTTCTGGTCTGCGGCATGGGGGCGCTCTGGGCATCCCATGTCCTCCCCTACGGGATCGGTCCTGATCTCGACACAGTGCGCCTCGTGGACGCCCACACACCACGCTCGCCGCGGTGGCGTCAGCAGCAGCGCCGTCGGCGCGGCTGACGCGTGAACTGCGGCCGTCCATCGAGTCGGGACGATCCTGAAAACCTGGCCCCTGGTGCCACTCGGTGACAACAAGCATGCAGTTGTGACGACTATCGTGCGTCAGCTCAGGAGCTGCTGTGACTGAGCGCTTCGGTTGGCGGGTTTCGCCAGGTACCGCGCCAAGCACGTGTCCGGTCGTTCCGCCAGCAGCTCGTTGGCATCAAAAAATCCCGAACTCATCATTCACGCTCCGGGCAGGATGTCTCTGTGCATCACATCCGGTGCGGGCTCGCCACCTATCCAGTCCTGTCGTCCGAGCTGGTCGACCGGCTGATATCCATCGCGGACGACGACATCGCCACGGACCTCGCCCGTCGCGCGGACCTCAGCCACGCACAGGCGGTCGCGTTGGCCGAGCGCGTCGACGAGAGCGCGGTGCAGCTCGCGTACGCGGGTCGGCTGACCGCCGCCGACATCGATCCCTCTGTCTGGCCGGATGCCGCCCTGGCCCTGCTCGACCAAGGTGTCGGCCGCCCTGAGTGGGCGCGTCTCCTCGCGGCGGACCCGGTCCGTGAACGGCGGGAGAAGCTGGCAGCCTGCCCCGGCCTCCCGTCCGACGTGGTGGACACGCTCGCGGCGGACCCGGACGTACGTGTCGTCGCCGAGCTCGCGTTGTGGACCGCCCCAGACATGGCCCTAAGGCTCGCGGCGCATCCGCACGCCGAGGTCCGCCGCGCGGTGGCGGGTAACGAGGCGACGCCCCCAGCCGTACTGGCAGCGTTGGTGACCGGGGAGGGGCTGCCTCCGGCGCTGTCTGGTCTGTGACCGCGAGGAGACCCCCTTCATCCACGATCCGCAGTGCTCACGACTCGACTGCGATCTGCCGCCGGGCGCCTCTTGCGACGGCTCCCACGAGTCCACCGTCCACCACATGCGGGAGGCGGCACTCCGTAACCCTGCCACCCCCATCGAAGCCATCGTCGGCTTCGTGGACCATCCGTCGATGCTGTTGCGCTGGGCGCTCGCCGCCCGACAGGACCTGCCCCAGCAGGAGTGCGCACGACTCGCCTTGGACCCCACTCCCGGTGTCCGCGCCGACCTTGCCGAAAATCCCGCGATCGACGATGCCCTGATCCGTGCGCTGGCCGCTGACCATGACCCGGACGTGCGCCGCAGGCTTGCACACCATCCTCGCGTACCGCTCGACGTGCTCACCCACCTGGCCCGGACTGCCAAGATCGGCGGCATCACCCTTCTGCCCCGTATTGCCGCCTCCTCTCCCGCCGAGGTCGAAGAGCTGGCCAAGTCACCGGACCCGGCTGCCCGAATGCTCGTGGCCCAACGACGCGATTTGCCGCCCGAGATACGCGACCGGCTGGCCGACGACCCCGACGCGAAGGTGGTCAAGGCTCTCGCTCCGCACCCCGGCCTCACCGAAGCGCAGTTGCGCGCCATGGTCGACCGACACGGCGTCCGTGTCCTGGCCAAGGTGGCGACCAACCCAGACGCGACCCCTGCGCTGCTGGAGGACCTGGTCCGGCACGAACCGACGGTGCAGAAGGTGTTTCGTGAGGTGGCCCGGCATCACGGGGCGATGGCCTCAGCGCTGCTCGTCTGTCTGGCGAACAAACAGGTGAGACCCGTAGCCGCCGGCCACCCAGCACTCCCACCACCGGTCATCGTAGAGCTGCTCACCGACGCGGACTGGCAGGTAGCGGAAGCAGCAGCCAACCCATCCCTGCCGCCTGCCGTGATATCGGGTCTGCCGCGGACCCGGGTAATGAGATCGGCGGTGCCGATCTGGTCGAGCTGCTGGCCGAAGTGGAGGCGCGCGTTGCGCTGGAGCTGGTCGCGTTCGGCGCGGAGTTTGCGGATCTCCTCGCCGGCCAGTTCGAGATCGACGCGGAGGCTGGTCGAGCTGGCCGGGTTGTCCCGCATGTACAGGGAGGCGGGACCTGTCCGCTGATGGCGGCATCAACGTGTTCGCGCACGCCGTCGGCATAGGTGAGCCACGAAGAGACGCCAGCGGTGCGAGCGACGGTAATGTGTGTGATCTTCTCGTCGCTCTGCTGAAGAGACCGGATCGCCTCAAGGACGCGGGCTCGCTTGGCCTGGCTGTCCCGGAGCCGGGCTTCCTGAAGGACCTGCGCGAGAGTCCGGCTCCGCGCGCTCGAGTTCGTCGCCGATGACTGGGCCACGAGGACCTCCGGTTCATCGCCGTCAACGGGAGGGTGGTGCGTCCGCGGCTGGCTCGCGCCTTCGCAACACGGCACTGGCCTCTTCGACCTCCGGGCGTTCCTCGGAGCCCATCGCGTCCAACTGCTTGCGCATCGCGCTCAGGACCTGTTGGAACGCGGCGATCTGGTCGCTGAGGTTGCGGGTGACGAAGGGGTCGGCGTCCATCGCCTCGGCGGTGAACCGGTCGGCCCGCAACGAGTTGATGTGCTCCTTGATGGTCGGGAGGTAGGAAGGGCCGGGCCGGTAGAAACCGCAGCCGCGTACTGGAAGCGGATGGGACACGCGCTTCCGCCGGCTTTGACGTTGGATGGTTCGCGGCAGTTGCCGAACGGCACGGCGACGGAGAGCGGCCATCGGCCAGGACCTTGGGCCGGGCTGCCAGGGCTTCGGCGAGCCGGCGCGGCTTTGCACGGCCTCCGGCGACGCCGAGGCCCCCCGGACGGCCGCGTGATCGAGGTCCTTCTCGACGCGGGTGATCAGGCCGACGGGGTCCGCGTCGGATATCAGTGAGGCACACGAGAGCTTTACGGCCCAAACACACGTGTCAGCCATCGAGTTGGACCTCTAGATAGAGGCAGACACCGTACCGGCGCGCCCACCGGTTCTCACCGGTCCCGTTCCAGCCGGTGCTGCGCCGGGAGATGCTCTACGCCCTGCAGCGTCGTGATGCGCGCGCGGAAAGATCGACCCGAGCCTGGTTCTTCCTGCGCCAGACTTGCCCGCGAAGCGCTGACTCTCCAGTCCGCACAAGGCACGTCCACCGTGGTCCTTCGTAGCAATCTGGCCCGCAGTCTCAACGGCCAGGTCCGCCACGAGGAGGTGCTCGGGGAGGCGGAACGCGCGGATGAGGTGCGCCGCAGCCTGCCCGAGGAGCGGCGCCGCACTGTGACCGGCGCCGTGGAACCGACCAGGGCCGCCGCTTCCTGTGCCAAGTGCGCGCCGGGGGACGTCTGGGCTGGTCAAGCAGCCGGCCTGACGCCGGCGAACGGGCCGTGGTTCCGGTTCCCCCGCGCGGGGGGCTGCGCCCACGGCGTTCATGCTCTCGTGTGACCGCATGGGCGGCCGGTTCGGTCCCGGACGCCTGAGGTCAGGTTGTGGCCTCGACCAGCCGCTTCATGCCGGGCTGGTCGGTCACGCAGCCCACCAGCCCGAGCGTCCGGGCCAGCGCCAGGTCGCGCTCGTCGTTGACGGTCCAGGCCATCACGTCGATGCCGACGGCGCCGCACTTCTCCACGATGGCCCGGTTCAGCTGGCGTAGCTCCACGCTGACCAGGGTGGAACCGACCTTCTGAGCGCGGCCGACGAAGGTGTCGCGGTGCGCGCTGGGGCCTGCCACCAGCACGGTGCGGGCCTGTGGCAGCAGGTTGTGGATCTCGATCAGCGCGACGTCGTGGAACGACAGCACCGAGACCCGGTCCAGCAGGTCACGGTCGGTGAGCACCTTGGCCAGCGACCGGGCGGCGGCCACGTCCTTTATCTCCGCCTGGATCGGCAGCGTCGGCCCGACGGCATCCAGTACCTCCCCGAACGTGGGGATGCGCTCGCCGAGGCCGGCGTCGAGCTTCTTGAGCTTCCGCAGCTTCTGGTCGGCGATCGGACCGGAGCCGTCCGTCGTGCGGTCCAGGGTCTCGTCGTGCATGACGACCAGCTCGCCGTCCTTGCTCAGGTGCAGGTCCAGTTCGATCCCGTCCAGCCCCTCGCGTTCGGCCCGCAGGAAGGAGCGCAGGGTGTTCTCCGGCTCGGCGGCCATGACACCGCGGTGGCCGATGGTGAAGAAAGACACTCGGTTGCCGTCCTTGGGTGTGGTGGTCCGGGGCAGCCGCACGAGTGCCGTACCCCCGCCCCGCCGGGCGACGGGCGACCGCCCGTCGGAGCGCCCAAGCCTAACGGGCCCGTCCGGCCGCGCGCGGCCCGCCCCAGCTCCAGTCACGGGCCTGTACCTGCGCCGCGGCGGGCTGGCCGCCCGGTTCGGGCAGACCCTGCCCGAACAGATGCAGTCCGCGCTCGGTGAGGCGGCCTCGATGCTCGCGCTGCTCGGTATGGTCGGATCGGGCGTCGACCAGGTCACCGGCGCGCCGGCGAGGGCACTACGCGAACGCCGCCAGACGGTACGCCCGCTCGCCGGATGCGCGCGGCTGGCCGACCTGCTGGAGGCCCAGCCCGACATGGCGAGCGGCCTCACTCCGCGCCGTGCGTGGAACCACAGGGCAGCGAGGTGGCATCGTCATGGATGCCCGCCCAAGTGCCAGTCAACGCAAGGTGAGTTGGGTGGGACGGTACGGCACACGTCGTCAGTGGCGGAGCTGTGCACAAGAGAACTCCGGCCACGGCGGCAGATTCGCCACGGGAGGAACATTGGGCGTCAGTTGTTGCAGCGCTCTCACGGGGGCGGGGGGACTCAGGCTCACCGATGTGATCCCTGCACCCGGCTACGTCCTGGGTTTCTTGACGGCATGGGTGATACAGATCCCCGCGCCACCCAGGGCCCTCTACCTAGTGCCGCCCCCTTTTCAGCCGGCCCGCAGTCTGCGGTTTCTCGGAATTTTTTCATTATTCGCTGCCCTGGGTGTCGCCCACAGCTATTTCTATGGTCTTGTCATAGGAAACATGCTGCTGGCGTTCCTGGCGCTCTACAAGACCCGCCTTCAGTTGGCCGGTGTGCTGTTGCGGGCGGTCGTACCCGTTCTGCTTGCCGGTCTGACCATCCGCATCCTTCTGTCCAATCCTGGAAAAAGTAGCGGCGGCCAGAGGACGTGGTTGGTCGGCCTGGTGCTCTCGCTCTCGACGGCAGGCATCTTCTGGGCCCTTCCGTACGGTAAAAAACTGTACTGGCGCGGCTCCTGGGATTTCCCCTACCCTCGCACCACGCCTCCGGAGCTATCGCGGTCGCAGGACGACGCACAGCAGGGCCCTCCCTACACCCTCCTTCCCGGCCAATCCCCGCTCATGGGGATCGGGATGTGGCTGGCCGGTTGGCCATGCTGCCTGGGAGCCCTCGGACTGTCATTTTGGGGACTTCGCCACATTCTTCCCGTCTCGTCGACGAGCGGCTTCTTCGGCATAGTGGCGATGGTGGGTGTGTCCGTGTTCAATCAGAGTCGGAAGCTATTCCTGAAAGGCCGCAGGCATCTCAAAGTACCTATGGCGTCACCGGATGCCCTCCGCCCCGGCTCCTACGTGCTGTACCTGAGATCATTCGAGGACGACAAAGCCCGCACCGCGTTAAAACACTACGAAACGCCCCACGGCACGTCCATCTTTCCGGGTGGCTTTGTCGGCCTGGTCGCATCCAGCCGCGACGAGGAAGAACATATCGCGGACACGCTGCGCCCCGTCGGACCGCTGGTCGCCGTCGGTGCACCCGACGAAGTTCTTCCCTTTGCGGGAGCAGTACGCACGTATCTGCCGAAAACGTCCTGGCATCAACCTGTGCGAGACCTCATGGCGCGGGCCCGCCTGGTCACTCTCACGCTGGGCTCAAGCGCCGGAACGATGTGGGAGTTGTCCGAAGCCATGCGTATTCTCCCGCCCCAGCGCCTGCTCCTGTTTGTGCCCGGGATGATACGCGAGGGAGAGTACGCGACGATCCGCAAGAAGAACGAAAGGGCTCTACGAGCTCTTCCAGAATCCGGAAGGAACCACACGTGGAAGAGCGACACCCTACCCTCTCTTCCTGACTGCGCGTCCGTTGGACGGTTCACCGGTCCAGTGATCGGTGTCATCCATTTTTCCGCGGACTGGGAGCCCACCTTCACCCGGACGGCCGGTACCGGTGTCCCCTGGGAGACCCTGGGCAACGTGGACAGTTTCCCCTGGGAGAACTTGTGCACCAGTCTTATCCGCGGACTGCGCCCGGCCTTCGAACAGTTGGTCGCATATGAGGAAGAGACCGGCTGGCACTGCGGCTGACGCCGCCTCCTCGAACTCGCCCGGGTCTTCCACATCACCGTCCGTGAAGACCACAACCAGGTCGACGGCTGCATCACCCGCCTGCGAAACCTCACCGCCGCAGCGCCACTCCAGCCGAAGTCCGAGCAGATGGCCCAGCCGGCACCCCCTCCTCATACCCGACGCCTCTCGCCACTCCCCCGCACAACCGATCCGCGATCGGAAGCATCAAGGCGAGCGCCATACCCGGGGATCAAACAACCGCAGTCGGCCACAACCAACGGTTGTGCCTATACGGTGTCGACATGGACCTCAACACCGTCCGGACCTTCGTCGCCGCCGCCGACGCGGGGCAGTTCCAGGAGGCCGCCGCCGAGCTGGCGGTCACCCAGCAGGCCGTCTCCAAGCGCATCGCCGCGCTGGAGCGCAACCTCGGCGTGCGACTGTTCACCCGCACCGCGCGCGGCGCCGAGCTCACCATCGACGGGCAGGCGTTCCTGTCCCACGCACGGGAGCTGCTGCGCGTCGCCGAGCGCGCGGTCGCGTCGGTGCGCACCGGCCGCCGTCCGCTGCGCGTCGACATCATCGCCTCACGCGGCGCGGCGTCGGGCCTGATGCGCGGCTTCCACCGCGCGCACCCCGAGATCGACCTCGACGTGGTGATGCTGTTCGACATCGAGACGGCCGTCGCCGCCATCCGGTCCGGTGCGATCGACGCGTCCTTTCGCGCCGTCGCCATGCCCGGCCGGCCCCTTCCCGAGGACATCGAGTCCGTCCGAGTGCTCGACGAGGCGCTCCAGCTCCTCACCGGCCCTGCCCACGCGCTGGCGGGCGTACGGTCGGTGACCGTCGCTCAGCTCGGCGGGCACCGGATCTGGATGCCCGGCATCGTCCCCGGTACCGAGTGGGCCGCCTACTACGACGACCTGGTCGCCGAGTTCGGCCTCACCATCGAGGCGACCGGCCCCAACTTCGGCTCCGACGCACTCCTGGACACCGTCGCGGACACCCCGGCCCTGGCCACCTTCATGGGCGAGCAGACCCGCCTCGTCTGGCCCGCCGGTCACGGTCTGCGCCGCATCCCGGTGACCGATCCGACGCCCGTCTACCCTCACTCGCTCCTCTGGCACCGCGACAACCCCCACCCAGCGCTGGCCACGCTCCGCGCCCACCTCGCCGCCACAGCGGCCGGCCACGCCGCCGCCGGGACCTGGGCGCCGGCCTGGGTGATTCCGCGCTGAACACTGTCGCGTCTTCGATCATCCGATCCGATTCGGGCGCGGCTTCAAGTCTGGCCCAGCCGGTGCAGTTCGGGCAGAGGGTTCCGCTTCCGGTTGATGAACTGCCTTGGAGAGGTGGCTTTCAGTCGGTCGGGTCAGATGTGCCGGCCCCAGTCCAGGCGGTCGGCAAGGCCGGCGGCGGTGAAGGCGGCTTCCAGTTCGTCGCGGCCCTCCGTGAAGTGAGCCCAACTGTCGTAGTGGGCGAGAACGACGCGACGAGCGCGGAGGATCCGGGTGGCCTCGGCGGCCTGGGCACTGTCGAGGACAATCAGCGCGCCGTCGAAGAGGGAACTGAAGCGAGGGGCTCCGGCGAAGAGGACGGCGGTGTCCACCGGGGCGAAACGCTCGGCGATCTCCTTGACCGCGTCGAGTGAGGCGTTGTCGCCGCTGACATAGACGGTAGGCAGGTCGTCTCCGGTCAGGATGAAGCCGACGACCTGGCCGGTGATCAGCTCGATCTCCTCACGCGTGCCGGGGCCGTGCACGGCGGGTACGCCGGTCACCGTGATCGTGCCGCCGTCGGGGCGGTTCAGCTCGACGGACTCCCAGTTGCCCAGGCCCTTGGCCTGCTTCCCGAGGCGCTGACCGCCGCCGGGCGTGGTGAGGGTGAGCGGGACGTCGGCGAGCAGCGCCCGGCCGGAGGTGTCGAGGTTGTCTGCGTGCTCGTCGTGCGAGAGCAGGACCACGTCGATGGGGCCGAGTTGAGCGGGGTCGACGGCGGAAGGAGCGGTCTTGGTCAACACCCGGCCCCGCGAGGGGTAGTCGCCTGGGCCGTCGAAGGTCGGGTCGGTCAGAAAGCGCAGGCCGCCGTACTCGAACAGGGCGGTGGGGCCGCCGAAGACGCGGACCGGGAACTGCTGGGCGTCGTGCAGGGACATACTCGTCACTCCTCACTCCTCACGGAAAGACTCCACGCTTTCCGTGAGCACACGCTAGGCGGGCGTCACGGAAAAACGCAAGCGCTACCATGAGAGACATGAACAAGACCGTGGGCACCGACATCACGCGGGCCGCTCTGCCCCCGGCTCCTGGGGCCGACCGGCACCGCTCCCTGGACTTCGCCGACACCGCCGCGACCCTGCCCGCCGGCCAGGGCTACGACCTGTTGGCCGCCCCCGGCTCCGCCATGCACTGGCTCGCCACCCAAGACCTGGCCACCCCGGACGTGCAGATGTACGACGTGTGCGCACAGCGGATGCGCACGCTGCGTGATCACGTCCGCGCTCTGTTCGCCGCGCGCGTCGACGGCACCATGCCGCCCGAGGAATCCCTGCGGGCGGTGAACGAGGCACTCACGGCCGTGCCCACGGCACCCCTGCTCGCCTGGGACGGGGCGCAAGGGCTGCGCCGCATCCACGCGCACCCCACCGACCAGGCCGTGAACCATGCGCTGGCGACCCTCGCCGCCGACGCCGCCGACCTGCTCACCGGCTCCGACGCCGACCTCCTCGCCACCTGCGGCTCCGCCCCCTGCGACCGGTTCCTCCTGCGCACCCACGGCCGACGCCACTGGTGCTCCACCCGATGCGGCGACCGGGCCCGCGCCGCCCGCGCCTACGCCCGGCGCAGCAGCGCCTCGGCGTGACGCACCGCCCCAGGGTCCCCACGGGAAAGTGCCGAAATTCCCTGCCGGGGCAGCAGAAGCTGACGTCCTCCAAGGTGTCGGCACCGCACGCCGGTTCGGCCGGCGGCGGGACGACCGGCCGCGGAGCGGTCTCCTGGACCGCGCCGATGCGGAGCCCTCGATGAGGCGTTCGCAGGCGGCGCAGCGACTCGACGGTTCCGATGTCGCCGGTCAGCCGGGAGAGCAGGTCCCTGGTGGCGAAGCCGTCCAAGGAGTCAGGGGGCACCTGTTGCAGGTGCTGGAAAACCCGGTCGCGCAGACCGAGCAAGCAGGAAGTGCTCACTGGTCCAATCGACGAGATAGGCGCCGGGCGCGGAGGCGACCGCGCCGAAGCAGCGATCAAGACGTTCGCCCAGCTCTACGGCGCGAACTCGTCAGCGACCGCCTCAGTGGAACCTTCACCGAGCGCGGGAGCGACTACCGAGGCATCTACCACCGCGCCGACAGCCCAGACGGGCGGATCGAGATCCAACCCAACCCCCGATTCCCGATGAGCGCGTCGGGTAGTTTGACCGTTTGCCGGGCGGCTGTCCGAACAGTCAACCGCATTCCGCGCGAGCGGATGCAGGACGGCCGGTCAAAGACGTGTTGCTACGCGAAGCAGGTCGGCGACTGCGCGAAGTCGGCTCTGCGACGGCCAAGCGATCACCGTTGTCACGGGCGGAGCATCCAGGACCGGCACGGCGGCCAGATCCCGGCGCAGGTCGTTGCTGGCGGACTCGGGCATGATCACGGTGGTACGGCCGAGCGCGATCAGTTGGAAGAGCTGTGTCAGGTTCCGTACCTCTGCCCCTGGTCCCTCCGGATAGCTGCCGTCAGGACCGGGCCAACGAGCCATCGGGAGTTCCGGCAATGCGGTGACCTCGGCCACCCGGATCTGAGAGCGGCTGGCAAGTGGGTGAAAGGTCGGCAGGATCACCACCTGTCCCTCGGTATACAGAATTTCGGTGTCGAGTCCGACCGCCGAATCGAATGGCAAGTGCAGCAGAGCCACATCGGCTTGCCCATTCTGCAGCAATTTCTGTTGCTGATGCGCCTCGCAGAGCAACAGATCGACGGTGGCCGCGCCGGGCTCCGCGTGGTAGCCATCGAGCAGTTTGGCCAGCCAACTCGCCGGCGGTGCCGGATTGACGGGGCGACGACGAGGCGAGGGCGCCTTTGCGCAGCCTGCTGGGTACGCCGCTCAGCTGCGGCTACCGCGCTGAGGATCGCGCGCCCCTCGGACAGCAGCACGGCCCCGGCCTCCGTGAGCGTGACCTTGCGGCTGGTGCGCTCCAGCAGCGTGACCCCGAGCTGTCGTTCGAGTCGGGCGATGGCACGGGACGGGGGCGGCTGGGCTATCTCCAGACGCTGGGCGGCCTTGCCGAAGTGCAGTTCCTCGGCGATGGCGACGAAGTACTGCAGCTCGCGTATCTCCACGCAGTCACAGTAACTCCGGCGGGCGGTCGATTGATGTCGCTCAGGTATTGCTGCATTACCGAGATGGTGTTGGTGCCTGGTCGAAGCGCAGCCATGCTCGCTGTCATGAGTGAGAAGACGATCGCGCTGGTCACCGGCGCGAACAAGTGAATCGGGTACGAGATCGCGGCCGGGCTGGGCGCATTGGGCTGGAGCGTCGGTGTCGGCGCTCGAGACGAGCAGCGCAGGATGAACGCCGTGGCGGAACTGCGCGCGGCAGGTGCCGACGCGTTCGGCGTGCCCTTGGACGTGACCGACGACGAGAGCGTGACCGCCGCGGCGAGACTGATCGAGGAGCGAGCGGGACGGCTTGACGTGCTGGTCAACAACGCCGACCTCGCAGGTAGTTGGCCGGAGGACCCGACCACCATCGACTTGGATACCGTGCGACGGCTGGTGGAGACCAACGTCATCGGCGTCATCCGGGTCACCAACGCGATGCTGCCGCTGCTGCGCCGCTCGGCGCACCCCCGGAGCGTCAACCAGTCCAGCCATGTAGGTTCTCTGGCCCTGCAGACCACGCCCGGTGTCGACGTCGGAGGGATCAGCGGGGCTTACGCGCCGACGAAGACCTACCTCAACGCCATCACCATTCAGTACGCCAAGGAGCTGAGCGACATCAAGATTTTGATCAACAACGCCTGCCCCGGCTACGTGGCTACCGACCTCAATGGGTTCAGCGGTACTCAGACCCCTGAGCAGGGGGCGATGATCGCCATCCGGTTGGCGGCTCTGCCCGACGACGGTCCCACCGGTCAGTTGGTCGACGACAATGGAGTCGTGCCATGGTGACGTTCTGATGTGTTCCTGCTCGACCGGACTACGGCTCAACGCTGCCCACCAGCGGCTGGCCGCTGCTGTCGAGCGCCGTCGGCGCAGACGGCTGCCCGGCGGTGCAGAGGCGACGTTGTCGCGCCCCTCGTGGTCCCCGACCCGGGGTGCCCACCGATTTTTGAGACACGTTTTACGCAACGCACGCAACTGCGGCCCGCACCCTGGCTGTCTGACAGAAAGTCGGGCCCGCCAGGGCCGAAGAACGAGAGAGCGGGGCAGGTCGTGGGACGGCGCAAGAGCGGCATAGGGATCGCACTCGTCACGGCTGCGATGCTAGTGGGCGCGAGTGCCTGCGGCGGGGGCGGCAGTGACAAGGCGAGCGGGGACGACGCAAAGGCGTCGGGCAAGCCGAGTGCGAGCGCCTCTCCGTCACCGACCAAGCCCGCAGGCCCGCCGATGCTGCTGGAGGCGATCACCCCGCAGTCGGGAACCACGGTCGGCGTGGCCATGCCGATCTCGGTGGTCTTCACGAACCCGGTGGCGACAAAGGCACGGGCCACGGTGGAGAAGCACATGAAGGTGAGCGCCTCGCAGCCGGTGGTCGGCGCCTGGCACTGGTTCGGCGACAAGCGCGCCGACTGGCGACCGAAGACGTACTGGCCCTCCGGTACAAAGGTGAAGATCGACGCTGACATGAACGGCGTCAGCAACGGCAACGGACGCTACGGCGTGCGCAGCTACACGCACACCTTCACCGTCGGCGACGACGTGCGCGCGGATGTCTCGGTCACCGGCCACACCATGAAGGTGACCCGGAACGGCAATGTGGTGCGCACCCTGTCGATCAATGCGGGCAGCGCTCAGTATCCGACGTGGAACGGCACGATGGCCGTCATCGACAAGCAGGAGAAGGTCCACATGACCTCCTGCAGCGTTGGCATCAGCTGCGACAAGGGCAGCCCCAACTACTACGACCTGACGCTGCCCTGGGACGTCCACCTGACCCAGTCCGGCACGTACGTGCACTACTCGACCGGCGACCCCAATCCGGGCAGCGGGAGCGCCCGCGGCTCACACGGCTGCGTCCACCTGTCCATGTCGGACGCCAAGTGGTTCTACGACCAGGTCAAGCAGGGCGACCCCATCACCATCACCGGCTCGCCCCGTGCCAAGGCCCCCGCCGACAACGGCTACGCCGACTTCAACCTGGGATGGGACGGGTGGCTCGCGGGCAGCGCGTCCGGGGAGGGGACGACCGCGACGCTGTGACGCACCGCGGTGCGGGCGCCAGTCAGCACTCGATGATGTCGACCGCAAGCTGCTGGAACGCTCGGCCGATGACGACTCAAGCCATGAGTGCAGTTCGGCGATCGCCGTGCGGAGTGCACTGACGCTGTAGCCGTCAGATCGTTCCCATGGGCGGTCGCCCTTTCCAGGATCGTCCCCTGGCAACGGCCGTTGCCTCCCAGCAAGGCTGGGCGACACCAAGCCGAGCCGGTGTCGTCCCCCGGGCTGCCGGAGTCGGTGACTGCGGCTGACTCTCATGCGTGGAAGGCGCCGCGATGCGGGCCGCTGTCCGGGTCGAGTTCGTGGATCATTTTGCGGGCGTCCTCGAGGATGCCCGCGGTGCACAGGACTCTCCAGTCCGCATAGGCGGGCGACTGGTCGAGGGCGGTGCGCAGGAAGCTGGTCTCTGCGGCGCCGAGGAGAGTTCTGAGCTGGAGGAGCAGGTTCGGGTCGGGTGCGTCTTCCAGAGTGTGGACGTCGGCCAACTGTCCGAGCAGGGTGGCCAGATCGGCCAGGACCCGGTCAAGACCCGGTGGGGCGCTCGCGGGCTCCGGCAGCAGGTGGCTGTCGTGCTGGTCCCAGTGAAGGGCAGGCGGTCGGCCTTCACGGAAAGTCAGGTTGTACAGACCCCGGGTGATGCCGCGGACCTGGTGACCGACGTGATCCAGACACTGGGTGGCCTCAGCGAGCCGGTTGATCCGGGGCCGTGCCCTGCCCGCGCGGGGGCGGAACCGAATAGCGTCCTCCGCGTCGCGCACCGCCTTACGGACGGACTCCACCCGTTTGGACAGTCCCCGGGCACGGTTGACCCACTGCCCGCTGCACGCCGCCCAGTCACCTGCGGCGAGGTGGCCGGACACGTCGGTCAGCAAGTCAGAGATTTGCCGCGTCAGGCGGGCCAGTTCCTCGCCCCCGCGCCGGGTGAATCCGGGTGCGGGCAGCAGGAGACCGATCAGAGTGCCGATGAGGACGCCTACCACGTTGTCCTCCAGGCGGGTCGCACCGTATCCGAAATGCTGGGCGGTGCCCATCACCAGCACCGCGGTCAGGGCGATCTGATGCATCTGCGGCCCTAGCCGCAGCAGTCTGCCCGCATACATGCCGATCAAGACGGTGAGCAGCATCGTGATGGTGTTCACGCCCAGCGACGCGGCCGCGGCGACGCCCAGCAGAAACCCGAAACCGATCCCGGCCGCACGCTGCAGGCTCTTGCGCGCGGTTGCGAACGGCGTCGTGTGCGCCCCCAGGATCGCACCCACGGGCGCCAGCGTGGCCGCATCGGAATGCAGCAGTGCGGTCGCGATCCACCAAGAGAGCGCGGCAGCGATGGCGGTACGCACCACCATCACACCATCCCCGAATCCGGCCACCATCTGGGAGCGCACTGCAGCGGTGCGCGCACGAGCATCCATTCACGGTCCAAGGGGTGTCACGAAGGGCAGGCGAGCCAATCCGACCCGCACGGAGAAGGAACAGTAGTCCGTTTTGGTCGGATCCTTCTTCGCCACCGCGTAGGCTCCACCGCCGTCCGGGTGCACGGATCAGCCCGGGAAGGACGTACCTTCCTGGGTGATTGAGCGATTGGTCACCGAGTAGGACCGGTGTTCGCAGCACCGGCCGGGAAGGCACGCTCGTGCTCAGCGTAGTGAACGACGACGGCACCAGCTCCAGCGGCTCCTCCCTGATCGACGACATCGTCCGCGAGGGCGCGAGGCGGATGCTGGCTGCCGCGCTGGAGGCCGAAGTCAATGCCTACATAGCCGAGTTGGCCGATCAGCGTGACGAGAGGGGGCGTCGCCTGGTCGTGCGCAACGGCTATCACCAGCCCAGGAAGGTCACGACCGCAGCCGGAATGGTCGAGGTGAAGGCCCCGCGCGTGAACGACAGGCGCGTCGACGAGGCCACCGGCGAGCGCAAGCGGTTCTCCTCGGCGACTCTGCCGCCGTGATGCCGCAAGTCCCCGAAGATCAGCAAGGTGCTTCCGCTGGGCGTTTTACGACTTCCCCGCCGAGCACTGGATCCACTTGCGCACCACGAATCCGATTGAGTCGACCTTCGCCACCGTCCGCTTGCGGACCAAGGTCACCCGAGGTGCCGGCAGCGCGGCCGACGCCCTGGCCATGGTCTTCAAGCTCGTCGAGTCTGCCCAGGCCCGCTGGCGGGCCGTGAACGGACCCACTTCGTTGCCCTCGTCCGCGCCGGAGCCCGCTTCGAACGCGGCCAGCTCGTTGAGCGTCCCTAGGCCCTCGCCGCTTGACCTACCTCAACTCATCCCGTACAGACTTTTCGAGGAGCGTGAACGACTTGGGCGTACCCCCTGGCTGCGGTTTACCCTCCTTGCGTCCCACGACCCGATAGCCGGCGCTGAGGTAGTACGCACTCAGGCGTGCGTTGGTGGCCAGGCAGTCCAGACGAACCAACGGTCGGCCCGCCTCGGCCACGCGGCGCTCCGCGACTCGCAGAAGCTGTCGCCCTGTCCCGGGCGGGACACTTCTGTGGTCCACCATCAGCCGGTGCACATAGCCAGCCGTCGGCGGCTGCGGCCCCCAGGCATCCTCGTCCTCCCACCAAAGCTCCCACGCCCCGACCACACGACCGGCAACCTCTGCGAGCCATACCTCCCCGCTCTTCATGATCCGGCGGAAGTGGTCCCCGCCCAGCTCACCAGGCTGCCACTGACCAGTGACGCCTTGGGCAAGCATCCAGCGGGCCGCGTCGTCGCGCAGACGCACGACAGCGGCAAGATCGGCGTCGTCAGCGAGACGGAGGCGTAGATCGTTCACGCCGCGATCTTCGCACAGGCATCCGCCCCCACACCGAGCTGCCGCAGGGGCCGCCCCTGGAAGAACGACAGACATCTATCGCCGCCTGAGCGAGCTCAACTGATGTACAGGTATTGACAATTACTCCCTCCCGGCTTCGTAGAATCATCGGGAACCTGCACGCTCACTGCGGTGGACAGGGGTCCTGGGCGCGGTCGATCGTCACCGGAGTGCTCACCACCGGAACGCTCTTGCGTGCATGCCCGGGATCGCCTCCGTTGCCGTGCAGTGGCATGGCGTCTGCTGCAGGGCGTAGCGTCGCCTGCATCAAGGCAGGCTCCGCCGGGACTGGCTCGCAGTGCGACGCACTGGACGCCCCGGAGCGCGCGAGCCCCTGGCAGTGGAACCGTCGCATCGGATGATCAGTTCCACAGAGCCCATCGAGGGCGAGGCGAAACCGGCACCGGCATTGGGGCCGATCCCGCTGGGGCTACGGGCCTACGAGGCTCAGGACGCTGGGGAGAGGAGCTGGCGTGAACCTCGCATCATGCGTGGTGGACAGCGCTCGGACCCACCCGGAGCGCGCCGCGCTGCGTCTGGGCGACGACAGCGTCTTCTATGGCACGCTCGACCAGCGCAGCGCCCGCATGACCGAACTGCTCCACGACCGCGGAGTGAAACCGGGCGACCGCGTCGCGATCATGCTGCCCAACGTGCCCGAGTTCGCCGTCGCCTCCTTCGGTGTACTCCGGGCCGGCGGCGTGGTCGTTCCGATGAATCCCCTGCTCATGGCCAGGGAGGTCGCCTACTACCTCGGTGACTCGGGTGCCCGGCTGCTGTTCGCCTGGCACGCCGTCGCCGACGAGGCGCGGACCGGTGCACAGGAGGCCGAGGCCGAAGTGGTCGTCGTTGGTCCCGGCGAATTCGACAGGCTGCTTGCGTCCGGCCCGCTCGCCCAGGACCCAACCGACCGGCACGGATCGGGGTGCTGCACGACGTCCAGGCCACGTTCGGCTGCGTCGTACTCGAAGGGTATGGCCTGTCCGAAACCTCGCCCGTCGCCTCGTTCAACACTTTGCAGGACGGGCCCGAGCCCGGTTCGGTCGGCACCCCGATCCGGGGCGTCGGGATGGGGGTGGTCGGCAAGGACGACACGGAGGTGCCGCTCGGGGAGACCGGCGAGATCGTGATCCGTGGGCACAACGTGATGAAGCGCTATTGGCAGCGCCCCGAGGAGACCGCCGCCGCGGTCCGGGACGGTTGGTTCCACACCGGCGACCTCGGCCGGGTCGACCAGGACGGATACTTCTGGATCGTCGAGCGGACGAAGGACGTGATCATTCGGGGCGGGTACAACGTGTACCCCCACGAGATCGAAGATGTGCTGTACAAGCATCCGGCGGTAGCCGATGCCGCGGTCATCGGTCTGCACAACCCCGATCTCGGTGAGGAAGTCGGGGCTGCGGTCGTCCTCAAGCCGGGCGCCCGAACGACAGCCGAGGAACTGCGCGTATACGTCAAGCGACAGGTCGCCGCCTACAAATATCCGCGGAAGGTATGGATCGCGGACGCGCTGCCGAAGGGACCCACTGGCAAGATCCTCAAGCGGGACATCGTCCCGCCGTCCGAACTGGGCAGGCAGTGAGGCGACTTGGGGCGGGCGGACCGGAGATCCGCCGACGGCCAAGGTGGGGTGTGAGGGAGCACTGGCCACGGTGGGGCACTGACGGGTATTCGCGTCGCAGCGGGTCGATGTGTCGGGCTGCGCCACCCGATTTTCTGTGGTCCGCTGAATGAGGCGGGCGGAGTCGGCCCGTCGGCTACCGGCTGCGCCAGCATCACCTGGGGCTGATGGCCTGTCTCCGCCCACGTCCGCACACGGCGGTGCCGAAGTGGGACGCCTCCACCGGTTCACCGGCTGCGTTGCCGGGAGGCTCTACTGAACCGTTCCGGGATCGGTGGAGGCTCCGGCCTGCCCCGAGTTGCCGTTGGCCTGGCCGAGGTCGGCAGGCTGTCCACGTACATCGCGAGCTGGTACGCGCCGCACTCCCCCTCGTACTCCACCGAGAGCACCTGCCCGGACTCGGCGGAGTCACCCAGTCCCGTGGCGTGGAGCATCCGAATGCCCTCGAAGCGCACCGTCAGCTCGGCGTCCCGCAGGGGCTGCGGGACGTGTCAGCGGCCCTGCCAGTGCGGCGAGCGCTTCTCGGCGAAGGCGCGGGCCCCTTCCCTCGCGTCCTGGGAAGCCAACACAGGGGCAACGATCTGGTCCTGCTCGCTGAGGGCGTCCTGGTCGCGGAACGCGGTCCGCTCGTTGACGACGCGTTTGACGGCCGTGATCGCCAGAGGAGCGTTGTGTGCGACGCGGTCGGCGAGCTCCAGGGCCCCCGTCAATGCCGCGCCGGGCTCGGTGAGGAGGTTGACGAGGCCGAGCTGCTCGGCCCGTTCGGCGGGGAGGGGGTCGCCGGTGAGCAGCAACTCCAGGGCGATGTTGCGGGGGATGCGCTCGGGCAGGCGCACCATGCCGCCTTCCGGGGGCACGATGCCGTAGTGGACCTCGGTCTGGCCGAAGGTGGCGTTCCGTGCGGCCACGATCATGTCGCAGGCGAGCGCCATCTCGGTTCCGCCGCCCAACGCGTAGCCCTCGACGGCGGCGATGAGCGGGGCATTGATCTGGGTGCGGGTGATGCCCGCGAAGCCCCGTCCGGGGATGACGGGTGTGTCGCCGGCCGCGAACGCCTTGAGGTCCATGCCCGCGCTGAAGACGCCGCCCGCGCCGGTGAGGATGCCGACCACGAGGTCGTCGCGGGCGTCGAGTTCGTCGATGGCGGCGGCCAGCGCGTGCGCAGTGGCGCCGTTGATGGCGTTGCGGGCTTCCGGTCGGTCGATGGTGATCACGAAGATGCCGTCGCGTTGCTCGGTGTGCACCGTCGGGGTGTCAGTGGCCGCACTCATGGTGGTCATTCCTTTCTCTCCCGTCCCCCGCCCTCCGCCGAGGTGGCTGTGCCCCGGGCGGTGTGGAACGGGGGCCGTTCTGGTCGAGCCGCACGGGGCTGTCGATGGTCAGGTGCGGTTCCGGACTGCCGTCGTCGATGGGAACGAGGATCTCGCTGGCCGGGAGTTGGGGGCGTGGGCGCACTCCTCGATCGTCTGGACGACTCCGTAGGTGAGGCCCGCGGCGTCGAGCACCTCACGCCACTCGGCCAGGGGACGGGTCGCATGGCCAGACGGTTGCCCGCCCATGGGGCGGTCGGATCGGTTGAAGGGCTTCACTCCCCGTCCGCTTGTGGCCTGGATGAGGCGGTGGCTGTCACCCTGGTTGTCGACGATGTGAGCGTGGTGCATGCGCCGGTCGACCGTTGCGATGGCGAGCGTCTTCGGCATGATCTCGTCGAATTCGGATGAGGGGCTCGGAACGGCGATCGAGCGCTCACGCGCGCAGCTGGCGCAACGCTTCCCTGACCACCGACCAGACAGATCGGGGCGAACCGGACAATCCTATCGCAAAGGTGTTTCATGCAGCGCCCCGACGCAGGGCGCGCGGGAGACCGGCGCGGTGCTGCGGCCTCAGCGCGCCGGGTGGTCGGGGACCTTTTACGGCAGGGTGACGTCCCGCCCGACCAGCACCGTCCTGCCCCCTTCGCTGCGGCGATGGGCCAGCCGGCGCTGGACTACCGGGCTGGGCCGCAACGGCGGCCGCACGTTCCGACACCACGTCCTACGAGGCGTGGAAGCGGCGCATGGGAACTAGGAGCAGTCTGGATGGTGGAGGTGTGTTGTCGTGTCGCAAAACGAAGCCATCTCGCCCGGCGTGAGTGCTGCAGTACTGGAAGCCCTCTTTCACCAGTCCCCGACAGGCCTGCTCGTCCTGGACACGGACCTGCGGATCCTGCGGGTCAAAGCCGCCCCGCCACTCCTGGACGAAGTGCCCTGTGAACAGATCACGGGCCGACACTGCAACGACGTGTATGACCTTTCCGCACCCGGTGCGTTTGAGGCGATGCTGCACAGCGTGCTGGAGAGCGGCACGCCCGCACGGGAGCAACTGGTGAGGGCACGTCGGAAGGCCGCGCCGGGGCCGGAGTACCTGTTCTCCGTCTCGGCATCTCGCCTGGAGGACCGGCAGGGGACGATCTTGGGGGTGCTGGCAGAGGTTATCGATGTCACCGAACGCGAAAAGACGCGCGCCCGGGTACGCGTCTTCGGCTCGGTTCGTGAGCTTGTGGGACGGACCCTCGACGTGGTGGCCAATTGCGAGGAACTGGTACAGGCCGTGGTGCCGGACTTCGCCGACTTCGCCGTGGTGGAAGTGGTGGACGCAGTCGTACGCGGCGAAGACCCTCCGCTGAGCCCTCTGGGACCGGAGGTGCCGCTGCGCCGTGCCGCCGCCTTCAGCCGCAGCGGCGGCGAGGGGGAGGAGGAGGAGGTGCGGGCACTTCCGGTGGGTGACGTGCGCGCTCTGCCGTTCCCGACTCCCTACGCCCAGGCCCTGGCCGACCTCAAGCCCCGCCTTGTCGCCCTGGGCCCTGACACGCCCTGGCTGGCCGGCGTCCCATCACGCGCCGAGGCGCTCCGCGCCTCCGGTGCTCACAGCCTGATCACCACACCCCTGACTCTGCGCGGAACCGTGCTCGGACTGATGAGCCTCTACCGCACCGGCCAGGACGACCCCTATGACCAGGACGACGTCGCCCTCAGCATCGAACTGGCCGCCCACACGGCGCTGTGTATCGACAACGCTCGCCGCTACACCCGCGAGCACACCATCGCATCGACGGTCCAGCGCCACCTGCTGCCTGCCAGTCCTGCGTCGCAGACCAGCATTGAAACCGCCCACCTGCACGTACCGTCCGAGATGGGCGGTGGCGCCGGGTTCGACACCTTCGCCCTGTCCGGCGCCCGCACCGCGCTGGTGGTCGGCGAAGTGGCCGGCCACGACATCCACGCGGCCACCACCATGGGGCAGCTACGGACCGTCATCCACTCCTTGGCCGCACTGGACATTGAACCGGACGAGCTCCTCGCACGCCTCAACGACACCACGGTGAGCCTGGCCCAGGAACGCGCAGCTCTGCCGACCGGCGATCCCCTGCACCGGCAGCCGCTGACGGCAAGCAGTGTGTACGCGATCTACGACCCCCTCAACCACACCTGCACCATCGCCCGGGCCGGCCACCCCCCACCCGTCATTGCCCACCCCGACGGCACCACCGAGATCCCGGACGCGCCCAGCGGACCTCCCCTGGGCAGTGCCGAGGGACCGCCCTTCGCCACCACCACGGTCACGGTCGCCGACGGCAGCATCCTCGCCTTCTACACCGCATCCCTCCTGCCCGACTCCGGGTCCGGTGCAGGCACCCCGGACACCCGCACCCTCCAGCAGGTGCTGACCCACCCTGACCGGCCCCTGCAGGATCTGTGTGATGACGTGCTCTACCGGCTGCGGAGCGGCCCCGGTCACGGTGACGGCTTCCTTCTCCTCGCCCGCACCCACACCTTCCCGGTCGACCAGGTCGCCACTTGGCATCTCGAACACGAGCCCCGAGCCGTCGCCACGGCGCGCACCCACACCCAACACCAGCTCAGGGATTGGGGTGTGGACGAGGAATCCGCATACACCGCCGAAGTGATCGTCAGCGAACTGGTCACCAACGCCGTCCGCTACGGCGCTCCGCCTCTACAACTGCGGCTCATCAAGGACCGCACACTCACCTGCGAGGTCAACGACAGCGGCTACAGCGCACCGCGGTTGCGTCACGCCAAGACGGTCGACGAAGGCGGTCGCGGCCTGTTCATCGTCGCCCAACTCACCCACAACTGGGGCGTCCGCTACAGCGCCGACGGCAAGACCGTGTGGGCCGAACAGACTCTCCCGCCCCCAACCACGGCCCGCCCCGAAGAGCGGCCGTAGGTTCGTCAGGACACGCATCACTCCCTGTTGGGCTTCACGACGGACCAGCCCGGGTGGCGGGCGGCCGCGCGGATGGCGACCGGGCCGCCGAGCGAGTAGCCGGACACCGCGAAGGTCTCCAGGCCCTCGGCAACGGAGGCGGCTACGAGTTGGTCGGCCAGGTCGTCCGGCGACAGCGGTTTGGTGACGGGGGGGCTCGCCCGCTGCCGGGGTAGTCGATGCCGACGACGGTGTGGTGGGCGGCCAGGCCCTGCAGGGTCGGACCGTAGGCGTTGTCGATGCTGCTGCCGGCGCCGTGGGCGAGGGCGAGGCCGGGGCCGGAGCCCAGGAAGTGCGGCGAACGTGGCTTCGGGCAGGGGGCGTGCGGGCGTGTGTGTTCCGATCTCTGAGGAGTGGCGGGATCAGGTGGTGCGGTGCTGCGACCAGGAGCGGATCTGCTCCAGGGCGGGCAGCAGGGCCCGGCCGTCGGCGGTGAGCGTGTAGGTCGCGGGCCCGGGCGGGAGCTGGTCGTGGGTGACAGGGCCGGCGTCGAGAAGCCCGCGGAGCCGGTCGGCGAGCATCTTGGTGCTGATGCGCCCGATGGCGGTGCGCAGTTCGCCGAAACGGGCGGGGCGGGTGGCCAGGGTGTGGAGGATGGTGCCGTTCCACTTCAGGCCGAGGAGCTCGAACGCGGCGGTGAGGTCCGCATCGGCCGCGAGCGGCGCGAGGGTGGGCCAGGCTGCCATCGGTTCTCGGTCCTTGTTCGAAGCTCTTACTGGTGGTGCGGTGCGCGGTGGGTGGACCGCAGCCGGACCGGGGGCCGGCTGCGGCCCTGGGGGCCGCCTCGTTCGTCCCTGTGATGCGAGGCGGCGGTATCGGGGGTCAGGGCAGCAGGACGGCCTTGCCGTGGTTGTGGCGGGCTTCCAGATCGGTGTGGGCCTGCGCGGCTTCGGTCAGGGAGTAGGTGCGCCAGATCGGCACGGTGAGCTTGCCTGCGGCGGCCAGTTGCGCCAGCTCCGGCAGCGACTGGCCGCCCTGGTCGGCGGTTCCGGCGCTGAAGCGGACGCCGTGCTGTGCGGCGGACATGTCCGCGATGGTGATGACCTTCTCCGGATCGCCCGTCAGGGTGACGGAGTCGGCGAGGACGCCGGCTCCGGCGGCGTCGAAGACGAGGTCCACCTCGCCCGGGGCGGCGGCCTTGACCCGCTCCACCCAGCCGTCTCCGTAGCGGACGGCGGTGGCTCCGAGCGCGGCGACGCGCTCGATGTCGTGCTCGCCGACCGTTCCGATGACGGTGATGCCGCGGGCGACGGCCAGCTGGACCGCGAGGAAGCCCACGCTGCCGGCGGCGCCGTGGACGAGCAGGGTCTGACCCGGCTGAGCACCGAGCTGTCCGAGAACGCGCAGCGCGGTCTGGCCGACGGTGACCAGCGAGGCGGCGACCTCCCACGACAGGCCCTCGGGCTTGGCCACTGCCCGGTCGAGCAGGGCGTATTCGCCGTAGCTCCCGCCGACCGTGGCACCGAGGACCTCGTCGCCTGCGGCCACCTCGGCTCCGTCGCCGACCGCGTCGACGACGCCGGCCGCGTCCAGGCCGGGGATCACGGGAAAGTGCGCGGGGACCTTGTCGGCCATCAGGCCGGACCGGATCTTCATGTCGAGAGGGTTGACCGAGGCGGCCCGGACGCGAACCCGGACCTGGCCCGGGCCCGGCTCCGGCGGGGTGACCTCGGACAGTCGCAGCACCTCGGGGGCGCCGTACCCGGAGAAAGTGATCGCTTTGGACATCGGGAACTCCCAGGTGGGGGCAGGTGGAAAGGGGGAACCGCAGACGCTCTGGCTCACTACGCGGCCACGGAGGCGGCCTCGCCGCTCAGGCGGTGAGGGTGGGGTAGTCGGTGTAGCCGCGGTGGTCGCCGCCGTAGAAGGTGGACTGGTCCGGGGTGTTGAACGGTCCGCCGGCGGCGAGGCGGGCCGGAAGGTCGGGGTTGGCCAGGAACAGCGCCCCGTAGGCAACCATGTCCGCCGTCCCGTCCTCGACCAGCTTCAGCGCGTCGGGGCCGGTGACGTCGGGGTGGGTGAACGGGTTGAGGACGAAGGTGCCCGGCCAGCCCTTGCGCAGCCGCGCGGTCAGGGAGCGGTCCGGGCCCTCCAACAGGTGCAGATAGGCCAGGTCCAGGCCGACGAGCCGGTCCAGCAGCGCCGCGTAGACCTCGGTCGGGTCGTCCTCGGCGATGTCGTTGTAGACGTTTCCGGGCGAGATCCGCAGGCCCACCCGATGGCCGCCGATCGCCTCGGCCACGGCCGTGACGACCTCGACGGCGAAGCGGATGCGGCCCTCGGTGTCACCGCCCCAGGCGTCGGTGCGCCGGTTGGTGTTGGGCGCGAGGAACTGGTGGATCAGGTAGCCGTTGGCGCCGTGAAGCTCCACGCCGTCGAAGCCCGCCTCGATCGCGTTGCCGGCCGCGTCGGCGAAGTCGGCGACGGTCTGCCGGATCTCCGCCTCGCTCAGCTCCTTCGGCATCACGAACTCCTTCGGCCCCTCGTAGGTGTACACCTGGCCCCTGGCGGCCACCGCCGACGGCGCGACCGGCACCAGGCCCTCGGGCAGCAGGCTGGGGTGGCCGATCCGGCCGGTGTGCATCAGCTGGGCGAAGATCACGCCGCCTTCGCGGTGCACGGCGTCGGTCACCGTCCGCCATGCCTGGACCTGGCCGGGCGTGTGCAGGCCGGGGGTGTCGGGGTACCCCTGGCCGACCGGCGAGGGCTGGACGCCCTCCGTGACGATCAGCCCGGCGCCGGCGCGCTGCGCGTAGTACGTCGCCATCAACTCCGTCGGCTCGGCGCCGGGCCCGAACGCACGGCTGCGGGTCATCGGAGCCATCGCGATGCGGCTGGTGAGTCGCTTGCCGCCCAGGACGATCGAATCGAAAGCAGTGGTCATGGTCTCTTCCTCGGGATAGGTGACGCTCTGCGGCTCAGGCGCTCCGCCGCCCACAGCAGCAGATGCCTGTCCGAACAAGTAAATCACCTGTCCGAACAGGTAAGCCGGAGAGTCCATTCCCGGGATCAAATGTGAAGCACGTAACACCCTCCAAGCTGCCCATATATGCCCGGCCATCGCGAACGGTCCACCGGCCACAGGCCCGCAGTAGAATCAAGCTGACCAAGCAGGAAAGGCGAGCAAGAGATGACGCAGTCCACGCCGAAGGCCGGGAACAGCGCCGTGGAGATGGGGCAGGAAGCCACCGTCCCGATCCCGGGCGCCGCCAGAGGCGGGCCGGTCAGCCATGCGATCTTTCGCCTGGCCCGCCTGCACCGCATGCTCGCGGGACAGCTACTGCGCCGCATCGGCCTGCACCCGGGTCAGGAGCTGGTGATGATGCACCTGTGGGAACTCGGCTCCCAGCGGCAGGCCGACCTGGTGCGGCTGATGGACTCCGACGCCGCCACCATGACCCGCACCATCCGGCGGCTGGAACAGGCCGGCTTCGTCCGCCGTCGGCCCTCGCCCACCGACAAGCGCGCCTCGCTCATCGAACCCACAGCAGCCAGCCAAGCTCTGCGCCGTGAGGTGGAGCGAGCTTGGAGCCAGCTCGAGGAGATCTCGACGGCAGGCTTCTCGGACGACGAACGCACCGCAGCCTTGCACACCCTGGAGCACCTGGAGCAGAACCTCGCACGTGCCGCCGCCGAAGCCGCGGGCGCAGAAACGGGCTAGCCTCCACCTGGCGGGTTAGAGGTCAACTCGTCTGGAGAGTCTGCGGCAGCAGACACCTCACGTTGCCAACGCGTCAAGCGGCGGCAGCGAGTTCGGTGGGAAACGCGGTGTTCTCATCGACACCCTGCGGTGCTGGAGACAGTGGTAGAGCTGGCCGAGCATGCGGTTGAAGAGGTTGCGCTGGGCAGCTGCGTGCCAGTCTCCATGCTCGCGTCGTCGTCGGTAGTGGGCGTTGGCTCCCTCGGAAGCTCGGAGTGAGGCGAAGGCCCACAGGTATCCAGCGTGGTTGAGCCGGTCGTTCTTCACCCAGCGTCGGGTGATCGAAGACTTCTTGCCGGAGGCCCGGGTGATGGGCGAGGCGCCGGCGTAGGCCTTCAGGCCGCGGGCGTCGGCGAAGCGGGTGCGGTCGTCCCCAATCTCAGCGAGGATCCGGGCGCCGAGCTGGGTGCCGAGCCCGGGGAAGCTCAGCAGGATCTCGGCATCCCGGTGCTGAGGGAAAGCCTCTTCGATCGCCTCGGCGAGCTGGTCGGCCGCAGTGCACGCGGCTTCCAACTGGATGAGGAGGGCGCGCATTTGCTCGCCCAATGCCTCCTCGACGAGCGAGTGCTGGTGAGCCCACTCAGCGCGGAAGACCTCGCGAAGGCGGTCGGCCTCCGCCTCGATGCCACGCTTGCGACCTGCGCGTTTGAGGGCGGCCTGGAGCTGGACGCGAGTCAGCCGGGCCGCCTGGGTGGGCGTTGGCGCGGCCTTGAGGAGCTCGCGGGCCTCGGGACGGCACAGACCATTGGTCCAGGTGGCGAAGGCATCCAGGGCGGCCGGGTAGTACTCGCGCAGCAGGGAGCGGAGCTGGTTGGCCAGCTGCTGCCGATTCCAGAGCGAGTCCTGCTGGGCGCGGGCCAGGACAGCGATGGCACGGCCGAGGTCGCTGTCGTTGGGCAGGGGTCGGTGGGCGTGCATGTCGGTGCGCAGGATGTTAGCCAGGACGAGGGCATCGAGAGTCAAAACGACGGCGAAGATCACAGCAGCCAGCACGGCGGCAGTCACCAGGGCGAAAACGATCTACACCGTCATTGCGTCCTTTTCCCACCGCGACTCACGCCACATGCCCATGCTGCAAGTCTCACATCACAGTCAAGCTATCGCGCCTGGGCCTGACAGCCTGACTCTCACAGGTGGCGCGGTCACCCATTGCGTTGGGTGTGACTCTCCTTGAGTGAGGGCCACGCCCAACTGCCCTACGCCTGCTCCTTGTACACGGCTTCGATGTTGTTGCCGTCCGGGTCGTCCACGAACGCGCAATAGGCGCGGTACTCAGGCCAAAGCCGGGGTTCGTACCGGGACGTGCCACCAGCGGTCAGGGCGGCCTCATAGAAGGCGTCAACCGATGCTCGGTCGCGTGCGGTGAACGCGATGTGTGCGCCCCGGGTCACCGTAGCGTCGCCCGCGGGGTACAGACCGAAGGAAGGAGTGTCCAGCTCCTCTTCCCAGAACTCCGCTCCGCCGTCAGCCGCCTCCCCGACAACACCGAGAGGCTTGAGCGCGGCAGTGTAGAAGCGGGTGCTCGCCTCGAGGTCCGAGGCGATGAAGGTGACGTGGTGGATGAAGGGCCATCGTTGTGTCATGACCGCGCAGTCTACGAGTGCCGACGTCAAAGCCTGGCACCGGGCTTGATGTAGCACCGCGTACGTCGACCCTGGCGGCGGCAAGGGCTCATACTCTGCATCCCGTCCGCACTACCGGGGAGAGTCACACCCAATTGAGATGACTTCTAAGCCCCGGTTCTGGGTAGCCTTGGGTCCTAGCCTGGCGGGGTGTCCGTGGGCGCCAGGGAGGCCGCGGGGTGGACGTGCGAGGGCTGTGGTGAACGGCTGAGGCCGGGTGCTCCAGCTCGTACGAGGTTCTGTTCGGCGGCCTGTCGGGCCAGACAGTGGCGCTGAGACCAGCGGTTGCGCAAGCGGGTAGCCGCCGAGATCGGCGGTGCCGCTCGGGCCGAGTGCCCGGAGTGCGGGGCCAGATGGATGGCCGGGGTGGACCGCCGTTCGAACGCGGTCTACTGCTCGCGGCGGTGCGTGAGGAGGGCCTGGAGGGCCCGGAAGGAATCGTCCGGCGAATGGTCACAGTGACCGCATCGCGAACGCACTCGAATCCCAACTTCGGTCGTGACCCAGTCAATTGTGGTCGTTTCTGTCCGAGGACATCTGGACGAAGAAAGCTCGTGACCTGGGCGAAGACGCACCTCGACCTCACCCTCAAGACCGTCAGCCGTCCGAAGGACGCCAGCGGGTTCGTCGTCCTGCCCCGCCGCTGGGTGGTCGAGAGGTCGCATCGATCATGCACGCCCGCCGCCACGCCCGGGACTACGAACGTCTCATCCAGCACTCGGAATCGCTGATCACCTGGGCCGCGATCACCATCATGACCCGGTGCATTACCCGCCGGACCTCCCGCCGCAGTGGCCAGCTCGCTTCCCGAGAAGCGGCACGGGACTGATCGTCCTCACGGACAGCGTCATCTCCTCGACCCGCACCGGCCCGCACCGCGATGCCGCATCACGCCGCGTTGAGGATTGCGGAGGCCTCCAGGCCGAGTTCGACGATCAGCTCATCCAGATACCATTCCTGCTCGATGCTCAGCGCCAGCACTTCGTGCCGAGCGAGAGTCTCCAAGGTCGCGGCGGCAAACCCCCGCGCAACGGCACCCAACGCGTGAGTCATCGCCTCCACGGCCGCGTCAGGGTCGTCGTCCGCACGGCGCAGAGAGAGCCCGTATGCCTCTGCCGCCCGGGCGACCAGGTTCGTGAATGCCCTGGTGCGGTGCACGTCCCCGGCGTCATAGCCCAGGACAAGGCGTTCGCTCAACTGAGGAGCCGTTCGAACCGGCGATTCGTCGTCAGCCTCTAGATGATCGATTCCAAGGGGTTTAGCGGTCGTAGGCGGTCAGTGCGCGCCGGCTGGCCGCGCATGAACCTGGCTCCACTCATCAGGCCCCCTTGGAATCGATCATCTACGGAACCGGGAGAAGACGCTCTACCGGCGGACCGCCGAGATCAGTCCGCCGGGCCGCTCCTCGCGCTGCGGCGGGGTGCCGATCGGGCGGCCGTAGGCGGCAGCGCGCTCCCGCAGGGTGTGGCTGCTGGCCTCCCAGCCGTGCCCGGCCAGCCAGCCCACTGGGTCGTCGGGCATCTCCGAAACCCACATGGACGCCGCCGATCCCGGCACGACGTCCGCGCCGAAGCGCTCGATCACGCCGCGCGAGCCCAACGTCAGCCCC
This sequence comes from Streptomyces sp. NPDC052036, assembly GCF_040680495.1. Classification (NCBI taxonomy): domain Bacteria; kingdom Bacillati; phylum Actinomycetota; class Actinomycetes; order Kitasatosporales; family Streptomycetaceae; genus Streptomyces; species Streptomyces sp. NPDC052036. Next base: position 16,036 of record NZ_JBFAWW010000037.1, on the reverse strand, counting down.
ATCCGACTGCCTGCCGCCGACTGCGCGCTGATCCGGGCCAGCAGCAGCTCCACCGCGTCCTCGGGCAGATAGATCAGCAGTCCTTCGGCGATCCACACGGTCGGCACGGCCAGGTCGTGCCCTGCGGCGGTCAGCGCGCCTGGCCAGTCCTCACGCAGATCCGCCGCGACGGTGATCCGCTCACAGCGTGCGACGGCCCGCTCCTGGCGCAGCACCGAAGCCTTGAAGTCCAGTGGCGCGGCGGTGTCGACCTCGAACAGCCGGGTGCCCTCGGGCCAGTCCATCCGGAAGGCCCGGCTGTCCATGCCGGCGCCGAGCAGCACGACCTGCCGGACCCCGGACGCGGAGGCCTGCTGCAACAGGTCGTCGAGGAACTTCGTCCTGATGACGATGGAGAACGACACGGCCAGCCGGCGGCGTCGCGCGGCCTCGTCATCGGGCGGCGGCGAGGAGGGCCACAGGCCGCCGGCGGCGGCGAAGGCCTGTGCCAGTGGGTCGCGGAACAGCGCGTTCTCCCGCTCGGTCTCCAGCGCCCGCACCCTGGCCACCCCCACCGCCGTGGCCCACACTCCCGACGGCTGCACCCGCTCCTGCTCATCAGTCACCGCGCCAGCCTAGATGATCCCTTCGTGCGGTGCGCGAGCACTTCCTCTCGAACGACCCGGAGGCACCGGGCAGCCTGCTCTTCGGGCGTGTCTGACCCGCCCGATTCAAGGCGTTCGCCAGTTCCGGCCAGCCGCCTCCCCCGGCCATCCCTGGAGTCTGGTCCCAGCGGGCGGCCGTCGCCGAGCGAACAACCTCCCGTCAAGGCGCCGAGGTTGTGGAAGCGCTGAGATCGTCGGTCAACAGCACTGTGATGTCACGGCTGAGCAGGCCGACCACGAGCCGGCCGAACGAGAACCTCACGCGGCGGAGCAACTCGGGCCGGCACATCACAGGGCACCGACGTCGGGGCAGCCTTGGCGTGGCCGACGGACAGGTCATCTTGTCCGCGAGTCCCTCGAGAACTGGTTCTGGCTCAGCTTCCGTGCAACTGTCCCGTCTCCAGGGATCTGGTCCGCGTTGCAGGCGAACTGGTTCGACTCGCTTGTGGGATCAGGCGATCTTGATCGCCGATGCGCTTGCAGCCGGCCACGGTCCGGACCGCCCGCCCCCGTCCGGCGCGCCACCTGGGCCTGACGGGATCCGTCGGCGGAGGTACGACCAAGTACCCTTTGGAACCGATGTGTTGCGGGGTACCAGTGTATAGCTTCGAATGCATGACCACCAGACATCGCAGAGCCGCTGTGGTCGCTCTGCAACTGGTGCTGAGCCTGTTCCTTCACCGAACTGCCCTATCTGGCAAGGCCGTTGGGCCTGTCGGACCCGTCCGTACCGCTGTCCGGGGAACGCGGGTGGCGCATAACCCGCGACTACGTGGCAGCCTTCTTCGACCTTCACTTGCGGGGCGTACCGCAGCCGCTTCTCGTTGGCCCCGACGCCACGCATCCCGAGGTCGCATTCCAGCAGCCGTAACCTGGCGGCCGACAACAAGCAGGTTCCATGGACAGCGGAGCGAGACCAGATCAACTGAGACAGCATCCGGCATCCACCCGTGCGGGGCCACATCACCCGAGATTCCCGGCATCTCCCTGTCTCAACTGAACTGGCTGCCGCAGGTCAGGACCCCGACTCGGAGCCAGATCGTTCAAGACGGAACAGCAGCGGCCACTCTCCGTCAGTCGAGTTCGGGGCAGTGAGTCGGGACGACCTTGAGTGGGAGCTGCTCGGATTCGGTGAGAGTGTCCGAGTGCCGGAGGATCCATCCGGCGAGGGCGGCCAGGCGGTTGGGCTTGCAGTCATCGAGGACCGGTTCTGCCACTGGCCGGTGAACAGTTCCTCCGGCTTCGCGGCGTCGGTGAACCGTTTGACGGTGTGCCGACTCATCCCAAGCTGCCGCTGGACCGATCGCAGGCTGCGTCCTGGCTCCAGCAGGGCATGGACGGCTGAGTGCCGGGCCCGAGCGGTCGGCAAACATAACGGGGGAAGAGCCATGCGATGGTGTCCAGTCAGGCACGCGCATTCACGTCGGCCCAGTGGATGGTGTGTCCGAGCTCCCCTCGGTCGCCGTGCGCGGCGGTGAGGTGGTTGATGATCTCCAGCCCGCGGCCGTGCTCGCCCCGGGTGCAGCTGGCGGCCCAGTCGCCGGACGTGGCGGCCGGGCCGCCATCGGAGATTTCGATGTGCACGCGCAGGGTGGCCGGGTCGCGGCTCAGGTTGAGGTTCAGTGGAGGCTCCGCGTGCTCCACAGCGTTGGTGACGAGCTCGGAGACGGTCAGTAGCACCGAGTCGGCCGCCTCATCGGCGACCCTCCACTGGGCCAGGACCTCTTTGGCGATCTTGCGGGCTTCTCCGGCGGCTTCCGGACGGTGCGCCAGTGGCCAGGCGCCGCCCGATGCCTGCGCCAGCCGAGCGGCGCTTCGCCATGGGGTGACCTCTGGGACGTAGAAGTAGATCACGGTCATCACCTTCTTCCGGCGCTGCCGTGGCGCCTTGGTTGTGACCAGGACCCCTGACGATCCACTGCATTTATATCACTATTCTATATAGACAGTCTATATGCCCGATATATATAGAAGGGTGATATAAATAGAGGTATGGATGAGACATCTGAAGAGAGTTCCCAGGAGGTGGCGGCAGCGCTGAACGCGCTGGTCACCGGGATGGTCAGACGTCTCCTGTCGGACCGGCAGGGCATGAGTCTGACTACCGCCGCAACGCTCGATCGGCTGGATCGGGGAGGCCCGATCCGGCTGACCGCCCTGGCAGCGGCGGAGGGCATCGCCCAACCGTCGATGACCGTACTGGTGCAGCGGCTGGAAGCCCAAGGCCTGGCGTCACGAGTGGGCCATCCCGATGACGGGCGGGTCCGCCTCATCGCCATCACCGATGCCGGGCGAGAGCTGCTGGCCGAGCGCCGGTACGCACAGAGTGCCCGCGTGGCCGAGATGCTGGCCGCATTGCCCGAGCAGGACGTGCGAACACTGGGAGAAGCCATACGCACGGCCCTGCCCATCGTCCAGCGGATGATTCAAGCCGTCCCGCGACCCCTCGTTCCGGGCGGCGGGTCGGCTTCCTGAACCTCCGAGCTGCGCTCTTCGGTATCTCCTCCTGCAGGCGCGACCCGTTCCGCTGCCCCGTCGCGGCGCACGCCCGCCGGGGCCCCGGGGTCCTGGCACTGCCTCCCTATCCGGCTTTCAGAAGGGCGGAGAAGCCATGAGCAACCTCTCGGCACCCGGCAGTGATGCGCTGTCGGCGCAGGTACCGGACTACCCCATGCCCCGGGCGGCCGACTGCCCGTTCGACCCGCCGCCCGCCCGGCACACGCTGCAAGCCCAGGCTTCGATCAGCCGGGTGCGGCTGTGGGACGGCAGCACCCCCTGGCTGGTCACTCGGTATGCGGACCTGCGGGCGCTGCTGGCTGATCCACGGATCAGCGCAGACGCCACCCGCCTGCACTACCCGCATACGGGCGCGGCCCAGAAGGAGCGCCGGAGGGAGTCGCGAAGCTTCGTCGCGATGGACGATCCGGAGCACGCCCGGCTGCGCCGGATGGTCACCGCGGCCTTTTCCATCAAGCACGTGGAAGCGCTGCGGCCGGCGATTCAAGCGATCGTGGACGACCTGATCGACGCCATGCTGGCCGGGCCGAAGCCGGTGGATTTGGTCCAGGCGTTCGCGTTGCCGGTGCCCTCCAAGGTGATCTGCGAGCTGCTCGGCGTCCCGTATTCCGACCACGACTTCTTCCAAGCCAACAGCCGGGTCCTCATGAAGCGCACGACCACGCCGGAGCAGGCGCGGGCGGCCACCGGGCGGCTGATCGACTACCTGGACCGGCTGATCGGCGAGAAGCTCGCCCACTTGGCGGACGACCTGCTCTCCACGCTGGCCGCGCGTGTCCAGGCCGGGGAGCTCTCCCGACGTGAAGCGGCCGACATGGGGATCCTGCTCCTGGTCGCCGGACACGAGACCACCGCAAACATGATCGCGCTGGGCACCCTTGCCCTGCTGCAGCACCCCGACCAGCTGGCCCGGCTGCGCGAGAGCGACGATCCGAAGGTGACAGCCTCTGCGGTCGAGGAACTCCTGCGCTACCTGACCATCACCCACAGCGGACGGCGCCGCGTGGCCCTGGAGGACATTGAGATCGACGGCGTGACCATCCGCGCCGGCGACGGCATCGTCCTTGCCAACGACATCGGCAACCGCGATCCCGCCACCTTCCCCGACCCCGACGAACTGAACCTGGACCGCCACGCCCGCCACCACATGGCCTTCGGATTCGGCGTCCACCAGTGTCTGGGCCAGCCGCTGGCCCGGGTGGAACTGCAGGTCGTCTACAGCACGCTCTACCGCCGCATCCCCACTGTGAAGCTGGCCGTGGATCTCGACGAGATCCCGTTCAAGCACGACGGGAGCGTCTACGGCGTCTATGAGCTGCCCATCACCTGGTGATCGCGGCCAAGTGCCGTGCGGGAAAGGAGGATTCGATGAAGGTGATCGTCGACCAGAACAAGTGTGTGGCCTCCGGCCAGTGCGTGCTGACCTCACCGGAGGTGTTCGACCAGCGCGAAGAGGACGGCATCGTCGTTCTCCTCGCCGAGAACCCGCCTGAGCGCCTGGCGCAGGACGTCCGGCAGGCCGCCGCTCTCTGCCCGGCCCAGGCGATCTGGCTGGAAGAACGGGAGAAGAAGGAGTGAAGCGGATTGTCATCATAGGAGCCTCGGCCGCAGGCCTGACCGCGGCCGAGACCGTCCGGCGCCGAGGCTGGGACGGTCACCTCACCTTGATTCGGTGAAGCGCGCCGTCCGCCGTATGACCGGCCACCGCTGTCCAAACAGCTCCTCACCGGCGCCTTGGAGCCGGAACGCGTCACTCTTCGCTCCCTAACCGATCTTGCACGGCTGGAGGCGGACCTGCGGCTCGGACGGTGCGCCACCGCATTCGACGTCCGAGGCCGCCGAATGCGTCTGAGCGACGGCGAGGGCATCGGCTTCGACGGTCTGCTCATCGCCACCGGCGTGGCGCCCCGCCGCCTTCCCGGCAGTGATCTGGCCGGGGTCCACGTCCTGCGCACCCTCGACGACGCGCTCGCCCTGCGCGCCGCACTGCTCGCCGGGCCCCGGGTGGTCGCGGTGGGGGCGGGCTTCCTGGGTACCGAAGTCGCCGCGGCGGCCCGCACACTGAGCCTGCAGGTGACCGTGGTCGAGCCGGAACCTGTCCCGCTGCGGCGCCCGTTCGGGGACCGCATCGGCGCGCTCGTTGCCGATCTGCATCGCGACCATGGAACGCGCCTGCGCTGCGGGGTGCCGGTACGGCGGCTGCGCGACACCGGCGGCCGGGTGACCGGGGTGGAACTCGGCGACGGCACCACGCTGTCGGTCGATGTGGTCATCCTCGCCGTCGGATCCGTCCCCGCGACCGGCTGCCTGCGAGGCTCGGGCCTGAGTCTGGACGACGGGGTGGTGTGTGACGCGTTGTGCCAAGCCGCTCCCGGGATCTACGCGGCCGGTGACGTCGCCTCCTGGCACAACCCGCGCTTCGGCACCCGTATGCGAACCGAGCACCGGATGAATGCCGCCCAACAGGCCATGGCCGCAGTCGGCAACCTGCTCGGCGACGCCGTCCCCTTCGCTCCCGTGCCCTACTTCTGGACCGACCAGTACGACACCAGGATCCAGGCGTACGGCATCTTCCCGCGCGGCGCGGAGCTGCGGATCGTCCATCGCGACCCGTCGAACGGTCATTTCACCGCTGCCTACGGCCACCACGGGGCGGTGGTCGGCGTGCTCGGCGACATCACTCTCATGTCACGGCTCAGCCCTCACCTGAACGCCACGGAGCCCTCGATCCGCTGGGCGGCGGCGACCGCGTCGGCCCGGATCGGCAGTGCAGAGGACTCCACGGGGCTCGGCACCGGTCTGACGGGGCACGTGACCGCCGAACCCACCGCGGCGACGGCCGACACCCCGAAGCCGGACATCGACCACAACGAAGGTGACATCCCTGGTTACGTCAGTCGGTCTTTTCCGTCGCTCGCCGACCGCGTTTGCATCGTCATGGTGAAGGCCGGTGACGGTGATGGCCTGAATGGCGTGTGCGTTGCCAGTCACGGTCCGTCCTGCTGCGTGAGCGGATCGCCCGCGCGGACCAGGCCTGGTGCGAGAACGTCCAAGTAAACGCCAAGACACGCAAGCCGACCCAGGTCGAAGACGGGGAGCCGGTGTGTGCGGGAGATCGTGCGCATGAGGGAGAGGTCGGGCCGAAGTTCGTCGTGGCCGAGGGTGGGGACCACGCAGCGGGGCGTCGGGACCACCACGCGACACAGTGCCTCGCCCACGCGCACCCGACAGCCGACGCACGTGTCCTCCAGGAAACCCTGTCCTTCGCCAGTGTCGATGACCAGGTTCGGCCGGAAGCGGCGCGGATCGAAGTCGTAGTCGGGTCGGACGGCCCGGAGCACGGCCAAGGAGGACGTGGTGACGAGGTGGATCCTGCCGTTGTCGAAGAATGTCCCCGGGGCAATGCTGTCGACGGTGATCTCCTCTCCTGTCTCGTCCACATACGAAGACGCCCGCACGGTGTCTGGAACGCCGCCCTCGTACTCGGGCGTAGCGCGCTCGAGCGGGGCGTCGGCCGGTGCGTCGGCCGAGAGCCTTGGCGAGCGGCCCAGCAACTTGGAGAGTTGGGCGTTCAGTTCGGGATCCCCCACCGGGAAAGACGGACCCGTCAGGAAGTTCGACCTCGACCGTGCCGCCTTCGGTCAACCGGCTCCGGCACTGCAGCAGTTGCCCCCACTTGCGCGGGTGCTTGGCACTCCCGATCGTGCCGACGTCGTCGAGGACAGCGTGGGTCCGGTCTCCCGACAGCCCGGTGCGGGTGATGGCCGCGGACATCAACGTCTCACCGAGCATGGATTTCACCGGATACCGGTGCAACGCGACCACAGTGCCCATGAAGATCAATGATGGCGTTCGGCTGTGGCCTCCGGTCCAGACCACGTGGGCTCTCGGAACGCGCGTGTCCGAACTCGGCGCGATGAAGCAGCTGTTGGTGCCGCACACTGGACAGCGGAGGGACGCTCCGGAGGCGTCCGGAAGAAGACGCCGGGTACCATGACATGTTTTCAGAACCAACGATCCGATCGGCGCAGTCTCTCCATCGACAGGAGGCACCGTGCAACGCAAGGTTGAAGCGGTCCGCAATGATGACGCATCGGAATGGGGCTGGTTCCTGGCATGGCTCGCGGTGGGGGCTTGTCTGGCCCTCGGACTGGCTGCGCTGCTCACGGTGGGCGTGGTCCTGATCGCCCTGGCCGCCGTGGCGGCGGTGTTCCTGCTGCGGAGGGGACACACGAACGCCCTCGTCGGAAGCGTCGCGGGCGTGGCTCTGCCCTTCTTCTACCTCGCCTATACGAACCGGGGTGGCCCGGGCGACGTGTGTCACGCCACGGCAGGAGGAAGCACGTGCACCGAAGAGTACGCGCCGGTGCCGTTTCTGATCGTCGGCGTCCTCCTGTTCGTCGTCGGCTTCCTGGCCTTCCTCGTACTCGATCATCGGCGCAAGCAAGGCGCCGGAAGTCCCTCGTAGCGGAGCTATCAGGGCCTTCCGGCAACGCCGCTGGGCCCCCGGTTACCTTCTTCGTGGCTCCGCAATAGGGCCTCCGGCCTTCGGGTCCGGCATGACTTCCCCTCCTGTTGTTGATGATCCGGGGGGTGGTGTCACCGGGTACGGAGGCATCGACGGATCGCTGATGAGGGGCTTGAACACCGGCTTCGCCCGAGCCGGAAGGGCTCTCCGTAACGTGGATGTGGCAGCTCGGTGCCCTGGCAGGCCGGACGAAAGCGTGACCGGAGGGGCCTGCTGCTGTTCACCGACCACGGCCGCCCCGTGAACGCCTCCCGCATCGAAGCTTCTGTTCGCAGGGCCGTCGAGCGGGCCGGACTGGGCAGGATCACCCCGCACCAGCTCAGACATACCTCATTGGCGCCGCCGAGCGCGGTCTGACGTGGCCTGTCGGGGGCCTGCTCGAAGTGGAACGACTTGATGAAGCAGTCCCGCGGCTGGCCGAGGGCGAAGAACACGCACTCCGCCACTGAGTGGGCCGTCAATGTGTCACCGGATCCGCGCGGAGCGTTCTCCGACTGCGGGGACAGCGGATCCGGGTTGCAGAAGTCCGGCGGGTACAGCGAGATGACCCGCACTCCCTGAGGTCGCAGCCGCGTGGAGAGGATGTCTGCGAAGCCCGCCTGTGCGCTCTTCGCGGCGTAGAACGCGGCATGCGCGTCGGAGCGCTGATGGCCCGGTAGCCCGGCAGCGGAGATCATGTTCACCACGTCCGGCCTTGCGGATGCGAGCAGCAGCGGCAAGAACCGCTTCACCATCAGGACCGTACCGGTGGCTCCGGCGGCAATGGTGTCGATCACGTCATCGTCACTGGCGGAGACCAGATCCGGCCCCTCCAGCCAGCGGGCGGCGTTGTTGACCAGCACGTCCACCCGGTCGGTGCGCTCTGCCACTTCGGCCGCGAATTGCCGGATCGAGGCCGCGTCCGTCAGGTCGCACGCGAAGGCATGGACGTGTTCGTGACCGAGGTCGCGGATCTCGCCTGCCACACGTCGCGCCGCCTCCAGACTGCGGGCGGACATGAAGACCTCGGTACCGCGCTGGGCGAAACGAATGGCGAGAGTCCGACCGAAGTCACGGGAAGCACCGGTGATGACGACGCGCTGCTGTTCGTAGCTCATGTAATGGCCTATTGCCTTGCTTCTGGAGTTCCACTGCTGCGTTGCGGTCACTGCCCTACGTGACGGGGCGCTCAGTTGGCGCGGTCCATCACCGCGACCTTCAGGCCAAGTCCGATCAGGGCCGTGCCGCCCGCGCGTTCGGCGAGCGCCAGCCGCCTCGGGGACCTGCCGAACCAGTCACGTGTGGTCGGGGCCGTCAGCCCCCACAAGCCGTCACACAACAGAGCCAGCAAGGTGCCGATCAATCCGAGTACCAGCATCTGGCCCACGACATGGCCGCGGTGTCGGTCCACGAACTGAGGCAACACGGCCGTGAGGAACACGATGCTCTTGGGGTTCGTCGCCCCAACGAGTATGCGGTCCCACACCATGCGTCCCACCCCCGTAGGCACACTCTGCGTGCTGTCGGCCACCTGCCGCGTGGTCCGCCCTGCCCGGATGGCCTTGACACCCAGAAAGACCAGGTAGGCCGCGCCACTGAACTTGACGACGTTGTACACCAGCGCGGAGCGTTCCACCGCCGTCCCCAGTCCCAGCGCTACCGCGACGACGACCACACAACCACCGACCGCGTTGCCGAGGACGGCCGCCAGCACGGCCCGCCGCGCGTGGGCCAGAGCACGTCCGATCACGAACAGCACGTTCGGCCCGGGAAGAGCCGCCGGAGCGAGGACATGGCACAGAATGCGAGCAGTTGATGAAGTCCCGGCACACCGGCATCATCACGAGCCGATCGCATACGGGGAACGAGACCTTCGACCTAGGACTTCCGCGACAGGGGAACCCGCCACCCACGAGGCCAGGCCGGATCCACCACTCAGGAGGAGAGGATCCCGCCCCGGAACAGCAGGGTCGGACCGTGGCCACCGCTGTCAAGGCGGCCGGCGAACGCCCGTGGTCTCCGGCTGCGTGGCCGGGCGGCGGGGAGGGCGAGAGGCAGGCCCAACCCCCTGCCCACGAAACCGATCTGAACCAGGGCCGCCTCCCAGCCCGGCGTCACCGGGCCGTCACCACCCCTGGCCTCGACCTGGTCGGCGGCGGGGCCAAGCCCAAGCACCCCATCAGGCTGGTTCTGCGCGGCGTAGGCTCTCAGCGCGGTGAGCTGGTGCGCGACGGCCTCAGGCTCGGCCTTGGCCACTGCGGTCCGCGACCGCATCGTGCAGGAAGTCCAGGATGATCGCGGCGGTCTGGTCGGGGCGCTCGTAGTGCGGAAGGTGACCCACGCCGTCGAGCGGGCGCAGGGCGGCGCGGGAGAAGACAGCGCGAAGGACCTCGTCCGGCGGCATCGGGGTGATGGGGTCCTGGCGCCCCCACACCACCTGGACGGGGATGTCCCGCGTGTCCAGGAACCGGTACAGGTATTCGGCGCCGTGGATCGGGACGTTGCCGAGCGCGGAGAGCAGGCTTCGTTTGAAGCCCCGGTAGCGTAGTTCCGGCCGCAGACGCGCCTGAACGCGGGCGACCACGCGCGGATCGCGGGAGTAGCCGGGCAGGCGGGACTTCAACGCCCGGTTTCCGGTCAGCTGGAAGAACGGCCGACCGATCCCCGGCAGCATGGACAGGCGCAGTCCGAGGTTGAGCGGGGTCGCGAACCCGTCGGGCGAGACCAAGCACACGCCGGCGACCCGCTCGGGATGGTGCACAGCGAACTCGGCCGCGATCGGGCCGCCGAAGGCCAGCGCGACGAGCGTCACCGGGCGGTCGACACCGAGGACCTCCAGCAGGTCAATCATCTGTTCCTCGAACAGTGCCTGGTCGTAGTCGATGTCGGGACGGTCGCTGAAGCCGATGCCGTATCGGTCGAAGCGGATGGTCCGGTAGCCGGCCCGGGCCAGCCGTTCGAACAGTCCGTCCCACACCCACAGCGACAGGGTCGCTCCGGGAACGAACAGGACCGGCTCTCCTGATTCGGGTCCGTCCACCATGACGTGCGTCGTGCCTCGGCGGAGCCGGACGAAGGATCCGGGCGCATCCCGCCTGGCACGGGCGTCCATGGGGATCGTCTCGCCGCCGTGGCGGTTCAGCAGGACGGGCAAGGCTATCGCCGTACCCGCGAGCGCGAGTCCGGAACGCAGGCTCATCGGGTGTCTCTCCTTGGTCGAGGTTTACGCTCGTGCCCAGGACGAGACAGCGCCCCCTGTTGTGACATCCTCATGGCAGGAGCCGGGGCCTCGGCATGGCCGACGAGCGTCATGGCTGGTGCCGGGCGTCTGACCACGACGTACGCGAACGACAGTCGAACCCGCTACCTCGCGCCCCAGGAACGACGGCGGTTGCGCCCTGGGGACCCGCCCTTGTCGGTGCCGTCCGCGCGTTCCCTCTCCTCTGGGGACCCTCAGCGGTGCGCGCAGGAGGGCGGCGTCGGGAGGCTGAGCCTTCCGTCGTGGACCTCGGCGATGCTGTCGGCGGCGGTGAGGTGGGTGCGATCGTGGGTGACGAGAACGGTGGCGGTGGCCTGCCGGCGGGTGAGGCGGGTGATCATCTCCATGACGGCGGCGCCGCGTTCGTGGTCGAGGGCGCTGGTGGGTTCGTCGACCAGCAGGACGGTGGGGTCGTTCATCAGGGCGCGGGCGATGTTGACGCGCTGGCGCTGGCCACCGGAGAGCTGGTGCGGACGGCGGTGTGCGTGATCGGCGAGCCCGACGGCGTCCAGGAGGTCCCTGGCCCGGCCGCGCGCCTTCTTCGGTGAGCGACCGTCGATCTGTGCCATGACCTGAAGTTGCTCGGCGGCGGTGAGTGAGGGCAGCAGGTTGGGCTGCTGGAAGACGATGCCTATCTTGTGGCGGCGCAGCTCGGTCAGCTCCCGGCGGGTCATGCCGGTGGTGGGGGTGCCGTCGACGGTGACGGTACCGGCGTCGGGGGTGATGAGGGTGGCGGCGACGGCCAGGAGGCTGGACTTGCCCGAGCCGGAGGGGCCGACCACGGCGGTCAGGCCGCCCCTCGGCACGTCCAGGGTGACCCGGTCCAGGGCGGTCACCCGGGAATCGCCGTCAGGGTAGGTGAGAGTGATGTCGGTCAGGTTCAGACTCATCGGGCGTTCCCCAGGGCGGTGAGCGGATCGACGGAGGTGATACGGCGGACGGACAGGGCGGCCCCGAGCGCGCCGAGCAGGATCATCACCGCCGCCGGGACGACGACAGTGCCGGCGTCGAGGACGAAGGGCACCGCGGAACCGGAGACGACGGCGCCGAGGGCGGCGGCGATTCCGGTACCGATCAGCGTGCCCCCGGCGAGCAGGACGACGGCTTGACCGAGGGCGTCCTTCAGCAGGCCGGCCGTGGACGCGCCCAGCGCTTTGAGCACGGCGACGTCGCCGCTTCGCTGGATGGTCCACACGGTGAAGAATGCGCCGATGACCAGGGCCGAGATCGCGAACAGGAAGCCGCGCATCAGCTGCAGGGAGCCGTTCTCGGAGGAGTAGGAGCCGATCGCGGACAGTGAGTCGTCCTTGGCGACGGTCCGAGTGCCCGCCGCACGGTCGGCAGCGGCGAGGTCGGCGTCGGACGTGGTGTTCAGGGCGATCACCGTCGCGAAGGGCCCGTCGCTGCCGGTGGGCGGTGCGGTCCGCCGCCAGACATCGAGATCGGCCCAGATGACGGGGGTGTGGCTGAAGTGCGCGTCGCCCCGGACGGCGGCGACCGTCAGCCGCCGCCCGGCCAGGGTGAAGGTGTCACCGGGCCTCAGGCCCAGATCGTCGGCGGCCGTGGTGGACAGCACCGCGGCGCGGTCGTCGAGCTCGTCGCTGTCCGGCGCGAGCGAGGAGCCGGGTCGCACCCCGAAGACGGAGACTCCGGCGTTCCTGTCTCCCGCTGTGGCCCTGGTGGTGCTGATGCCCAGCGGTTCGACGCCGGTGACTCCGGGCGTCCGGGCCCACTGCCGCCACTGCTTCCCGGTGACGGTGGAGTCGGCGTAGGACAGGTCCCGTCCGCCGCCGGGCGCGTCGAAGGCGATCCTGTCGGCGGGCACGGACGTGATCGCTGAGATGTTCTGCTGTCCCAGCCCGGCGGTCAGCCCGGACAACAGCCCGACCAGCAGAGTGATCAGCACGATGACGGTCCCCATCAGGGCAAACCGCCCCTTGGCGAACCTCAGGTCTCTCCAGGCGACGAACACGGCCTCGGTCCTGTCCTCTCCGGTGGTGGAAGCGCTACGCCCCCACCGTCGTCGTCGCTCCCCCGCCGGGGCATCTGGCGCAGGACGGCACTTCACGGACCGGAAGGCGGCACGCCGGTTGTACCTTTCGGCAGAGGCCCGGACCGGCGGACCTCTCTAGCCTGGAAGGACTGTGAACACCACCGCTCCAACCCCGACCACCCGAGCCCTGACCTGGTGCCTGCACCTGCTGGTCGTCGGCCTGCTCGCCCTGGCCGCGGCCCGCGCCGTGGCCGGCCACCTGCCGCACGCCGGGGCCGTCGTCACCGTCGCGGCGCTCTGCGGACTGGCCTACGCGGCCGGGCCGCTCCTGCTCCGCGTCCGCCGCTCGCGGCGCGCCGCCGCTCTGTGGCTGGCGGCCGTGGGCACCGTCTGGCTGGGGCTCCTGGCCCTGTCCGCCGACGCCGTCTGGGTCGCCTTCCCGCTCTACTTCCTCCAGCTCCACCTGCTGCCCCGCCGCGCCGGCCTCGTCGCGGTGGCGGCCACCGCGACCGCCGCCGTCGCCGGCTTCGCCGCCCACCAGGAGACCTTCAGCCCTGCCATGGCCATCGGACCCACGCTAGGTGCCGCCGTAGCTGTCGCGGTGGTGTGGGGTTACCAGGCCCTGTACCGGGAGAGCGAACACCGCCGCAGGCTGATCGAAGAGCTCACCGCCACCCGCGCCGACCTCGCCACCGCCCAGCACACCGCTGGCGTCCTCGCCGAACGCGAACGCCTGGCCCGCGAGATCCACGACACCCTTGCCCAGGGACTGACCAGCATCCAGCTGCTGCTGCGCGCCGCCGAACGCGCCCTCCCCGACCGACCGGAAGCCGCCGCCCGCCATGTGGACCAGGCCCGCCAGGCCGCCGTGGACAACCTGGCCGAGGCCCGCCGCTTCGTGGCCGCGCTCACCCCACCCGCCCTGGAAGACACCACCCTGGCCGACGCGCTGGAACGCCTGTGCACCACCACCGACGCCCGCCACCGGCTCACCGCCGGATTCCGCCTCACCGGCGACCCCGTACCGCTGCCGACGGCGCACGAAGTCGCTCTGCTGCGCATCGCCCAGTCCGCCCTCGCCAACACCGTCCGCCACGCGCAGGCCACCACCGCGGGCATCACCCTCGACTACGCCCACGGCCACGTCACCCTCGCTGTCGACGACAACGGCACCGGCTTCGACGTGAGCCGACTGGCCGGTCCCGACCCCGGAGGCGGCGGCTTCGGCCTCGCCGCCATGCGCGCACGCTCCCACGCCCTCGGCGGCACCCTGACCGTCGAATCCGCACCCGGCCACGGAACGATCCTGACCGCCCGGCTGCCCCTGCCCCCCGCCGAGACCGACCCCGAGGCCCATCCGTGACCGATACCCCCATCCGCCTGCTCCTCGCCGACGACCACCCCGTCGTCCGGGCCGGGCTGCGCGCCGTCCTGGAGACCGAACCCGGCCTCACCGTCGTGGCCGAAGCCGCCACCGCGGAGGACGCCGTTGCCCGAGCCGCCGACGGCGACATCGACGTCGTCCTCATGGACCTGCAGTTCGGCAAGGGCATGGGCGGCGCCGAGGCCACCGCCGCCATCACGGCCCGGACCGGCGCACCCCGCGTACTGATCGTCACCACCTACGACTCCGACGCCGACACCCTGCCCGCCATCGAAGCCGGCGCCACCGGCTACCTGCTCAAGGACGCACCTCCCGAAGAGCTCGCCGCCGCCGTGCGTACCTCCGCCGCCGGCCGCATCACCCTGGCCCCCACGGTCGCCGAGAGGCTCATGAACCGGCTCCGGGCACCTGGCACCGCCCTGACCCCGCGTGAGACCGAGGTCCTCACCCTGGTCGCCGAGGGCCTGTCCAACCAGGCGATCGGCGGGCGCCTCCATCTCACCGAGGGAACCGTCAAATCCCACCTTGCCCGCATCTACGCAAAGCTCGACGTCGAGTCACGCACCGCCGCCGTCGCCACCGCCACGACCCTCGGTTTCATCCGCCGCTGACCGGACTGCGGCTCCGGCGTCCCCTCGCCGGGCCCACCACCCAAGACCTGCCATCGACGGCATCCGTCATACGCACCGCCCTGGCCAACCCGCCGGCCTCGGTCGCCTGGCGGAAGGCGTCCCCGCGCGCGGGTGACGGCATCGGCGAGCGTTGGCTAAAGACTGACCAGCGCGGGGCGCAGTTCCGTGCTCGGCTTGAAGAGTCGACGGCTGAACTGCCGGCCCTCGTAGGCGTACAGGCGGTAGAAGGCGCCGGCCTGTTCGTCGCGACCCGGCGGCGAAGGTGTCCGGGAGCCCGGCGAGCAGATCGATGTCGCGCTTACCGGTCGCCGCGTCTGCCATCGCGCTCAGATGCAGAGCGTCAAGTTCTGCGGCGGACAAGGAAGTGTCGGCCGCGACGGCGTGGGTGGCTACGGCCGCGTAGGCGTCGATCAGCCGCACACTGAAGATCACGGTTCGCTGCGCCGAGCCGGAACGCACCAACGGTCGACGCGCCCCAGCGCAACCTGGTCCGAAGTCGGTGCCCAGTCCCACTGACTCCCGAGTGTCTTCGCCCGAGCCGCGTCTCCCCATGGAGCTCTGGGTCGGCAAGGGTTCCGCCGTACTCGTCTTCCTCAATGCCCCTCTGGTGCAGAACGACATCCAGCCCTCCCGTCCTCCCGGGCAGAGTGATGCACATCCCATGTAGTTAATCATTCAACCTCTTGCACCGAAATTACTTTCCTGGCAGATTCCTCTCCGTGAGTGCCCCCTCGGGGGACGGACCCACAGCTCCGGCGTGAAAACCCGAAGGAGACCGCGATGCCGGCATCCAAGAACCGACTGCAGGGACTGCTGGCACGTTTCGGCCGACCCGCGGCCAAGCACGCCAAGCGCGCATCCCTGTCTGGACCAGAAGAAGAGGAACCCATCATGTTCAGCGCTGCTCGCGTCAAGGCCGCTCCCAGCCCGGACCTGCTGACGCCCGACAACTCGGTGATGCTGTTCGTCGACCACCAGCCGCAGATGTTCTTCGGCACCGGCAGTGGCGACCGCACCGCGATCATCAACGCCACCGTGGGCCTGGCCAAGGCCGCCAAGGCGTTCGACGTCCCGGCCGTCCTGACCACCGTCGCCGCCGA
>NZ_JBFAWW010000036.1:0-84827 GCF_040680495.1 Streptomyces sp. NPDC052036 | reverse complement strand
CTCAGGCTTTCCTCCGGGCGCTTCCCTTCGGTGTTTCCGACTCTATCAGATCTTTTCTCGACCCGATTTCCTCGGTGCTTTCCAGGTTCCCGCTCTCGCGTTTCCCTTTCCGGCTTTCCCGACTTTATCAGAGATTCTGAGTCAGGATTTCCGCCCTGCCGGGGCAGGTCCCTGACGCTCGGTGGCGCCGGGTTCCCCCGCTGGCGGAGCCGTAAACGTACTGGAGCGGGGCCCCTCGACGCAAATCGAGGGGCCCCGCTCCAGGTTCACCTGCGTCAGGACTTGACCAGGCGTCAGACCTCAACCACCACAGGCAGGATCATCGGCCTGCGCCGGTAGCTGTCCGAGACCCACTTGCCCAGGGTCCGTCGGATCAGCTGCTGCAGCTGGTGCGGCTCGACGACGCCGTCCTGCGCGGAGCGCTCCAGTACCTCCGTGATCTTCGGGATCACCTCGCCGAAGGCGGAGTCCTCGATGCCCGAGCCACGGGCCTGCAGATGGGGACCACCGGTGATCTTGCCCGTCGAGGCGTCCACGACCACGAAAACCGAGATGATGCCCTCGTCGCCGAGGATCTTGCGGTCCTTGAGCGCCGGCTCCCCGACGTCGCCGACCGAGAGGCCGTCGACGTACACGTATCCGGCCTGGACCTTGCCGGAGATCTTGGCCTTGCCCTCGATGAGGTCGACGGCGATGCCGTCCTCGGCGATGACGATCCGGTCGTGCGGGACACCCGTCAGCGCGCCCAGCTCGGCGTTCGCCCGCAGATGGCGCCATTCGCCGTGGACCGGCATCAGGTTCCTCGGGCGGCAGATGTTGTAGAAGTACAGCAGCTCGCCCGCGGACGCATGGCCCGAGACGTGCACCTTCGCATTCCCCTTGTGCACCACGTTGGCGCCCCAGCGGGTCAGGCCGTTGATCACGCGGTACACAGCGTTCTCGTTGCCCGGGATCAGCGACGAGGCCAGGATCACCGTGTCGCCCTGGACGATGCGGATCTGATGGTCCCGGTTGGCCATCCGGGACAGCGCCGCCATCGGCTCGCCCTGCGAGCCCGTGCACACCAGCACGACCTCTTCGTCAGGCAGGTCGTCCAGGGTCTTGACGTCCACCACCAGACCGGGCGGCACCTTCAGATAACCGAGGTCCCGCGCGATGCCCATGTTGCGGACCATGGAGCGCCCCACGAAGGCGACCCGGCGGCCGTACTCGTGCGCGGCGTCCAGGATCTGCTGGATGCGATGGACATGACTGGCGAAGCTCGCCACGATGATCCGCTTGCGGGCGCCGGCGAAGACCTGACGCAGGACGTTGGAGATGTCACGCTCGGGCGGGACGAAGCCCGGCACCTCGGCGTTCGTCGAGTCGGCGAGGAGGAGGTCGATGCCCTCCTCGCTGAGCCGCGCGAACGCATGCAGGTCGGTGAGGCGGTTGTCCAGCGGGAGCTGGTCCATCTTGAAGTCGCCGGTGTGCACCACCATGCCGGCGGGGGTGCGGATGGCGACCGCCAGGGCGTCCGGGATGGAGTGGTTGACCGCGATGAACTCGCAGTCGAAGGGGCCGACCCGCTCTCGCTGCCCCTCCGCGACCTCCAGCGTGTAGGGGCGGATGCGGTGCTCCTGGAGCTTCGCCTCGATCAGGGCGAGGGTCAGCTTGGAGCCGATCAGCGGGATGTCGGGCTTCTCCCGCAGCAGATACGGGACGCCGCCGATGTGGTCCTCGTGTCCGTGAGTGAGGACGATGCCCTCAACGTCGTCGAGGCGATCGCGGATGGACGAGAAGTCCGGCAGGATCAGGTCGATTCCGGGCTGCTCCTCCTCAGGGAACAGCACGCCGCAGTCGACGATCAGCAGGCGGCCGCCGTACTCGAAGACGGTCATGTTCCGGCCGATTTCCCCGAGGCCGCCGAGTGGGGTGACCCTCAGGCCGCCTTCGGGGAGCTTCGGCGGCGGGCCGAGTTCAGGATGCGGATGACTCAAAAGACTCTCCTCACCACGCACGCCACGTACCTGTAGGGGCACGTGGCGCGCATGACGTTCGTGCAAAAGCAGTTGTTGTGTGGGATGCAGGCACCTGGGTCCTGCCTATTCAGTTGTGAAGTCTGTGTCAGAGTTCTACCCCGCCGGCGACAAGATCGATCTTGAGCTGAGCGGTCTCCTCGGGCGAGAGCTCGACCATGGGCGCGCGCAGCGGTCCGGCGGGCAGACCCTGGAGCGCGAGCGCGGCCTTGGTGGTCATGACGCCCTGGGTGCGGAACATGCCGGTGAAGACCGGGAGCAGCTTCTGGTGGATCTCCAGCGCCTTCTGGACGTCGCCGCCGGCGTAGGCCTCGGCCATCGCCCGCAGCTCCGGGGTGACGACATGGCCGACGACCGAGACGAATCCGACCGCGCCCACCGAGAGCAGGGGCAGGTTGAGCATGTCGTCGCCGGAGTACCAGGCGAGGCCGGACTGGGCGATCGCCCAGCTGGCGCGGCCGAGGTCGCCCTTGGCGTCCTTGTTGGCGACGATCCGCGGGTGCTCGGCCAGTCGGACGAGGGTCTCCGTGGTGATCGGGACACCACTGCGGCCCGGGATGTCGTAGAGCATGACCGGCAGCTCGGTGGCGTCGGCGATGGCCTTGAAGTGCCGGTACAGGCCCTCCTGCGGGGGCTTGTTGTAGTACGGCGTCACGGTGAGCAGTCCGTGTGCGCCGGCCTTGTGCGCCGCGCGCGCCAGCTCGATGCTGTGGTGGGTGTCGTTCGTGCCGACACCGGCGACGATGTGGGCGCGGTCGCCGACCGCCTCCAGGACGGCCCGTACCAGCTCCGATTTCTCCGCATCGCTGGTGGTGGGGGACTCGCCGGTGGTGCCGTTGATGATCAGGCCGTCGTTGCCTGCATCCACCAGGTGGGTGGCGAGCCGCTGTGCGCCGTCGAGGTCGAGTGCGCCGTCCGCCGTGAACGGCGTGACCATGGCGGTGAGGATCCGCCCGAAGGGGATCTGCGGAGTGGAGGTCGGAGCCATGGCATACACGCTACTCGTTGCTCAGGGCGGGGTCTGCCCTCGGGGTGCGGGGAAAGTCCTGACAAAGATGGAACCCGGCACTGCCTGCTCGGGGGTTCAAGCAGTGCCGGGTCCGTTTGATCAGGCTAGATGAACTTCTCGAAATGCCGCAATACGGACACTTCGCTCGGCTGACCGCACATCTGTGCCCGACCCGCGAACAGGCGCGGTATCACGGCGCAACGCGCCCGTTGGCATTGAAGGCGGCATGGGTGAGCGGCATGAGCTCGGCCCACTCCGCCTCCATCCGCTCGCCGACCATCTCGATCTCCCGCTGGGGGAACGAGGGCACCTTGGCCAGTTCGTGCTGGGTGCGCAGGCCGAGGAAGTGCATGAGGGAGCGCGCGTTGCAGGTCGCGTACATCGACGAGAACAGGCCGACCGGGAGGACCGAACGGGCGACCTCGCGGGCCACGCCCGCGGCCAGCATCTCCTGGTAGGCCTCGTACGCGTGCACGTACGTGTCCTCCATGACCCGGCCGACCAGCTCCTGCTGCGCCTGGGTGCCCTCCACGAACCGGTACTTGCCGGGGCGGCCCTCCTGGACGAGCTTGCGGGACTCGTCGGGGACGTAGAAGACGGGCTGGAGCTCGCGGTAGCGCCCGCTCTCCTCGTTGTACGACCAGCCCACGCGGTGCCGCATGAACTCGCGGAAGACGAAGATCGGGGCGCTGATGAAGAACGTCATCGAGTTGTGCTCGAAGGGGCTGCCGTGCCGGTCCCGCATCAGGTAGTTGATCAGCCCCTTGGAGCGCTCCGGGTCCTTCTTCAGCTCGTCGAGGGACTGCTCGCCGGCGGTGGAGACACGGGCGGCCCACAGCACGTCGGAGTCGGCCGCGCTGTGCTTGACCAGCTCGACGCTGACATCGCTGCGGAAGCTGGGCTTGAGGTCGTCGGCGGGGGTGTCGGTCACGGCGTAGAAGATCCTTCCCATCACAGGCTCGGGCGGCGCCCACTCTACGGCCCTGCACCGACAACGGGGCGTTCGCTGCCGGGCCACGACATTCGACCGCGAAGTTCGGCGAAATCGGCGAAACAGGGCACCTTTCGGCGGTCTCGCGCGTCTGTATGAGTGACGGCGCCCCGTTCGGGTCACCCGGTCCACAGCAAGCCCCGGGAATCCCGGTCCCTACCAGCCAGAGGAGATGCGCTCCCCATGTTCCGTCGGCGCGAGCCCGTACCGTTCGCCTTCCTCGCCGAGGCCGACTCCTTCCGCAGCAATGTCACGCGTCCGCCCCGCGAGCGTGCCTCGGTCGGCCAGATCGCCGGGCGCTGGCTGACGGGGCTCACCGTCGTGGCCGGGCTCGTGGGCGCCCTGGTCATCGGCATGCCGTCGATGTCGCACCAGTCACCCGCGGCGACGCAGCACTCCGAGGCCTCCGACGGGCGCTGAGGCGCTCTCGCCGTCCGACTGGCGCACAGGCGCACTCCCTCGGCCCCCCGAGGGTGGTGAGCCGGGACACGGCTCGATAGCCTCACCGGGCACAGCCCCATGAGCGAGTGAGGATCAGCCGTGCCCCTGCCCTTCCTGACGGCCGACCGTGCTTTCGAGCAGGCAGCGGACGACACCCCGCTGCCGTACGACGACCGCGACCGCTGGCGGCGCCCCTACCGCCCCGGCCCCTGGCGGGTGGGTGCGGCCGCGCTCCTGCTCCTCCTGGCCTCGTACGTGCTCTTCGCGGCCGTCATCATCGCGTTCACCGGCACGCTGTCCGGTGCCGTCATGGTCTTCGCCATCGCGCTGGTCGTCATCGCCGGGGCCCTGCGGCTGCTGCGCATGGGTGTCTGGGTGAGCGCGCGGGGGCTGCGCCGGGTGGGCTTCTTCGCCACGCGTACGACGCGCTGGGAGCAGGTCGTCTCGGTACGGACGGTGCAGCAGCCGGTGCGCTGGCTCGGGCTTCCGCGCACGGTACAGGGACAGGCGCTGGTCTTCCTCCGCAAGGAACGCGCGGCCGAGGAGCTGCTGCCGCCCCTGCTCACCACGCACGGCGCCGACTTCCTGGCGCGCCCGCAGGCCTTCGACCGGGCGGCGGACACGGTCGAGGCATGGGCCGCGGAGTACGGCCGGGTCTGACCGGCCAGGACTCCGGGCCGGACGCGTCACGACGCAGGGCCGCCGGAGGCGCGACGACCCGACGACGAAGGGGCCGCCCACGGATGCGGGGCGGCCCCTTGTGCGTCCGGGCGGCCGGTCCTCGGACCGGGGCGGGGACGGCGGTCGTCAGGGTGTGACCGGCCTGCCCTCGTGCAGGGCGATCGCCCGCTGCATCGCCTTGCGGGCGCGGGGCGTGTCACGGGCGTCGTGGTAGGCGATGGCCAGCCGGAACCAGCTGCGCCAGTCGTCGGGGGCCGCCTCCGTCTCCGCCCTGCGCCGGGCGAAGACCTCGTCGGCCGAGTCGCGGTCGATCCGGCCGCCGGGAGTGCGTCTGAGTTCGTCGACCGGCAGACCGCCCTCGGCGTCCAGCTCGGCGGCGAGCCGATTGGCCTTGCGGACGAACTGGGTGTTCATCCACAGGAACCACACGCCGATGACCGGCAGGATCAGTACCGCGACACCGAAGGGGACGGTGACCGCGGTGCCGGTCTGGATCAGGAGCACTCCACGGCTGCCGACCAGGACGAAGTAGACGACGAGGACGGCGGCCGTGACGGCGTAGGTGAGCTTCGCGCGCATGGACGGCCGCTTCTACTTCAGGTCGAGGAAGTGTTCCAGGCCGAAGGTGAGGCCCGGGGTGGTCACGACACGGCGGACACCGAGCAGGATGCCCGGCATGAAGCTGCTGTGGTGCAGCGAGTCATGGCGGATGGTGAGGGTCTCGCCCTCGCCGCCGAGCAGCACCTCCTGGTGGGCGAGCAGACCGCGCAGACGGACCGCGTGCACCGGCACCCCGTCGACGTTCGCCCCGCGGGCGCCGTCCAGGGCCGTCACCGTGGCGTCGGGCTGCGGGGCGCTGCCCGCCTTCTCGCGCGCCGCGGCGATCAGCTGGGCGGTGCGCGTGGCGGTGCCGCTGGGGGCGTCCACCTTGTTCGGGTGGTGCAGCTCGATGACCTCGACGGACTCGAAGTACGGGGCGGCCACCTCGGCGAACTTCATGGTCAGCACGGCGCCGATGGAGAAGTTCGGGGCGATGAGGACGCCCGTCTCCGGTGACTGGGCCAGCCAGCCCCTCAGCTGCGCGAGGCGCTCGTCGGTCCAGCCCGTCGTACCCACCACGGCGTGGATGCCGTGCCGTACGCAGAAGTCGAGATTGCCCATCACCGAAGCCGGCGTGGTCAGCTCCACCGCCACCTGGGCGCCCGTCTCGACGAGGGCCTCCAGCTTGTCGCCCCGGCCGAGAGCGGCCACCAGTTCCATGTCCTCGGCGGCGTCGACGGCCCGTACCGCCTCCGCACCGATCCGGCCCTTGGCGCCCAGGACCGCCACGCGCAGCTTGCTCATCTCTTGCTTCCTTAACCGGAGGGGATTACGCGACCGCATCGTGCAGACGGGACGCCTGCCGGTCCTTCAGCGGGCCGATGACCGACAGCGAGGGCCGCTGTCCGAGGACGTCCCGGGCCACGGACCGGACGTCGTCCGGGGTGACCTCGGCTATCCGGGCCAGCATGTCGTCGACGGACATCTGGTCGCCCCAGCACAGCTCGCTCTTGCCGATGCGGTTCATCAGCGCGCCCGTGTCCTCCAGCCCGAGGACCGTGGCCCCGCGCAGCTGGCCGATGGCGCGGGTGATCTCGTCGTCGGACAGACCGTGCTCGGCCACCTGGTCCAGCTCGTCCCGGCAGATCTTGAGGACGTCGTGGACCTGGCTGGGGCGGCAGCCCGCGTAGACGCCGAACAGACCGCAGTCGGCGAAGCCGGAGGTGTACGAGTACACGCTGTAGGCGAGGCCCCGCTTCTCGCGGACCTCCTGGAAGAGCCGGGACGACATACCGCCGCCGAGCGCCGTGTTCAGCACCCCGAGGGCCCAGCGGCGCTCGTCGGTGCGGGCCAGGCCGGGCATGCCGAGGACGACATGCGCCTGCTCGGTCTTGCGGGACAGCAGCTCGACCCGGCCGGCCGTGCGGATGCCGCGGCGGCCTTCGCGCGGCCCGAGGGGCACGGCGTCCGACCGGGTGAGCGCGCCGGCCTTCTCGAAGGCGGCACGCACCTGGCGTACGACCTTGTTGTGGTCGACGTTGCCCGCGCACGCGACCACCAGATGCGTGGGGTCGTAGTGCTTGCGGTAGAAGCGGCGGACGCGGTCCGCGGTCAGCGCGTTGACCGTGTCGACCGTGCCGAGGACCGGGCGGCCGAGCGGGGTGTCGCCGAGCATCGTGTGCGCGAAGAGGTCGTGCACACAGTCGCCCGGGTCGTCCTCCGTCATCGCGATCTCCTCGAGGATCGCGCCGCGCTCGATGTCGACATCCTCCTCGCGGATCAGCGAGCCGGTGAGCATGTCACAGACGACATCGATCGCCAGCGGCAGGTCGGTGTCGAGCACCCGCGCGTAGTAGCACGTGTACTCCTTCGCCGTGAACGCGTTCATCTCGCCGCCGACCGCGTCGATCGCGGCCGAGATGTCCAGGGCGCTACGCCGTTCCGTGCCCTTGAAGAGCAGGTGTTCGAGGTAGTGCGTGGCGCCGTTCAGCGCCGGTGTCTCGTCGCGCGAGCCGACGTGCGCCCAGATGCCGAACGTGGCGGAGCGCACCGAGGGCAGGGTCTCGGTGACGATGCGCAGTCCACCCGGAAGGGTGGTCTTACGGACAGTGCCGATGCCGTTCGCCCCCTTGATCAGGGTTTGGGTACGGGCGACGGCCCGCGCCTCCGAGGAGGTGCGGGCCGTCGCCTTGAAGCCACGGGACGTCACTGGTCGGTGTCGTCCTTCGCGTCCTCGCCCGCGTCCTCGCCCTCGATGACGGGGATGAGGGAGAGCTTGCCGCGGGAGTCGATCTCGGCGATCTCGACCTGGACCTTCTGGCCCACGCCGACGACGTCCTCGACGTTCTCCACGCGCTTGCCGCCGGCGAGCTTGCGGATCTGCGAGATGTGCAGCAGACCGTCCTTGCCCGGGAGCAGCGAGACGAACGCGCCGAAGGTGGTCGTCTTCACGACCGTGCCCAGGTAGCGCTCGCCGACCTCCGGCATGGTCGGGTTGGCGATGCCGTTGATCGTGGCGCGGGCGGCCTCGGCGGACGGGCCGTCGGCGGCACCGATGTAGATCGTGCCGTCGTCCTCGATCGTGATCTCGGCGCCGGTGTCCTCCTGGATCTGGTTGATCATCTTGCCCTTGGGGCCGATGACCTCACCGATCTTGTCGACCGGGATCTTGACGGTGATGATCCGCGGGGCGTGCGGGGACATCTCGTCGGGCCGGTCGATGGCCTCCATCATCACGTCGAGGATGTGGAGACGGGCGTCGCGGGCCTGCTTGAGGGCCGCGGCCAGGACGGAGGCCGGGATGCCGTCCAGCTTGGTGTCGAGCTGGAGGGCGGTCACGAACTCCTTGGTGCCGGCGACCTTGAAGTCCATGTCGCCGAAGGCGTCCTCGGCGCCGAGGATGTCGGTCAGCGTCACGTAGTGCGTCTCGCCGTCGATCTCCTGGGAGATCAGACCCATGGCGATACCGGCGACCGGGGCCTTCAGCGGCACACCGGCGTTCAGCAGCGACATGGTGGAGGCGCAGACCGAGCCCATGGACGTCGAGCCGTTGGAGCCGAGGGCCTCGGACACCTGACGGATCGCGTACGGGAACTCCTCGCGCGTGGGCAGGACCGGGACCAGGGCGCGCTCGGCGAGGGCGCCGTGGCCGATCTCGCGGCGCTTCGGGGAGCCGACGCGGCCGGTCTCACCGGTGGAGTACGGCGGGAAGTTGTAGTTGTGCATGTAGCGCTTGCGCGTCACCGGGGAGAGGGTGTCGAGCTGCTGCTCCATGCGCAGCATGTTCAGCGTGGTGACACCCAGGATCTGGGTCTCGCCGCGCTCGAACAGGGCCGAGCCGTGCACCCGCGGGATGGCCTCGACCTCGGCGGCCAGGGTGCGGATGTCGGTGACACCGCGGCCGTCGATGCGCTTCTTCTCCTTGATGACGCGCTCGCGGACCAGGGCCTTGGTCAGCGAACGGTACGCGGCGGAGATCTCCTTCTCGCGGCCCTCGAACTCCGGCAGGAGCTTCTCGGCGGCGAGCTGCTTGACGCGGTCCAGCTCGCTCTCGCGCTCCTGCTTGCCGGCGATGGTGAGCGCCTGGGCCAGCTCGGGGCGGACCGCGGCGGTCAGTGCCTCCAGGACGTCGTCCTGGTAGTCGAGGAAGATCGGGAACTCGGCGGTCGGCTTGGCGGCCTTCGCGGCGAGGTCGGCCTGGGCCTTGCACAGCACCTTGATGAAGGGCTTCGCGGCATCCAGACCGGCGGCGACGACCTCCTCGGTGGGGGCCTCGGCACCGCCCTTGACCAGCTGGATGGTCTTGTCGGTGGCCTCGGCCTCGACCATCATGATCGCGACGTCGCCGTCCTCCAGGGCGCGGCCCGCGACGACCATGTCGAAGACGGCGTCCTCGAGCTCGGTGTGCGTCGGGAAGGCGACCCACTGGCCGTTGATCAGCGCGACGCGGACGCCGCCGATCGGGCCGGAGAAGGGCAGGCCGGCCAGCTGCGTGGACGCGGACGCGGCGTTGATCGCCACGACGTCGTACAGGTGGTCGGGGTTGAGCGCCATGATGGTGGCGACGACCTGGATCTCGTTGCGCAGGCCCTTCTTGAAGGACGGGCGCAGCGGGCGGTCGATGAGCCGGCAGGTGAGGATGGCGTCCTCGGAGGGACGGCCCTCACGGCGGAAGAAGGAACCGGGAATCTTCCCGGCCGCGTACATCCGCTCCTCGACGTCCACCGTCAGGGGGAAGAAGTCGAGCTGGTCCTTGGGGCTCTTGGACGCGGTGGTGGCCGACAGGACCATCGTGTCGTCGTCCAGGTACGCGACGGCGGAGCCGGCGGCCTGCTTGGCCAGGCGGCCCGTCTCGAAGCGGATCGTACGGGTGCCGAAGGAGCCGTTGTCGATGACGGCCTCGGCGTAGTGGGTCTCGTTCTCCACTAGCGTTTTCTCCTCGTCTTCGTCCCTCGCTGCCCGTGTGGCAGGGGGACGGTGGCGGAGAAGCGCTCCATCTGGTGCGGGCCGGTCTTCGATCGAAGCACCCGGGGCTCGCTTCCCCCCGGGGGCCACTACCGAGGACCGGCGGCGGCGAGGTGCGCTTCTCCTCGTTCGGTGCGCGGGGATGTGCCCGGGGTCCGGACGCTCCTCGCACGGTGTCGTACGTCTTGCGTTGTGCTACCACACTACAAAGCGGCAGTGACAGTCCGCACGTACAGCAAAGGGAGCGGTCCCCTTCGCTCGGGAACCGCTCCCTTCACGGCGTCTTACTTGGCGCCCGCCGCACCACGGCGGATGCCGAGGCGGTCGACCAGCACACGGAAGCGCTGGATGTCCTTCTTGGCCAGGTACTGCAGCAGGCGGCGACGCTGACCGACCAGGATGAGCAGACCACGGCGGGAGTGGTGGTCGTGCTTGTGGGTCTTGAGGTGCTCGGTCAGGTCCGAGATACGGCGGGACAGCAGCGCGACCTGGACCTCGGGGGAGCCGGTGTCGCCCTCCTTGGTACCGAACTCGGACATGATGTGCTTCTTCGTAGCGGCGTCGAGCGACACGCGTACTCCTCGTAGTCTTTTTGAGTGCCACCGAGTGCCCCTGGTCTGCTTCTCAGGGGAGCTTCCACAACTCGGGCGGCGGGATCCGCTCGGCGCGGCCTCCGGATCCCTGGCAGCCCCTGAGGGGCGTCGGCGGGGTCCGGGGGGCGTACACGAACGGCCGTCACACAGGGTACCAGCCCGTAGTGGGCAGGTTTCCCGCCCCTCGGGCCCGGCGGGCTGCGGGCATCAGCGCGCCCGCAGGAACTGGTCTGCGACGACGACGGCGACGAGCCCGGTCGCCAGCAGCCACGTGCCGACGCGGGTCCGGCCGCGGCGGCTGAGCTCGATGACCACGCCGCACAAGATGAGGATGGCGCCGTAGACACCGATGGTCAGGAGCGAGGGTTGTTCACGGAGCCCTATGACAAGCATGACAGCGACCGCGGCCATGATTGTCCCGGCCACGGCCATGCGTAGGCGGCGGGCCTGCCGGGGGCTCAGTGCCTGGTGCCGCTCCTCCGGTTCCGCCGGCTCGTCAAGCTCCTCGGTCTCCCCGGTGGGCCCGGTCCGGTCGCCATCGGCATCTTCCTGACCGGTGTCGACGTCTTCTTGATCGGTCGAGGTCACGTCTTCTTGATCGGTCGAGGGCACGGCAGCCTGATCGGTCGAGGTCACGGCAGCTTGATCGGTCGTGGTCATGAGGGCAGCGTAGAAGCGGAAGCATCGTGCGCGCCGACAACATCGCGGCAATGCCTCCGACTTCCGGGACGGCGACGAACCACTCGTCCGGGCACGCTCGCCTGATGAACCACCCGTCCGGGAGCGCTCGCCTCCGGCTCGCGGGTCGCGGGCCCCATGCGACAGGCCGCAAGCCGCAGAGTCACCGCAGGCAGGGTCACAACAGCCGGAAGCCGAAGCCCGTGGCGGCGAGGCCGACGACGAGGATCGTCGGTCCGAGGACGTAGTTGCCCCACTTTCTGCGTCCTTGGGCACGCCAAAGAGCGATGGTCACAGCGACACCGGCTATGACGATCAGACACCCGGCGATCCCGAGGAGCGCCAGCAGGAAGCCGCTCCAGGAAGCGGGGTGGTCCTGGTTCGGGGTCCAGGTCGCCGCAAGTCTCATGGCGTCGGCTGCTCTCCCTCGCTCTTGGCCAGGTCCTGGATGTCCGACTCGATGCCGGAGCCTGCGGCGTAGACGCCCGTGTTCAACGTGGTGCCCACGGTGTTCTTGAACGCGCTGTCGGCGAGCTTGCCCTGATCGCTGAGGTTCTCGCCGCCAAGGCTTCCATGCTCCTCCAAGGCGTGGTTGACGCCATGGTTCTGGGCGTTGCCGACGGCACCGGTCGCAGCGTTCGTGAGAGCGTCCTGACCCATCGTCGACGCGTCCTGGTCGTTTGCCATGTCGGCCGAGAGGCCACCCGCGACGTTGCCCGCCGCGCCGTTGACGGTGGTGCCGAGCAGGCCATCGCCCCTGAGGACATTGCCCGCCACCCCGGTCAGCTCCGCCGTGTCCGCCAGCGCCGCACCGCCCCCGGTGAACACGGCCGTACCGCCGGCGGCCCACGCACCGCCGGCGAGGTCGTCCCCGACGGTCACAGGCTGACCGTGAACGGCCTGGTTGACCATCATGCTGCCCGAGTCGGCGGCGAAGTTCGTGACGAAGCTCTCGCCCCCCTTGGTGAGGAACTTCGCGCTGAACTGGGCCACTTTGGTGAGAACCCGGGCCAGCGTGGCCGCCCCTTCCTCGGTGAGCGCGCCGAATCGCTCCAGCAGGGCCGCCACCTTCTCGGCGGCCGAGGTGAAGAGCTTCACCAGGTCGACGATCCTGCTGATGCGTGCGGCCACTGCCGTGTTCGCGACGAGGTCGGAGAGGAAGCCGGTGAAGAAGGACAGCGCCGCTCCGGCCACCTCCATCTCGGCGATCTCGACACAGATGTCGATGATCTCCTCGTTGATCCTGTCGATCTCGTCGGCGTACGCCCGCAGCCCGTCGGCCACCTGGTGGAAGTTGTGCGCGACGTCGCTGATGACCTGCTTCTGTTCCCGCCAGTGCTTCTCGAAGGCGTCACGGGCCTCGCCGTGCCAGCCCTGTCTGTCGATCCCCGCGATCGCCACATCGAGGGTGTGGACGACCTCGGTCAGCTCGGTGCCCATGGTGTCCCAGGCACGGGCGATCGTCCGGAGGCTCTCGCCGTCACCGCCCGGAAGCTCCACCCCGCACGCCTGGAGGATCTCCAGGACCTTGCCGTCGATCCAGCTGTTGATGCTCACGCCGGGCCCGCTGCCGGCCTGGTCGCGGCGTGGAGACGGCTTACGGCCACCTGGTCGGAGTCCTTGTAGTTCGCGGCGTTGAGGCGCAGCCGGTCGGCGTCGCTGCCGAGCACCCCGGGGAGGTGCCCGAGCGCCTTGACGGTGCTGGTCAGCAACTTCTGGTACTTCTCCGCCGCCCCGTCGCAGGCGCCGAGCAGACCGAAGGCCTCCCCGATCTCGGACGCGGTCGCCGCGAAGTCGTCGATCGGCCCGGCCAGCCCCTTCGCCTCCCTGTCGAACTTGCCCGCGAGGTCCGTCAACGTATCGGGATCGACACCGAACTGGTTCGTCATCCCGCCCCCGTCGTCGAGTACATGATTCAGCGACGGTACCCACGACAGTCATGCGTGACGGGGGACGTTTACCGGTTCAGAAGACGACCCTGTCGCATCCTTTGCGCCTGCCCGTCCCGCGGTTTACGCAGCAGCCTGCGCGCGGGAGGCCTGGGCTGGTCGCAGTAGGCAATCCGCACGTACGGCAACACCTACGGCAAAGGAAACGGCGCCCCGCAGTAGCGGAGCGCCGTTCGCCGTCGAGCGGTCGTCAGACTCCGCCGCGGACTTTGCCGTAGACATCGAGGACGGCCAGGCAGACCGGGACCAGGGAGAGCAGGACCAGGGAGTCCGCGAGGTCCAGCATGCGGCCCCAGAAGGGGGAGAGCCCCTTCTGCGGCACGATCAGGGCGATCGAGATCAGCAGCAGCACACCGGCCGCGACCGAGGCCCCGAGCCACAGGGTCCGTATGTCGACGGGTCCGGCGTTGCCCTGGGCCAGCTCGACGAGGATGTCGGTCGGGGGCGAGATCGCGAGGCCGAGGACCAGGAGGCCGAGGGTGACGACACCGGCCACGAACAGGCACGTCACCTGAGCGGTGTAGCGGAACAGACGGGCCCGCAGCATCGCGGCGAGGCCGGTGCACAGGGCGAGCAGCTGCGCCCAGCCGCTGTCGCTGAAGCCGAGCACCGCGCCGCCCGCGCCGATGACGACGGCGGCGCAGCCGCCCACCAAGCCGAGCAGCAGTTCGTGGCCCCGGCCGGTCTGGGCGATGATGCGCTGGACGTCGACCGCCTCCAGGTCGCCGTCCCGGCCCTCGCGACGGGCCCGGGCCAGGTCCTCCGGGTTGCGGAAGCCGATCGGCAGCTTGGCGAAGCGGGCCGACCAGCCGGGCAGGAAGCCGACGACGGCCAGCGCGACGACCGCGGTGCCCGCGGCGATCTGCCGGGGCTGTGCGTCGGTGAGCACACCGCAGAACACGGCGAGCGTGCCGATCGCGGCGGCGAGCGCGGCGGCCACGAAGGGGGCGTCACCCTGCGGCAGCAGCATGATCAGCACGATGGAGAAGAGCAGCACGGCGACGCAGCCGACGAGGAACTGGATCCGGCCGGGACCGTGCCCCGCGTCCTGGGGAATGACGCCGGAGCCCGCGATGAGCGCGTGCGGCAGGGCCGAGACACCGAGCGCGACGGCGGAACCGCGGTCGGCGTAGACCCGGGCCCGCACACCGGCGAGTGCCGTGAGGCCGACGGCGACCACACCGGCGAGGATGCCCTGAAGGCCGTGCATGTCATGCCGTATCGGGTCCGCGAACCAGAAGACGAAGCCGAGCATGACCAGCAGCAGTGCACCGGAGACGAGGCCGGCCACCCGCATCAGGTTGTCGTTCCAGCTGCGCAGGTCCTGCTTGACCGCGGCGGCGATCGCGTCCACCACGTCGTCGTGCACGGCCGGCGGCAGGGAATCGGCGAACGTGCGCAGCAGCAGCACCTCGCCGTCCCTGACCCGCTGCTCCTGCAACGACCGGCTCGCGTCGAGCACTTGCCCCTCGCGACGTACGAGGTGGTAGCCGGCGGGGCTGGTGTCGGGCTGGACCAGGCCCGAGAGCCTGACAATCTCGGGAAAGAGGTCCTGAATCGGCAGGTCCTCCGGCAGCGCCACATCGACACGGCTGTCCGGCGCTGCGATGGTGATTCGGCAGAAACCTGTCGAAGTCCCCGTGCTCACCTGGTAGTTCCCCCTGCTAGACAAGGCTTCTTCACGACTTTTTCACGACTTCGCGCCGCTCGTACGACACGGAGCGCCACCCTATCCGTTGCCGCCTCGGGTCCGGGGCCAGCCTCCTCCTTTCCCCCAGGACCCGCCAGGCATCTCCATCGTCCTGCCTCCTTTGCGCACGGTGCGCATCAGTAGGATCGACGCCTGCGTGGACGACGCCTACGCGAACGAGAACAGGTCGCGGTACACGGGGGCGTCGGTACCAAGACGTATCAATCGCGAAGGAAGAGTGCATCGGTGAGCGTCGTCATCATCAAACGGCCGCCGCGGACAGCGCCCCTGGTCGTCCCGGACGGCGAGATCAGACTGGAGACGCCCCCCGAGATCCCGCGTGAGGGCGAGGAGAGCATGCTGATGACCCTGCTGCCCATGATGGGCATGCTGGGTTCGGTCGGCTTCTTCTTCATGCCGGGCCTGCCGTCCTATATGCGGGTGGTCGGCGGACTGATGCTGGCCTCGACCCTGGCCATGGCGATCGCCCAGTTCACCAAGTCCCGTCAGGGCGGCGGCGCCGGGATGGCGCAGGACCGGCGTGACTACTTCCGCTATCTGGAGCAGGTCCGCAAGGACGTGCACAAGACCGCCGATCTGCAGCGGCGCAGCCAGCTCTTCCAGCATCCCGACCCGGATCAGCTGTGGGCGCTGGCGACCGACGGCAGGCGGCTGTGGGAGCGGCGCCCGACCGACGGGGACTTCGCCTCCGTCCGGATAGGCCGGGGCACCCAGCAGCTGAACACTCCGCTCGTCGCTCCCGAGACCGCGCCCAAGGAGGAGCTGGAACCGCTGACCGCGGCGGCCATGAAGGCCTTCCTCGACGCCCATGGCAGCCTGTCCGACCTGCCTGTCTCCGTCTCGCTGCGCGCCTTCTACCACGTGACGGTGTGCGGAGACACCGACACGGTCTACGGCAACGCCCGCGCCTCCCTGGCCCAGCTGACGACGCTGCACTCGCCGGAGGACCTGATGGTGGCCGTGGTGGCGCACCCGTCCGCGGCGGCCGACTGGGACTGGATCAAGTGGCTTCCGCACAGCCAGCATCCGAAGGCGAAGGACGGAGCGGGCTCGGCCCGGCTCCTCTTCGACGACCTCGGGGAGCTGGAGGAGGCCCTGGCCGACCAGCTGGCGGACCGGCCGCGCTGGAACCGGGACGCGAACCCGGTGTACGACCAGCCGCACCTGATCGTGGTGCTCGACGGCGGCACGGTGCCGCCGGACTCCGAACTCGCCAGTGTCGAGGGACTCCAGGGTGTCACCTTCCTGGAGATCGCCCCGGGTGAGCTGGAGGAGGAGCTGCGCGCCGGTCTGACGGTCTATGCGAAGCCCAACGGCATGCGGCTGTACGTGGGTCACGAGTCCGCGTACACCGGCAAGGCCGATGTGCTGGGCGCCGCGCAGGCCGAGTCCCTGGCCCGGCAGCTCGCCCCGTTCCGGGTGGGCACCGCGGAGGAGGGCGAACCCCTGCTGTCCAACCTGGACTTCACCGATCTCATGGGCATCGGTGACGCGGGTTCCGTCGATGTCTCGCGCACCTGGCGTCCGCGCACGCTGCACGAGCGGCTGCGGGTGCCGATCGGTGTCGGCGAGAACGGCGAGCCGGTCATGCTCGACCTCAAGGAGGCCTCGCAGGAGGGCATGGGTCCGCACGGTCTGTGCGTCGGCGCGACCGGTTCCGGCAAGTCGGAGCTGCTGAGGACGCTGGTACTCGGTCTCGCGGTGACACACTCCTCGGAGACCCTGAACTTCATCCTCGCGGACTTCAAGGGTGGTGCGACCTTCGCGGGCATGGCGGACATGCCGCACACCGCGGCCGTCATCACCAACCTCGCGGACGACCTCACGCTCGTCGACCGTATGCGTGACGCGATCACGGGTGAGATGCAGCGGCGTCAGGAACTGCTGCGCACGGCGGGCAACTACGCCAATCTGCACGACTACGAGAAGGCACGGGCGGCGGGCGCGGCCCTGGAACCGATGGCCTCGCTGGTGATCGTCCTCGACGAGTTCTCCGAGCTGCTCACCGCCAAGCCCGACTTCATCGACATGTTCATCCAGATCGGCCGTATCGGCCGCTCGCTGGGTGTGCACCTGCTGCTGGCCTCGCAGCGTCTGGAGGAGGGCAAGCTGCGCGGCCTGGACACCTATCTGTCGTACCGGATCGGTCTGCGTACCTTCTCCGCCGCCGAGTCCCGTACCGCGATCGGCGTCCCGGACGCCTACCATCTGCCGTCGATCCCCGGCTCGGGTTATCTGCGCTACGACACCGACACCATGGTCCGTTTCAAGGCCGCGTATGTGTCGGGGGCGTACCACGGCGAGGGCCCGTCCCGGGTGAACCGCTCCACCCAGCTGCGGCCCGCGCTGTTCACGGCGGAACACGTGGCGCTGCCCGTGCAGCCGGTGGTCGAGGAGCCGGAGGCCGACAGCGGCGTGGACGACGCGCTCGCCGACACGGTCCTGGACGTCATCGTGGGCCGGATGGTCAACCAGGGACCGCCCGCGCACCAGGTGTGGCTGCCCCCGCTCGAGGAGGCGCCCTCGCTGGAGCAGCTGCTCCCCCAGCTGGCCGTCACCCCGGAGCGCGGCCTGACCGCGCCCGAGTACACGGCGCTCGGCCGGCTCAATGTGCCGGTCGGCCTGGTGGACAAGCCGTTCGAGCAGCGCCGCGACGTGCTCTACCGGGACTTCTCCGGCGGTGCGGGCCACGGTCTGTTCATCGGCGGTCCGCAGTCCGGCAAGT
The DNA here is from genome assembly GCF_040680495.1 of Streptomyces sp. NPDC052036. Classification (NCBI taxonomy): domain Bacteria; kingdom Bacillati; phylum Actinomycetota; class Actinomycetes; order Kitasatosporales; family Streptomycetaceae; genus Streptomyces; species Streptomyces sp. NPDC052036. The sequence goes on along the minus strand of NZ_JBFAWW010000036.1, from coordinate 67,027 downwards.
CGACGCTGCTGCGCACGCTCGTCTCGTCGTTCGCACTCACCCACACACCCACCGAAGTGCAGTTCTACTGCCTGGACTTCGGCGGTGGCAGTCTGATCGCGATGGAGGAGCTGGCGCACGTCGGCGGAGTCGCCAACCGGCTCGACGCGGAGAAGGTCCGCCGGACGGTCAGCGAGGTCGAGGGCATTCTGAACACGCGCGAGGAGTACTTCCGCGCGAACAACATCGACTCGATCCAGACGTACCGGCAGCGCAGGGCCGCGGGGCTGCTGCCGGACCAACCGTGGGGTGACGTCTTCCTCGTCATCGACGGCTGGGCGACCTTCAAGATGGACTACGAGCTGCTGGAGGCGGCCGTCACCGACATCGCGACGCGCGGTCTCGGCTTCGGTGTGCATGTGATCCTGACCGCCAGCCGCTACACCGAGGTGCGGCCCGCGCTCAAGGACATGCTGCAGAACCGCATCGAGCTGCGGCTCGGTGACCCGACCGAGTCGGAGATCGACCGCAAGGTCGCCCAGAACGTGCCCAGCACCATGCCGGGCCGCGGCCTCAGCCTGGACAAGCTGCACTTCATGACGGCGCTGCCCCGCGTCGACGGCTCCTCGGACACGAAGGACCTGTCGGAGGCGACGACGATCCTCGTACGCGGCGTCAACGACAACTGGCAGGGCAGCCACGCTCCGGCCGTACGGCTGCTGCCCACCCAGCTGTCGGCGGACCGGCTGCCCAAGGGGTACGAGCACCCGGCGCGCGGTGTCGCCATCGGCATCGACGAGTCGACGCTCGCGCCGGTCTTCGTCGACTTCGAGACGGACCCTCACTTCATCGTGTTCGGTGAGAGCGAGTCCGGTAAGTCCGCGATGCTGAGGCTGCTCATCAAGCAGATCACCGAGCGCTACAGCCCGGACAAGGCGAAGATCGTCATGGGTGACTACCGGCGCGCCCATCTGGAGGGTGTCCCGGAGTCGCATCTGTCGCGCTACTGCGCGTCGGCGCCCGCCCTGACGGAGACGCTGGAGGGCCTGGCCGGTTCGATGAACCGTCGCATGCCGGGCCCGGACGTCACACCCGAGCAGCTGCGCAACCGGAGCTGGTACAACAGCCCGGACGCGTTCGTCATCGTCGACGACTACGACCTGGTGGCGACGGGCATGAACCCGCTGGCCCCGCTGCTCGAGTATCTTCCCTTCGCCCGTGACATCGGCCTGCGCGTCATCATCGCGCGGTCCTCGGGCGGTGCCAGCCGGTCGCTGTACGAGCCGGTGATGCAGCGCCTGCGCGAACTGGGCGCCCAGGGCATCGTGCTCTCCGGCGACCGCACGGAGGGCGCCCTGCTCGGCAACATCACCCCGTCGCAACTGCCGCCCGGCCGTGGCTACTTCCACACGCGGCGGCGCGGGGGCCAGCTGATCCAGACCGGATGGCTTCCGGCGCGGTTCTGAGTTCCCGTCTGGCCCGGCACGACGATCGGAGGGGCGGCACCTGAGGGGTGCCGCCCCTCCGGCGTGTGTGGGGTTGGAGGGGATGAGGGGCCGGAGGTGGGTACGGCCCCGGCGTGCCCGCTAGGGTGGTCTGTCGAACAGTCGAACAAATGCCGATTCACGGGGGGCAGTTGTGGCCGACGACGGGCTGCGCGCCGATCCTTCGGTCCTCAAGGCCGAGGGCTACAACATGTTCACGGTGGGCCAGAACTTCGGCAAGGCGGTGGATAGCCTGCAGAAAGGGCTGACCGCGCTCGAAGGCGGCAACGGCACCCCGCCGTGGGGCGACGACGACATCGGCGAGAAGTTCGGCGTCGCCTACGAGGGCCTGCGCGACGGCATGTACCAGTCGATGGGCAGCCTGGCGGAACGGCTCGCGGGGATGGGGCTGGCCTTCACGGAGATGGGCGTACGACACGAACGGAACGAGGGCGACGAGGACGCCGCCTGGCGGACCATCACGGCTGAGTACGACGGTCAGGTGGACATGCCGACGGGGCCGCACCATCTGCGTCGTCGGCAAGAGGGCTGATCGGAAGGCGTACGACGGCTTGATCCGCGGTCGTGAGGCGGCTCGATCGGCAGCCGCCAGGAGGTCGCGCGCACCGCGGTCAAGCAGCCCGGCCTGCAACAGATTTGTGACAGCAATCCTCTGAAGTTGCTCGCGGGCCGGTACGTAAGCTGTGCGTACGGCTGTTCCATGCGCGATCTCCCCTGATGGGTGGGGGAGTTGGAAGCCGGTTGCAGACGGGGGTGTGTGCGCTGTGTCGATGATGCTGCCGGACGAACTCGAGTGGGTTCTCGAGATGCTCGGCTACCGCTGGCCGACGGCGGACGAGGACAAGCTCAGGGAGTGCGCCACCCTGTGGCGGAAGTTCGGCGACGACGTCACCGACCTGCACGCCTCGGCGAACGCCAGTGCCCGGACCGTGGTGGCTCACAACGCCGGCGAGTCGATCGACGCGTTCACCAAGGCCTACGCCAAGTTCGACGGCGGGAACGGCTCCGACGGCTACCTCGCGAACGCGGCCCAGGCCGCCTACACCATCGCAAACGTGCTGGAAGCCTGCGCGTACATCGTCGAGTTCGCCAAATGGGCGGTGATCGCCCAGCTGATCGCCCTGGCCTTCGAGATCGCCGCCGCCCAGGCCGCCGCGCCCTTCACCTTCGGCCTGTCCGAGGCCGGCGCACTCGGCGCCACCCAGGTCACTCGGCTGATCGTGCGTCGCCTCCTCGACGAGCTCAAAGAGGCGCTCATGGAATCGATCGTCGAGGCGATGAAGGAACCCGCCATCTCGGCGATCGAGGCGATCATCACCGACCTCATCCGGCAGACGGTGAATGTCGGCTTCGGCGCCCAGCAGGGCTACGACCTCGGCCAGACCGTGAAGGCCGGCAAGGACGCCGGCTGGCAGGCCATCAAGCAGACCCCCCAGACCCTGGCCGAGGGTGTGCGCGACAGCCTGGGCCAGAAGGCCGGCCACCGCTTCCACCACGCCATCGACAGCCGCATCGACGGCCATCACGCGTCGGGCACGGAGAACGGCGAGGGCGGGGACGGGGAGGGCGGGGACGGGGACTCCAACTCCTCGTCGAGGTCGTCGTCGGACTCGGACACAGGCACGGACTCGGGGTCCTCGTCCGACTCCTCGTCGTCGACGCACTCGGACACGAGCGGGCACTCGGACAGCACGGATTCGGGTACGAGCAGGGATTCGGGTACGAGCACGGATTCGGGTGCGGGGCGGAACATAGGCGCCGGTATATCCGCCGACACGGGTGGTGCCGGCCTGCACACGCCGGACGTGGGCGTGGGCCCCGGCTCGGACTCCGGTTCTGATTCCGGCTCCGGCTCCGACTCGGGTTCCGGCTCGCCGGACCCCTCCTCCTCGGACACGCCGGCCCCGCGGCACACACCGTCGCTGGCGGACTTCGACGACCCCACGCCCCGCGGAACCTCGCACAGCGCCCCGAACACCGACGTCTCGTCCGGTGCTCCGAGTACGTCCGGCACGGGCCACTCCTCCGTGTCCGGCTTCTCTTCACCGACCCCGCACGCGGCACCCAGCCATGTGTCGTCCGACGGTGCGGCGCCCTCGTCGGGCAGTGGCAGGGGCGGCGGCATCGGCACATCGATCGACAGCCTGGCCGCCGGCGTCCCCACCCAGTCCCACGCCTCCCCCACCCCGGCCGCCACCGACCACTCCCCCAGCGGAACCGGCGGCCGCACGGACGGCGGCTCAGCGATGCCCACCTCGCCCACGCCTCCGCCCACCACCGGCGGCCCGGGCCCGCGCCCGACGGCAAGCACACTCGGCACCACGTCCTCCGCGCCGGGCCCCACCAGCCCGGCCACGGCCCCGGGCCCGACGAGGAGTCCTTCCTCCACCACCCCGTCCGCAACGGGAACGGGCCCCGCGCCCACGCCGAGCCCCACATCCCAGACGACGCCTCGGACACTGCGAACCGCGATGCCGGAGGGCCGTATACCCGGCACGGGCGGCGGCCGAATACCCAGCGCGGGCGACGGCCGAATACCAAGCGGTGGTGACGGCCGAGTATCCGGCGCAGGTGACGGACGGCCATCCGGCACGAGCGACGGACGCACGCCTCGTACGACAGAGGGCCGCACACCCGGGACGGCAGAGGGCCGCACGCCCGGTGCGACAGACGGCCGCATCCCGACGCAGCGCACCCCTGGCACGGTCCCGGAGAGCCGAACTACACCGCGGGAAACGCCGGAGGGACGCACGACGCCCCGCAGCCTTCCGGAGGACCGCTCGACGCCCCGCAGTCCTTCGGAGGACCGTACGACGCCGCGGCCGGAGGACCGCGCCGCACCCAGGACGGACGACCGGTCGACCCCCCGCACGGACGAGCGGACGACGCCTCGAAACACCACCCCAGAGGACCGCACCGCACCCCGCAACACCCCCGGCACCACACCGAGCGACCGCACCGCACCCCGGAACACCACAGACGCGACCGACGTCCGCACACCCACCCGTGCCCAAAGCCCGGCCGCGGACCCGAGCCCGAACCGGAACTCGAACGCGGACCCGAACTCGCCCACGAATCGAACCGCCAACCAGACGCCCCCGCCCGCCACCTCAAGCAACACCGGCGCCAGCACTGGCAGCGGCAGCGGCAGCGGGCCGGAGCGAACCTCGAACCCGAACAGCAACACCTCGACCCCGAACTCCTCAACCCAGCCCGGCCCCACCCAGACCCCCCGTGGCTCCGGCACGCCCGGCGCTCAGAACCAGCCGGGCCCCCGCCCCACTCCCAACAGGCCGAACCAGCCCGCAGGCACGGCACCCGGCACCCCTCCGCACCCGAACGCCCCGCAGCAACCGGCGTCACAGCACCACACGTCGCAGACATCCGAAGCCGGAACGGACAAGCCCCGCGACCACGATCGACAGCACGACCATGTGACGCCCGTCCCGATCCACACCGTCGCTCCCGCCGCGGCACCCTCCACCCCGCCGTCGCACGCGGGCCACGCCACACCGCAGCCACCGGGCACGCCGCACGCCCAACCGGGCACGTCCCCCCAGCAGCACCCGCACCAGGACAGCCTGGACAACATCCGCAACGACCTGGACCATTACCCGGGCGGCCTGACCGACCCACACCCGGACGACCAGCAGGCACTGGCCAACGCGGTGCCGCACGAGCCCGACGGCACCCCGCAACGTTTCCCGGACCCCTTCGGCCACTGGTCCCAGCTCCAGAACGACGGCGGCAACCAAGTCCCCGGCCGCAGCAACAACTGCGCCGACTGCTCCCGTTCTTTCCTGGAGACCTGGTACGGCAATCCCCAGGTCTCGGCCCCCCGCACCCTCGACGTCGACGCACACGGCAACCTCGACCCCTGGTCCCCCGAGCACAACGCGAACACGAACCAGATCCGTTGGTCAGGCGCCGCGCACACCTACGCCGGCACCGGCAGCGACCCCGAGACCCCCAACCGCATCGCGTCGGACCTCCAGCAAGCCGGCCACGGCGCCGCAGCCATCGTCCAGGTCGACTGGCCGGGCGGAGGCGGCCACGCCTTCAACGCGGTCAACCACCACGGCAACATCATCTGGATCGACACCCAGAGCGGAGAGGTCAGCCACCAGCCCCTCCACATCCCCAACGCGGAACACGTCTGGCACATCCCCCTGGACGCCAACCGCAACCCGATCCACCCCACCCCAACGGACACCAGCACCTCCCACCACGGCTCGGACACCCCCCAAGAAGGAACCAGCACCCCCCACCACGAAACGAACACCCCCCAAGAAGGAACCAGCACCCCCCGCCAGAAGCCCGACAGTTCCCCCCAGGAAAACGAGAACCACAAGGATCCCGAGCCGAAACCGTCGAGCGAGTCATCGGACCACGTCCCCGGCGACGACTCCACCCACCAGTCCGACCCCGACTCGTCCAGGCCGGATCCACTCCCGACCACGGCCACCCACGACACCAACTCACCCGGGGGCATCACCCATCCCACCCCCGCGGAGCAGGAGGCCCACCACGACCGTCCTCAACGAGACCGGAAATTTCCGGCCGATCCTCCAAGCACCGATCGGCGTGCGCCGGAAGAGCCGGCGGGTAAAAAGTCCGACGACGATTCAAGCGACCCGTGGCTTGATGACGGGGACGGTACCGATCACGGAGAACACACATCCGCGCCTCCCGAAAGCTCGTCGTCGTACGAGGAGAGGCAGTCGGCGGATCACCAGCACTACGGCATGCTCGGCGACCAGGCACAGCAGGATCTCCGGGAGCGCAACGTCCACCAGATCGACCAAGAGCATGTGTACAACTACCTGGAGAACCTGGCCAATCACCACCATGATCAGATGCGCCAGTTGCTCGAGGGAAGCGAGAGCGGCACCACCTGGCGCCGCAGCGACTTGATGGCGCTTCCTGGCTTTGGGGACCTGAGCCGTGGCCAGCAATTGGCAACTGTGGCCGTCCTGGCGCGCCTCAGCATCCACTTCCACACAAACCAAGGAGTCGGCGCCAGCCCCCATCCGCGCGAGGGCGATAACTCTGCCTACAAATGGCGGGAAGATACAGAGCGAGAGCCGCTTCGGCCACGCGATGCCCTCCGGCAGAAGAACTACGACGGAGTCGACAACCATCGGTCATCGCGCGCTGCCGGGGTTCGCACCAAGTCGGACTTCTCGAACGTGGATGGTTCTGACAGCAAGAGCAGTTCGCCGGCTCAGCGCACGCGACACTACCTGGATGAAAAATACGGCGAGAGCGTTGCTGATCAGGTGGTTGCAGCAACCAGTGACATGAGACCCGACTTCTCCGGCCGGAACTTTGCCGTTATCGAGGTGTCCGACCCGCATACGGGAGAAACCCACTATGTGGCCGACAGTTCATTCAACTACGCGGGACCCCGTCCGGCACACTCAGAACCGCACATCGGTGGCTGGATAGAACGCCTCAATGAAGACCGAGCAGCCGAGGGAAAGAAACCCTTTGACGTAGTGCACATGTACACAGAGCGAGAACCGTGCGGACACCCCTCTGAATCCCCAGGTCACGCGGATTGCTCGGGATACATCTTGAAGTACATGCCCGAGGGCATGCCGATAAGCTATGGAACCGGATACCGGAAGGGCGAGCAGGTCGTTCCCTTCATCGACCCTCTGGGCCGAGAGGGAGTGAACACCCCACGCCAGGCAATGGATGCCGACTCCCAGCGCCATCTGAACAGGGTCTCAGATATCCTGAAGGCATACGCCCTCCCGACCCCCACGTCGGATTCCTAGAAACGACTTGACGTATGAGCACATCCGCCCCGGACCCGGCCGAAGTGTCACCCGAACTCGCCTTGAACCGCGCACTGCGGTGGATCGACAGGCCACGTGACAGCAGTGCCTGGTTGTGGTTCGGCGGCAAGGAGAGGGCCGGCAAGACCGAACTACTCCGCGAGATTTCCAGGCAGCAGCCCGATGCATTCTTCTTGGATTGCGCGGGCACGCCTTCCGAGGAGATCGCCCGCAAACTGGCTGATTCCTTTGGTGTGGCCGCACTCGATACCTATGGCCGTAATTTTTCGAATGCGGTAACCAGTATCTCCACGGGACCGGTGGTGCTCCTGGCGAACACTCAATGGGCAGGCAGTCTCCGCACCACACGTGAGCCGGAACGAGTCGTACATCAGGTGGTTCATACTCTCATCAGGAATCACAGGCGTAGCCTGGGGATGCGACTACTGATCGAGGTGGACCACACCGCGGACGTGATGGCATCCATGGGCGGCCGAGAGCTGACACTGGGCGCGCCCGGTGGAGACTACGCACAAATGAATCGTTCCGCAGACCCGGTCGAGGCCACAGCATTCCGTGCCCTCGCATTGGCCGAGTCCCGAACTGTTCCGCTGTCTGTCTGGTCGGTCCTGTGCTCAGCGCTTGGACACGACATCTCAGTCCAGCAATTGGAGCGGCTGACCTCATCGCGCTCAGCGGATCTACTGACTCAGACGAACAGTGAATTCGCCTGGGCGGGCGTCGCTTTCCGCCGCGAGTCCACTGCTCAGGTATGGCGTGAGACGGTGCCGCACGAAGAGGCAGAGCTCTTCCACGCAAGGGTGCTCTCCGCCTTGCGGTCCGCAGAACCGACGTCTGCGGTCCACTGGTACGTGCATCGCGCGGCCGCCGGCCACGCAGCCGCAGGCGGAGTCTTCGAGTCTCTGCTCCAAGACGCAACCATCATGGCCAAGGTCGGCCATCACACCTTGTTCGAGGCATTCGAAGCCGCCTACCACGGTGGCACCGTGCCTCAGTCAAGTCCCGCCGCCAACCTCTACTATCTCGCCGAACGCGGTGTCTGGCCTCATACACACGGTGAGTGGCTTGCCCTCCTGCATCACTCCCTTCTCAACCGAGGACCGGCAGATCGGGCCTTGGCCGATCGTCTCCTCGGCGCTGTCGGCGCCTCCACCTTGCCGTGGCACACCCTGTGGACACATGGCACCGGTCCCGGCACCGCCACCACGGAGAACTTGATCAAGCGGCCAAACGTACGCAAACTACATATCGTGCGCTCTGCATCTGCCCCCTTGGTCACCGCCACGGACGGTCAGGGCAACAGCAGCGTGTGGCGTCTGGACAACGGTGAGCCTGCCGTCGATCCTGACGACGCTCCCATGGCGCCGGAGTCCGTCGAGGCGGACCAAGGGCTTCAGGGGTGGAGGCCTGCTGGAGCGGCCGAAGGACACGTCGATGTACCGCGTATGCCGCGATATGTGCGACGCGCCGTTCGCACAGGTGACCGTGCTGTGATGTCGTCCAGCGACGGAGTCTTCGCCATAGCCGTCCACTCCTCGGAGTCGGGGGTACCGTCGGGAGTCCTGAAGAGGATGTTGCGTACTACCACCAGGCTTGGGACCGCCGACTTTCCCTCTGAGGCGCTACGGGCTCCCGCCGAGTGGTTCGAGAATGTCTGGGGTGCAACCCGGCTCAAGAGGCTTGCCCAGGGTGCCTTGCCCTCGAGACTCTCCGATCTCGGAGCACGCCAGTTCTTGACCGAGATCGGTTTCCCTCACATCAGCGGTTTCCTGGAACTTGAAACTCTGGATCTGTCCGTAACACATCTGACGGCTGTTTCCCATCCCTTGGTCGAGGATGGGACCGGGTTTCTGCTCGGGACCTGGCAGGGAGCGCACCTTCTCATCGACGGAAACAGTGGCAAAGTGTTGCAGGACGGATCCACCGGAATCAGCAACCCACTGGCCGGGAGCTCCCTGCGACAGTTCGTCACCATGGTGCGGCTCTATTACTGGTGGTTCGCCTCCGACTGGTCCGTCGAAGACGCGGAGGCCGACCTGCGTTCATGGCTCGCTCGCCTCGACCCCGAAGCTTACGCTGCTCAGTGCTGGCAACGCGTCTTCGAGGACTACAACTTCACGGATCGTGCCTGATGGGAATGCAGGTGGAATCACGATGTGATTCGGCTGTCCGGCCTACCGTGGCTCGACGGCAGACGATGTCGCACGCCGTCTGTTGGTGACTCAGCGTACCGACACCGTACACCTCACTTCACCGAAGATCATCAGAGTTGAGAGTGGCGGAGCTGGTAGGTCCCCCCGAACTCTGGACGGACCCAGACACTGCTTCGGCTGCGCGAGGCCGTCCCCGACGTGACGTGAGGTTGGAAAAGGCTCCTTGGGTGATTCGGCAGTCGGCGACCGGCGTAGTCGGCTCAAGTCGCAGATCGCAACAGCAATGAGCTCCCCGTATCCGCGGGCACCCGCCCTGTCCGAACCCGGGCAAGTGCCCTCAGGGGGCACCCTACAGCTCTGCGCACCACAACTTGGCTGTGTCCCACGGCAGATACCACCGACGCTCTCCCACGGGACCTCTCCGACATGGATAGCAATGTTCGGCAGGGCGCAGAGTACGGCCCGGTCATGCTCGGCGTTCAGGTTGTCGACGGGTTGCTGCCGTATGTCGGTGGGGGCGGATCGTCCGGCCTCAGGTGGAGTGCCGAGTCCGGCCTCAGGCGTTTGGGCGACGAGGTACTGTCACGCCTGAGGGAGATCCGGTGTCAAGGTCCTGGCCGCTTGCGCAGCAATGCCCTGAAGGTCTTGGTCGACTCGGACGGCGCCGAATGCCTCGATGCGGCCGACCGGTGCGCCGTGGAACGCCTCGTGCGAGTCAAGCTCCTGGACGAACTCCCCGTGAGTGTCCCCTCGGAGGCCGGCCGCTGGCCGGCCTTCCCGGCGGACCGGCTCGACGACGCCGTATCCGCTCTTGGACTGCACGATCCCTCGTCCGGTCACTACCGTCATGGGCGTGGCCGCCGCCACCCAGGCCGCAGACTCCCTGCAGTTCCAGGATCCCCAGGGCGAAACGCAGACCGCCTACCGGGTCTTCATCACGCCAGAGTTCGAGAATTGGCGCTCGTCCCTGCAGTTCAAGAAGTGGCGCATGCTGTGGGGAAACTCCTTTCTGGAGGAACTCGACGGTTTCCGGCTGGCCCGGAGACTCAGCCGGCGATGCGGAGAGGCCCACTTCTACAGCATCGACCCCTACAACGCCGCCGAGAACTGGTACATCGCCCGCGAGGGTCACCCTGTAAGAAGCTACGACACCTACGATTGACGCTGAGCCACGCAGGACTGGCGCAGCCTCGCAAACGCGCAGTGCGCAGGGTCGCCGTGGTGACCGTCCGTAGCCGTTGCGGTACGCGCGGCGGAAGTGGCTGGTGTCGGCGAACTGCCAGCGTGTCGCCACGTCGGCGACGGTGTACGAACTGCCGGGGTGGTCGAGTTCACGGTGGGCGCCTTCGAGACGACGTCGGCGTACATAGGCCATGACGGTCTCACCGTCGGCGAAGGCGCGATGGAGGGTGCGGACGGAGACGTTCGGCGCCTCGGCGATGGCGGCCGGAGTCAGGCGGGGTCCTGCAGCCGGCTGTCGGCGACGCCGCCGACCAGGCGGTGTTCCACCCGGGTGCGGTGGACGCCGGCGGTGCGGTTGGCGGGCAGGCGCGGATGCCGCACATGCGCGCGATGGCCGAGCCGGCGCTGCCACTGCTCGTGCAGGAGGTCCTGCCTGTGGGGATGGTGCAGCGGAACGTCGAGGGGCGCCCGCTGCCGCCACGCCGCTACGTCGACAGCTTCCGTCCGTGTCACGCGTGTCCCCGTCGCGCACCGATGTTCCTTCCGGTGCCCGTGCCGCGCTTCCTACGCTGCCGCCTACGCGATGAGCCCGTCGCCTCGGCCGACGCCGGGCCGCTCACGACTTCGTGTGCCGACACCGACCCCGCACCTCAGTGGAACCCTGTCGGGAACCTGCCCCTGCTCTCCCCCACGCCGGCCGACGAGGCCGACATCCGCACCGCGTTGACGGCGACGGCCGGAAGGCCCGCACCCATTCTCGTACGCCTACCGGGCCGCCGACGACCTCGACCGCGCCTCCGCCGAGGGCCGGCAACTCACGGTCGCGGAGCGAGCCCGGGTCTGTAGGGACACCGCCGTCGCCGCGATCCGCAGCCGCGAGGCGGTGGACCGTCTCGTCTCCGTGCCCGGCGCGAGCGCTTTGGCCCTCGCCAACCCCCTCCAGCGGATCCGAAGCGACCTGGGCACCGCCTCCCGCCACGGCGTCGTCAACCCCGACCTGGGCCGGGAGATCTACGGCCGCAGCCTGCCGGGCATCGGGGAACCGGCACGCCGGTACCGGGTGTCGTATCGATCATGACTGAAGGGCAAGGCTCCCAATCCGGAGTTCCGCCGGCCCGCCCTCTACAGGCGGGCCTTGCCGGAGACCTGCGAAAGCCGGCTGGCCGCACAGTCCGCGCAGTCCTCTCACGGCACCGGCATGCCGACCGGTGCCGGTTCGGGATACCGTCCCAAGCACCTGTCCCAGGACAGCCGCCAGCCGCACGGGCGAACTCCCGCAGGAGCGGTCCCGATACGACCACCACGACAAGGAGACCGGTTCCATGACCCCGGACACCCCGGCGGCTCCCCCCACCACCCCCGAGGAAGCCCTGGCCATCGTCCGCAGCCGGTACGCCCAGCCGAAGCTGCCCGACGGCACCCCGGCTGCCCTGAACGTCCACGAGTTCGACATCGGCTATCTGGTGTACGCGGCCTTCCCGCCCACCACCGACGCCGAAGGCCGGCCGCAGCCCTCGGCGCCGGGTGGCAGCAAGATCGTGGTCGCCAAGGACACCGGCGAGACCGTGACCGTCCCCAACTTCCCGACCGAGGCCGCGATCGCTCTGTACCGCCGTCAGCGTCAGGCGCAGCAGCCGAACGCATAGCGCTCGTCGGCGCCTAAGATCGAGGCCGGATCGAGGGCAGATCGACGTCGTACGCACATGCGACCGCGAAGGCGAAGGACGGGGAACGGGGAACCATGAGCGGCTCGACCGAGGACTACGCACCGCACCCCCACATAGGCGGCCGGACCGCCGCACTGCGCGCGCTCGCCGCGTGGCGCGGGGCCGCGCCCGGCGTGCCGCGCGTGGTCGTGGTCACCGGCGACTCCGGCAGCGGGCGTTCGCGGCTGCTCACCGGCTTCCTCATGCTGTGCGAGCCGGAGTTCCGCAAGCAGCTGCCGCTGGATGCGATGGATCCGTCGACGGTGCCGCCGGAACTTCCGGCCCCGGCGGTCCCGGCCCCCGACGGGCTGACCGCCGCGCAGGTGCTGTGGCTGCTCGCCGACCACTACGAGTTGGACGCCACGAGCACGCAGGGCGTGTTCGCCGAACTGGCGGCACTCGACGAGCCGGTGACCGTCGTCGTGCCGGATGCCGACCGGGCCGGTCCGGTACGGGCCGCGGGCGAGCCCGCGCGGCTTGTGCGGGAGGTGCTGGCGCCGCTCGCCGCCACCGGGACCGTACGGCTCCTGGCCGAGGTACCGCGCCCGCTGGTCGTCGAGCTCGCCGCGGGTCTCGCGCGCGGCACCGTACAGATCATCGATCTCGACGAGCCGGAGTGGGCCGACCCGGAGGGCCTCGTGCGGCACGCCCAGGCGGCGCTGAGTCCGGAGTTCGGTGCGCCCGAGCTGCCGTTCACGGTCGATCCCGCCGCCCGCCTCGCCCTCGCCGCGGCCATAGGCCGCCGGGCGGGGACGAGTCCGCTGGTCGTTCAACTCGCCGTTCAGGGTGTTCTGATGGCACCCGAGGGCTTCGATCCTGCCGACGAGAGCTGGTTGCCGACCTCCGTCGGGGAGGCCCTCGATCTGCATGCCGGGCGGCTCGGCGCCGATCCGCAGACGCTACGGCTGATGCTGGCACCGCTCGCCCTGGCCGAGGCCGACGGCATACCCGTCCCTCTGTGGGCGCGGCTGGCGAGCGCGGTCGCGGAACAGGACATGAGCCAGGCCATCGCGGGTGGGATGCTGCTCGCCGGGCCCTTCGTGCAACCCGAGGAGCAGCCGGCGGAGGGGGAGCGGGGCGGCGGACGTACGCTGCTCCGGCTACTGCACCCCGCCATCGGCGACGAGATCCGCGCCGGTCTGCCGAACCTCCACACCGCTCAGACGCGGATAGCGATGGCCCTGCTGGAGGCCGTGCCGGAGCAGGACTGGAGCAAGGCCGACCCCTACGTACGCGACCACATCGCCGGTCACACCCTGGAGGCAGGTCTGCTGCCCCAACTCCTCACGGATCCGGGGCTGTTCGTGCACGCCGACCCGGTGTCGCTGCGTGCCGCCGTCGAGGCCGTACCGGTGGAGGCGCTCGGCGCTCCGGCCCGTACGTACCTGCGTACGGCTCCCCTGCTGACCCGCACCCAGGTGCCCGCCGCGCTGCGCGCCGCCCTGCTGGAGACCGCGTTCGTCGAGGACGGCCTGCCCGAGTACGCCGACGCCGTCCAGCGGCTGGGCTTCGAGTTGCCCTGGCGGACGCTGTGGAGTCTGCCCGTCGCCGGCGTCAGCGCCGTGACCGTCGGGGGCCTTCCCCGTCCCGAGGGGCCGGCCACGCCCGTCGCCGTTCTCGTCGTACCCGCGGACACTCCTGGCGCGCGTCCGGTCGCAGGAGCGGGTGAGGTCGAGGTGAGCGCGACCGGTGAGATGGGCGAGACCAGCGCCGCGGAAGGGGCCGGCGACACGGACGAGACGGGCCGTTCCGCCGTACTCGTGCACGATCTCCTCCAGCCCCACTCCCTCGACGAGATCGATCCCGGGCAGATCCTGCGCCCGTCCGAGGACGAGCGGGCCGCCGCCCCGCTGGGGCTCAGCCGGGGCGCCGACTATCTGCGTGTCTGGGACCGGGCGAGCGGGGAGGTCGTGGCCGCGCTGATCTCCGACACGCCCTTCGTCGCTGCCGACCTCTCCCCCGACGGCATCCTCGTCGTCGCCACAGAGCGCGGGGCGAAGGCCCTCCACCTCCGCCCGGCGGCCTCGACGATAGCCTCGTAGGACATCCGCAGACGTCCCCCCGGCCTCCTCTCTTCCTTCCCCCACTCTCGACCGACTTCGAAGGAGCCTCCCCGTGACCAGCCAGGAGCAGGCGCTCGCCATCGCCGACCGGTGGCTCAACCCGGAAGGCTCGGCGGCGCCGCGTCGTGAGGTCGGGATGCGGGAGTTCGATCTGGGGTGGGTCGTGTGGGCCGCGCCCGGAGCCCCCGACCACGACCCGGTGACCGGGGAGCGCCGCGCGCCCGCCGCGGTCGGCGACGCGTGCGGAGTCGTCGACCGCCGCACCGGCGAGCTGACGCTCTGGCCGTCGGCGCCGGTCGAGGAGGTCGTACGGATGTACCAGCAGAAGCACGGCGGCGGCACGCAGGGCGGGGCACCGGCGGTGGACGCCCGCCCGGTCACCGGCCCCGGCAACACCGCCGTCATCACCTACACCGACCCGGCGAACGGCGAGGAGACCACCCTCTTCCGCACTTCCGGGCCGGGCCTGCCCCCCGCCGAGTACCAGGCCTGGGGCGAGCTGCGGCGCATGAACGTCCCCGAGAGCAGTGTTCTCGCGATCCACACCGACCTGCGCCCCAGCCTGCTCCCCGGCGGCTACACCGCCGAACTCCTGAATCAGTTCCGCAACGCCGAACTCTCCTGCTCGCAGAACTACGGCGCCCGCCCCGAGGACCGCGCGGAGGGCATCGCCGCCCTGGTCGAGCAGGTCGAGATCATGCACCGGATGGCCGGCCAGCAGCCGCCGCCCCGCCCGCACCGCCTCCCCGTACCCGCGCACGCGAGGCTCGCGGAGCCGATGCCTGACGTGGCCCTCGGCCGCCATCTCGTGGAGGTCTTCGGCCAGGAGGGCGTACGTCGCTACGACGCCGACGACGTCGCCGAAATCCCGCTGCCCGAGGCCGCCAAGTCGACGCTCGCCTGGGCCGGTGTCCCCGCCGACCTTCCGCTCTTCTTCACTGCCGACCGGCCCGACGCGCCTCCGGTCGGCGGCCTGTTCACCGACGTCGCCACGAATCTGCGCGAGCGCCGCAGCCCGGCCGGCGAGGAGAAGATCGGCGCCCTGGCCCATCTGGTGCGGATCGGGTTCGACGGCGCCGCGGTGGTCGCGGTGCAGTGCCTGCCCGGTACAACGGAACCGGACGGCCTCGGTGCGCTGTGGGCGGTGGACCCGGTCACCGCCGACGCCCGCTACATCAACGTCTCGGTCGCCGCCTTCGCCCGCTGTCTGGCGCTGCTCTCCACCACGCGGCAGCGGATGCAGGGCCTGGACCCGGCCGCGGCGGGGGCGGCGGTGGCGGCTCTGCAGGAGCAGCTCGCCGCCATCGATCCCTCGTCGCTGGGAAACCCGGACACGTGGTGGTCGCTGATCGTCGAGCAGATGTGGCACGGGCTGTTCTGATCGGTCGGCCGACTCCGCATCAGTACAGCGAGAATCCGCCACTGTGCCGCGCCTGGCCCTTCTTCGCGGACTGCGCGGACTGGCCCTCCGCCCTCTTCGGCTCGGACTGCCCCGAGGAGGGTTCACCGCTCGTCAGTGCCTCCCCGTGCCTGATCTGCTCGCGTTCCTCCTCGGAGAGCGACTCCCACTGGCCGCGCAGGGGCGCCAGCCCCTCGCCCAGGGCGTGGGCCGCCGTGGGGTCGTCCAGGGCGTTGCGCAGGGCGAGGCGGCCGGAGAGCAGCCTCTTCGCCGCCTCCTGCATGTCCTTGCCGACACCGTCGGTCTCGGACAGCTTGCGCAGGGCGGAGTTGAGAGAACGTGTCTGCTCCGGTTCGAGTGCCTCGTCCAGCACACCGGGGTCCTGCGAAGCGCCGTGCGGATTAGTTGAGTTCGCGGGTCGCCTGGTCATGTCGCTTCTCCTCGCTGCCCTCGTCTCTCGGACACCCGAAGTATCTCCCGTCCTGCACGGATGCCATGCTGACCCCCACCGGCCGAAGGGGAGAAGGACCTTATTGTCATGGCTCAGACACAGGGCACAGCACAAGGCAAAGGCGTCGATCGTTCCCTTGCCGGTCTCGTCGGCAGAGCCTTCGGCCGCCTCGGGCGCGCGGGCGGCCTGGTCTTCCTCCTCGCCGGCCTCGCCCTGAGCGGATGGGGCGCGTACGAGGGGGCGTACCTGGCGGGTTGGGCGGGCACGCACGGCACCCTGACCGTGAAGCAGTGCGAGGTGAGCTACCCGAACAACGCCTCCCGCAGCCACCGCAAGAACCGACGCCCCGTCCGCTGCGAGGGCAGCTTCGTGTCCGACGACGGCAAGAGCACGGACGCGGGCGCGGCGGTGCAGGTCAGGCGGCGGTACGCACCGGGCACCGAACTCTCGGTGCAGCAGACCGGCACGGCCACGACGAGCACCTCCGCGGACGGCGACTATGTGCAGAGCGGCATGGACCGCGCCTGGCGCTTCTTCAGCGCCTTCTTCGGCGGCTGGGTCCTCACGGGCCTCGGCGTCTTCTGCCTCGCCACCGGATACGCGCCGTTCGGCCAGAGTCGTATCTCCTTCGACGCGGCATGGGAGTCGGCGGGACGGGGAGTGACGCGCCGGATCGTGATCGGGATGCTGGGTGTGGGGCTCGCCGGAGCCGGGGTGTCATTCCTGGTCAGCTACTTCGTCTGACCTGCCCCGATGGCGACCGGACCGAGGGCAGAGGGATAGCCTGCGTTGATCAACTTCTCGTTGATCTCTGTTCGTTCAGTCATCACGCAGTCAACTACGGGGTCCTCCAGGCATGTCGACGCCTCCACCGCAGTATCCGAACCAACCGCCGTATCAGAGCCAATCGCCGTACGGGCAGAACCAACCGCCGTACCAGAACCAACCGCCGTACGGGCAGCCCCAACAGCCGTACGGACACCCGCAGCAACCGCAGTCTCAGCGAGGGCCCCAGCGCCCGCGACCGGGAGGTCCGCTGCGGGTTGTGAAGTCCGTCGCCATCGTCGTAGCGATCTGCGCTGGTCTGGCCTACTACGTCTGGGACTACAACACCAGCCCCACCGGCGGCAAAGCGAAGGCCGAGGCGTCGGCGTCCGCGTACGCCGAAGCCCACGACCCGGAGATCGGCGACTGCGTCAAGGTCAAGGACCCCCAGGGCGTGCCGCTTCCGACGGTCGTCGACTGTGGCTCCCCCGATGCCCAGTACAAGTTGGGCGAGATGCTTCCCGGCAAGGGCATGCACTGCGCGTCGGAGTACGACTACGGCATTCAGTACCGCAATGGCCAGAAGTTCAACTACACGTTGTGCTTCACCAAGGTCTGAGGTTCGGCTCGCATTCCGACCGTCTGCCGCCGTCCGCAGGAGCGGGCGGCGGCCGCCTCTTCCGGCGACCGCTGACCGAGTGCGGTGGTGACCCGCAACCCGCCAGGCACCGGCCCGAGTTCACCTCGTAGAGCGTGCTTTCTAGTGCTCTGAACGCATAGGTTCGCCGGGTTGGCGGTGGTCCCGGTTGGATGTGCGCTGACGTCCGATCCGACTGCTGGGGGTGCTGTGGTGGCCGAGCCTGTCCGTGTGCGCAGATTGACCGACCAGGATGGGCAGAAGCTGCAGCAGATCGTGCGCCGGGGCAGCACCAGCTCGGTTCGCTCTCGGCGCGCGATGATGCTGCTGCTGGCCTCCGCTGGCGGGAACCGGGGGCCGGGGGCCGTTGATCGTCCAGCTGGTCCAGGCCGACGAGAGCACACTGTCCGGGACGTGATCCACCGGTTCAACGAGATCCGGCCTGGCCTGCCTGTCCCCTTAGTAGGCGGGAGGCCGTCCCCGGCCATCAACTATCTTCTCCTCGCCCAGTTCCTGGTAGAGGTGACCGGCACGACGGCCGACCGGTACTTCACCCGACACGTCACCGAGCGCGCCAAGCTCTGGCACACCGCGTTCCCGCCGGCCGATACAACGCACCGTCTCGGTCGTCTCCCAGGAGGGAAGGATCGTCGACTACGGTTTTGGCCCGCACCCGACGGGGCGCTGGCCAGAGCGTCTTCCGGGGCCGCGGCGGCGCCGTCTGGGGTGGTGGCACGCTCACCGTGATCCGTGCCGAAGGCAGCCGGCAGACGTCCGTCGCGGTGAATCTGCGGAGGGGGAACACGCTCGGCTCCGCCGGTAAGCCTCAATCCCCGTCCACTCGGTTGCGCGCTTGCGCGTCCGTACCGCGTGGCGATGTACGGCTGACGGACCGAGGAGGAAATCGGTGGAGTCGGCCCCACACTGGAGCGGTCGACAGCCCCGCTGACCGTGCAGCGCGGCGACAGCCCTATGGAACACCTCGCAGAGGCAAGGGGGTCAGTTGACCGGCAGTTCGTCGTTCTCCCGTCGGGAGGCTGTGCCGAGCAATGTACGTGCGACGTCTTCCAGTGATTCGAGCAGCGGGTTGGGGTCGTCAGCGCGCGTGACGAGCACGACCTCGCAGGGATCGATGTCGATGACGGGCACCAGGGCGATGTCCTCGCGCACAGCAGCGCGTCGATCGCCGGCAGGGAAGATCGCGACACAGTGGCCGGTGGCGATGAGTTCCAGCTTGTCCTCGTAGCTGTCGTCGATTGCGGGCGGGGGTGGTGCCGGGCGGTCGCCGACCGGCTTGGGCGTGCTCCAGACAACCGGAGTGCTGAGGCAGGCCACCAGTTCCTCGTCCGACAGAGCCCGCAGGCTGACGGGTTTCTCGTTCGCCAGATGATGACTCGCCGACGTGACGAGTACCCGCGACTCCTCATGGAGCTTGGTCACCCGGAAGCCGTCCGTGGGCAAGGGCAGGGGTCTGTATGCGACGAGCGCGTCGACCCGCCCCTCGGCGAGGGCGTGCGTGTCCCGCCAGTCGAGGTGCCGGGTGCGGACCTGGCCGTCGGGGTGCCGGCGGCGCAGTTCCTGCACACAGGCGGTGATGACCAGCCCTTCGGCGTAGCCGACGGTGATGGTACGGGGCTGGACGGCGGCTCTGGCCGTGTGAGCGGCTTGCTCGGCCTCTTGGAGCAGCATCCGGGCCCTGGGAAGGAAGGCCTGACCGGCGTCGGTGAGGCTGCTGCCCTGCGGCGAGCGGTCGAAAAGCCGGACACCGAGCTGAGCTTCCAGTCGCTGGATCTGGCGGCTCAGCGACGGCTGCGCCAGGTGCAGCTTGGTGGCGGCCCGGCCGAAGTTGCCGTACTCCGCCACGACCGTGAAATAGCGCACGAGCCGCAGATCAACGTCCATTCGCCCAGGGTACGTCGCGCGCCGCCATACGCCTGGGACATGACGGCATACGGAACAGGTCTTGGACATGGTGTGCGGGTGGATATTTGGCTGGAGGGCATGACCACTTATGACGGCAAGAAGATCGTGATCACGGGCGGAAGCAGCGGTATTGGCCTGACTACGGCCCGGTTGTTCGCGGACGGCGGGGCGCACGTACTGATCACCGGCCGCACCAGATCCACCCTGGACGCCGCGTTGGAGCAGTTGGGGAACAAGGCGATCGCCGTCCGTAGCGACGCCGCGTCCCTGAAGGACATCAAGGCGCTGGCCGGCACGGTCCAGGAGCGGTTCGGCGCGGTGGACGCGCTGTTCGTCAACGCCGGCGTCACTGCGTCCGCGCCGTTCGGCTCGACGACGGAGGAGATGTACGACGAGCTGTTCGGCGTCAACGCCAAGGGCCCGTACTTCACAGTGCAGGCGTTGGCGCCGCTGTTGCGCGAGGGAAGCGGCGTGGTCCTCACCACGTCGGTGGTGAACGTCCTGGGCCTCGACGCGCTCAGTGTCTACTCGGCGAGCAAAGCAGCCCTGCGGTCGATGACGCGCACCCTGGCCCGCGAGCTGCTTCCGCGCAAGGTGCGCGTCAATGCCGTGAGCCCCGGCCCGATCGACTCGGGCATCCTGGACCGCTCCTTGCTGCCCGCCGACGTCGTCGAGGCGACGAAGGACACCTACCGGAGCACCAACCCGATGCAGCGGCTGGGGACGTCCGAGGAAGTGGCCGCCGCAGTGGCGTACTTGGCGTTCGATGCGACCTACTCGACGGGAACGGAGTTCCCTGTCGACGGAGGGGCTTCGCAACTCTAGGTGCTCTGACCACATAGGTTCGCCGGGGCGTCAGGGCGCGGTGGAGGGGGGCGTCCGCCCCAGCGGATGCCCTTCTCGCTGCGGATGCGGGCGCGCTCGCGGCGTTGAGCGGTCAGCACGTCGGGATGGCGGGTGTTCTGGTTCCGCCAGCGTAGGTAGGCGTGCACGGATCGGGTCTGCACGGTGTGGTTGCGGTGGTTGGAGTTGGCGACGGTGAACTGTCGCAGCGGCCCGAAGCAGGCTTCGATCGGGTTGGCCCAGGACGCGTAGGTCGGGGTGAAGCACAGCTCGACCCGGTGTTTCTTCGCCCAGCGCCAGGTCTGCTTGCCTTTGTGGGCGGAGAGGTTGTCCAGGATGACGTAGACCGGGGCTCCGTCCGGGCGGGCCGCGCGGATCGACTTGAGCGCGGCCAGGGTGTTCGCGACGCCCTTCTCGGCGTGGTTGACGCCCCACAGGGTGTCGTCGCCGATGGAGTAGCAGCCGTGGAAGTAGCGGACTCCGTGGGTGCGGTGGTAGGTCGCGGGACGACGTTCGGGGCGGCCCTGCTCGGACCAGCACGACCCAGCGGTGGGGCGGATGTCGAGCGGTCCGTACTCGTCGAATGCGAAGACGCGGTCGGGGAAGCGGTCCAGGACCTCTTCGATGCGGTCGAGCTTGGCATCGCGGTCGGAGTCCGGAGACTCTTTCCAGGTCTTGGTGCGCTGGAAGGTGATGCCGCGGCGGGCGAGGAGGCACCGTAACACCTCACGGCTGATCCGGCTGACGCGGCCGTGTACTTTCCGCAGGCAGGCGGCGAGTTCGCGGATGGACCAGCGGGTGAAGGGCTGGCCGAGATTGGTCGGGCCGGTGGCGGCCGTCTCGATGACGAAGTCCTCGTCGTCAGGGCTGAGCAGGCGGGGGACGGCCTCCCGCCCATCGAGGGTCCAGACAGGCCATTCCGATCTCGTTGAACTGGTGAATCACATCCCGGACGGTGTCCTCGTCGCCCTGCACCAGCTTCGCGACCACCGGCACCCGGTTCCCGCCCGCCGACGCCAACAGCATCATCGCGCGCCGATAG
Organism: Streptomyces sp. NPDC052036; assembly: GCF_040680495.1. Lineage (NCBI taxonomy): Bacteria > Bacillati > Actinomycetota > Actinomycetes > Kitasatosporales > Streptomycetaceae > Streptomyces > Streptomyces sp. NPDC052036. The sequence goes on along the minus strand of NZ_JBFAWW010000036.1, from coordinate 45,575 downwards.
CGAACCGAACTGGTGCTGCCCCGGCGCACGATCTGCTGCAACTTCTGCCCTTCCTGGACGGTCAACCTGCACACACGGACAGGCTCTGCCACCGCACCCCCCACAGTCAGACGGACATCACCGCACATCCAACCGCCGGACCTGCCACCCCGGCGAACCTTCCCGGTCACAGCACTAGACTTCAGACCATGTCGTTCTCCGGCGAGCTCTCCCCCTCCCCCAGCGCCACCGTCGTGCCCACCGGTCAGCGAGCCTCGCGGCGGATGATCCCCCTAGGCCTCGTGCTCACGGCGATCAGTACCCTCGTTCTGTTCGGCGGCATAGGGGTGGCCGCCGGATTCGGGGACGGTGAGCCGAACCCGAAGGGGATCGGGGGAATCGTCATCGGGCTCTTCATGGGCTTCGTCGGCGTCACCAGCCTGATCACCGCCTGGGCCGCTCGGCACTCCAGCGTGAGCGTGGACCAGACGGGGCTGTGGGTCAGCAACGGCAAGGCGCGGAACGTCATCCCCTGGCAGAGCCTCGCCGGAGTCGGGTTGCACTGGTGCAAGGTCGGCAAACGCGGCGTGAAGATCTACTCCATCGAGCTGTGCCCCAACGCCCCCGTCGACCGCGACGACCCGGTCCTGTGGCCCCTGGTCCGCGACGAGGAACCGCTGCACGCCACCCTCCCGCGACTGCGCTACCGCCTGCCCGTCCCCGCGAGTTCCCGGGTAGCCCTGGTCACAGCCATCCAGCAGCAGGTCCCCCAGCTCTGGTTCGGGGAGACCGAGCGTCAGGCCGGATACGTGGGCGTTCCGGACAGCAAGGGGCACCGGGAGCGTACGCGCGGATCCTCACGCTGAGGAACCGGTGTCGGGGCGCATCCTCGCGCACGCCGGTCCGGGGCGCCCGGCAGAAGGCAGTCACTCCCGAGGCCCAGCGCTGAGCCTCACCGCCGAGCCTCACCGCCGAACGGCCGCCCGCCCCGGCCGGAGATGCCCACCGGCGCGTCCCGCTCCGCACGTTCGCGGTCCAGCTCCGCCTGCTGCCGCGCGTCCCAGTCCGCGAACTGGGCCTGGGACTGCCGGCGTTCGGCGTACGTCTGGTCATCGGCGGCCCGGCGGATCTCGTGGAGCCGCCGGTAGACGGCCTCGGTGTAGCGCGGGTCCTGGAAGGCGTCCTTGACGTCGACGCGACCGCTCAGCACCGCACGCGCCATGTCACGCAGGGTCGGGTCGAGCGATGCCGCGTCGGCGACGGTACGCAACGAGCGGTGCAGCCGCAGGGCCTGCTCGGGGTCCTGGGCGACCCCCATGAGTTCCTCGTCCTGGATCTCCCGGTCCGCGGTCATGGATCCGGCATGTCCTTCCTGTCGACCCTGTCGACGGTGTGAGAGGTGAAGACGGGTGAAGTCGGTAATGACGGTGAGGGCACAAAGGCGCTGAAGGATTGGGGGCGTTGAAGGCCCGAAGGCGCTGAAGGCATAAGGGCGTTGAAGGCCCGAAGGCGCTGAAGGCGTAGGGACGTTGGAGACGCAGGGGGCGGTGGGGGATGCAGGACCGGTGAAGGCATAGGGGCGTTGAAGTCGGGAGACGCGGCGAACGAGGGAACACCCGCAAGAGCCGTGAACCCGGCGAGCGGCCGCGCCGACGTCAGCCGAACTCGCTTCGAGCCCACTCCTGCGCGCCCCCCGTGCTGCCCGAGGATCGGGAGCCGCCCGCGGAGGCAGTGGCCGGGGCCCTGTTGGACGCCTGGGCCGTGCGCGAGGGGCCGGAAGCCTCCGCGGAGGCGGTGTCCGCAGCGCCGTCGGACCCCTCCGTCGCTTGGGCGCCATGTCCGGAAAGCGCGTCGACACCCCGCTGTGCCCGATCCCCGATCGCCCCGGTGACCTTCTCCGTCGCGCTGTCCACGGTGTTGTCCACGTGCCCCGACACGTCCGTGTAGTCGGCGAAGGTCGAGCCCTCACCCCCGGTGACCTCGTTCTTGAGGTCGTCCACGTACTCGCCGGCCGCCGTCTTGGCGACGTCCGCCGTCTCTCCGAGGTCGATGCCCGAACGTGCGTCGAAGTAGGTCTCGATGCTCTGCTGACCGACGTTCTGCGCCATACCGATGGCGGCCTCTTTGGCCTTGTCCTTGGCGGCGTCGACCACCTTTTCCTGGACGAACTGCTTGGCCTGCTCCTTGATCTGCTCCTTGGCGTACTGCTTGATCTTCTCCTTGGTGACCTTCTCGAGCTGCTCCTTGGCGATCTTCTTGAGGGCGTCCATGGAAGCGTGCTCCATGGCCTTGGTGATCGCCTCCATGACCTCCTTCTTGAGTTTCTCCAGCAGCTCCCGGACGACCACCCGGGCGGCCTGCGTCGCACCCAGCCCGCCGATCTCGGAGAGTCCGAAGGTGAAAGGGGCCGCCGCCTGCGCCGCGATGATCTCCACGGCCAGAGCGACGAGCTGGGCGATCACGGCGAGCTTCGCCGTGAGGACCGCCAACGCGGCCGCGTCGAAGGCGAGGGCGATCACTTCGCACGCGGTCTTCGCGTCCGGGATGTATCTGTCCTCGCCGTTCGCGCCGGTATAGGCGCCCCAGGCCTTGCTGAATCCGTCGACGGCCGAGCCCATATTGCTCGCGATGACGGTGCCGGCGAAGCGTTCGCCCTGCGCCTGGATCTCTTCGAGTTCCGCACCGAAATTCCGCCAGGTCTCCGCGACCTCATGAAGTGCTTCTTCGTCGACCTCGGGCCAGGAATAGCCAAGAAGGTCGAGCACCCAGACAAGCTCGCTGGGCAGTGTGAGCGACATGCCAATAGCCCCGTTGTTTTTCTTACAGTTGGCGGGAAATCCCGTTCAGCAGAACATCGTTGGACGCGTCCGCTCCGTCGTAGCTACGCGCCATGTCCTGCAAGTTGTGCCCGATCTGCTCGAGCCGTTTCGCAAGACTGCCCATCGATGTCAGGATTCCGTCGCGAATCGGCGTGTAGACCTGGCCGAAGACTTCCCCGAAGTCCGCGTCCTCCCAGGGCTCTCCAAGCCCTTCGAGGGTGTCCCCGAGCCGCTTGGAGGCATTCGAGAAATCACCCCCGAGGTCGACGAAGTTCCCCCCTTGGTTGCGGAGCACAGCAGTGTCCACGTCGAAGGTCCCGAACTCCATTGCGCTCCCCCGTAGTTCACTTGTCGCAGTTCATATAGGACGACAGACCGATACCCTAGACTCCTCGCGCACGACCCAGCGAATCCGCTGGTCAAGAGAACGTCAAGTTCCCAGGGGGACGACCGACAGTGGTGACAGCACAGCCGCGTTACGGCAGCACAGGGAGCCTGTGGGCGGGCAGACTCCTCGGACTGGGACTGCTTCTCCTGGCGGCGGTCGTCGCCGCGGTGACCATTCCGGAACTGCGCAGCGAACTCGCCGGTGAAGGCACCGACGGAACCCTCACGGTTTCTTCATGCGAAACACACACGAAGACCCACTACGGCACGCACAGGCGCACCACGGAACTCAAGTTCAGCTGCACGGGAAACTGGACCGCACAACACGGCGGGGCCGCCTACCAAGACGTAGAGGTGAACACCTCATCGCGTCTTGAAACCGGGGCGAAAATCCCCGTGGTGCACGTGGACAATACTTTCGAGCAGCCGCAGGACCGGAACCCCGGACGCGACGCGGGGATTCTCGCGCTCTGCCTCTCCTTGACGGCATTCGGCATCTACTGCCTCCTCACCGGATTCGGCACTCGCAACGGCCCCGGTTTGGCGGCCTCCTGGCAGCGCCTGCCGGCCCCCACTGTCACCGGCCCTCTTCTGGGCGGCATTTTCGCCCTGGGCATCCTGGCGGCGCTCGTCTGCGCACTCGCCCTGTGACGCCCGCATCCATTCTGAGGAACCCTCAATGACACAAGTACACGGGAACGCAGCGACGAACGCCACCGCGCCGGGAGAGCGCACGGGTCTCGGCCGCCTCATCGGCGCAGGCCTGATCCTCGTAAGCCTCGTGCTCCTGGCCCTCGGCGCCTTCCTCGGCCCCTATCGCTACGCCACCTCCACGCCCGGCAAGCTCACCGTCCAGACCTGCACCGTCGACTACAAGTACCGCTCCAGCACATCGAGCAGCTCACGGAAGCGGACCAAGACCAGGTGGTGCTACGGCACTTTCACCGCCGCCGACGGCAGCGCCAAGGACCTCAACGCCGAGCTCAAGAGCGACGCCCTGTACCCGCGCGGCCACGTCATCGAGGCGCGCAAGTCCGGCGACACCTCCTACCAGCAGGACCACGGCTGGGTCGGCGCCATCGCCGTCGGCTGCGCATGGTGGTTCGCCGCCCTGGTCCCCCTCGCCATCGGCCTCTTCTTCACCGCCACCGGCTTCGCCTTCGGCGGCCCCTCCGACGTCCACCGCGCCGGCCAGGCAGCGAGCCAGGGCCTGCTCCGTACCATCTACGTACTGACCGCGACAGGCGTGATCGGCTTCGTCATCAGCATGCTGGTGATGTTCTTCGCGTGAGAAACACCCCGGCGCCTCTCCAGGAAATCGAGGGACGCCGGGGTCGATGTGCTCGCGGACTCCTTCCCTGACAACCCAGCTCGGCGTTGGCGGCCTCGAGGTGCAGCGCCATGCCGCTCGCCGAACTTCCAGCCGAAACCAGCCGGTTGTGCCTAGCCCAGCACCGTCAGCACATCTCGAAACGTCGATGGTTGCGAGCGGCCAAAAAGACAGCCCGGTACGAGCTGGTCTTCGCCGATTCCGTTGCCCACCACGCTCGTCCACTTCGGCCGTGGCATACCAACAGATACGGCGTGGTGGCCGGTTCGGTGTGGATCACTCCGTCATTGCCCGGAAGCCCGGTCGCCGGCATCCGACTCCGCCGTCCTGCGACAGGACCACCCATTCCCGCAAGGATGGGAGATTCGCCCAGCAGCGCAAGGCTCACGTGCAGCCAACGATGGCCGACCGCCTCACCAGCCGCCGCCGGCGGCGCAGTTCGTTGCGCGCACCTCGACAGCAGAAGCACATCGATGAGGAGGTCCCGGACTCGCCCTACAGGGGTCATGACTCCCCCTGGCGCCTCATACTTACAGTTGCCAGCCACGGGCTTGGTGCGGCGCTGACGTACCTCGCTTGCCTCTGCCTCGCTCCTCCTGCCGTTCAGCTTGCTCCCGGTCAATCTCCTGCTGGTACTCGTCCAGTTGCCGCAGGCCCTGAGCTTCTGCGGCGCTGCGTTCTTCAGCGCTCATCTGCTCGTAGGCGCGCATCCCCGTCCGGGCCCTGTCCTGCAACGCTTCTCGGTAGGCTCCCGTCCGCATCGCCTGGCGCAGCCCGACCCGGCCGGCGAGGACTTCCCGGGCCATCTCCCGCAGCGTCTCGTCTTTACTGTCGGCCAGCCTCTGCAACGACTTACGCAAGGCCCGGGCCCGAGCAGGATCCTTGGCGATGTCGAGGAATTCCTCGTCTCCGACCTCGTGTTCGTCCATGCGCGCTGCTCCTCGCGAGGGGTTTACCGGACGGCGCTAGAGTAGCCGACGGTGATGAAGCGGCCGTGCGACGACGGGGTGAGGGATGACGTTCGAGGTCAAGCCGGAGGACCTGGATGGGTACAGCCGTCAGGTGGGGCGCGCGGCTGAGGACATGCACCAGGCACAGGAGTACATCAAGAAGTACGGCGACATGGGTGCCCTCACCGGGCAGGGGCTGTTCCTGTGGGCGACCGGCATGCACTCCCAGGCGATGGATGGGGTCAGTGACGTGGTCACCCGACTCCATACTCTCCTGGCCGCCAGCGCCAAGGAGCTGTCGAAATCCGCAGGGTACTACCGGACAACCGACCAGGACCAGGCATCCAAGCTGGACGCCACATACCCGCCGAGCAAGCGCTAACCCACCTGGAGCCTCATTCGCATGAGTTTCGCAGACACTGTCGAGCCCGTCGGCCATCTCAAAACCCCCAGCACGCCTGCTGAATTCTCCAAGGGAATTGTCGGTGACACCGTAAGTACGGTGAGCGACTTCCTGAGCCCCAGCGAGTGGGCACTGGCGACAATTCAGTTCGTCTTCGGCTTTAACCCCTTGGAAGACGCCATCGCATGGTTCACCGGCGACTGGGAGTCGTATGTGAAATGCGGCGAGATGTGGGCCAACACCGCAGCGTTCGCCACCGACATAGCCACGAATCTGAGGTCGGGCAACAGGGAGCTGGATGCGACCTGGAACGGCAACGCCGCTGATTCCGCCTATGTCTACTTTGAAGAATTGGCGAAGAAGATCGGCTCGCTCGGAGGCGACCTGAAGGCGCTTCAGGGCGCTTACAAGGAGGTCGGCCTCGCTGTGGCCAGGGCCGCCGACCTCATCAAGGGCTTGCTCGAGCAGCTAGCGGATGAGGCAATCATCGCGGAGGTCGAACTCAGTGCGGGCACACTGCTGGCCGAGACGGGCGTGGGTGCCATCATGGGCTATGCGGCTGCTGCTCTGGAAATCGCCGAAATGATCAAGACGTGGGGACGCGCGACCGAAGCCTACAGCGCTGCCCAGAACGCTGTGGATGCGGCGACAGCCGCTGCTGGAGTGGTAGTCGGCAGGATCAGCGTCGCTCTGCAGAGTTTCCCTGAGCCGGGGCAGAGCTACGACAATCCTGCGGTGTAGCCGCTACTAGGTCAGTAGCCAGGCCAGCAGCGTCAGTAGGAGGCAGAGGCCAGAGCCGGCGAGGCCTGCGCGGACAAGCCACCTGCGCACCGCGCCTGCCCGTGTGCCTGATACCGCCCGGGAAATCATGGCTACCTGCATGCCGCTGCGGGGGCACATGCCTGTGACAGCGAATGACATGCCGAATGCCGCTACGAGCCAGCCGAGGAAGAACAGCGCGATCCATCGGGTCGTCTCACCGAAGCCGACCCGCACATACGAGCCGCCAGCCTGCTGCACGGAAACCTTGCTACCCGGCTTCACCTTCGCCCGGATGCTCGCCTCGTCGTCAACGACCTTGTCGTCGTCGGATCGGAAGGTACCTCCACACACCGTGGTGTCACTGGAGCTGCGGCTACCTTGTTTGACCCAGCAATGCTCAACGGCCAGAGTGCCGTGGGTACCGGCGACGCCGGCTGCGTGGGCCGCGTTGTAGACGCCGAACCCGGAGATCACGAGGGCAAGAACGAAGAACAGCCCTCCCAAGGCGCGGCCCATGATGCCGGGCTGAGGGAGCGATGCAGTTGGTGCGAGCGGCGTCAAATCCGGCTGCCTCACTACGCGCCCTCTCCCATGTCAGACCTCTCAACCAGCTCTCGGTCATACCTCAAGCTGTTCGCCGCCGTCGACTCCACACATGCGCGGATCGCATCGGGCTCCTTCATACTGCCTAAGTAAACCAGGACGCCGACCGGGATCTGCGGGCCCGGAGGGGGCTGCCCGTCTTGGAGCTGGGGTTAGACCTGCCGACATCACCCAGACCAATGACGCCATGCCGGCGGCTTCGAGACGCATGGCGGCTCATCGGTCCGGGGTGTCGACATGGAGGCTGAGTAGCCGAGGGGGGTCTCACCCCTCGGCCCTCAACCCTCATAGATCCGTACGTGACGACCTCTCGTCATGCGGCACCCGTCGCACTGGGCGCCCCGCCGCAGCGCCAGAAGCAGTCCGCTGATCACCATCGACAACCCCACGCCGTCGGCCCCTGGACCGGTCAGCCACATCCCCTGTTCCGGACCAGCATGAGTGGTCTTCGGGTGTACCCACGGGAGAGGTGAGGCCGCAGCTTTCACTGCGGCAGCGGCGTCGGCCCGTACCCGAGGAGGGCATTCCACCCGCCCGGCGGGTGGCGGGCGGTCCTGGTGAGGATCGCGCGCGTCTGGGCCCGGAGTGAGCTTGGGATTGTGGGAGAGCATCAGCGCCACGACATCTGAGACGAGCGCAGCCGCCGACGACGTACCGTCGATCGGCTCGAAGCCGCCCGTGTTCTTCGCGCTCTTGATGTCCACACCGTGGGCGGCCACCTCGTTGTACGTGCACGGTTGAGAACTCGGCGCGAGCTCCGTCCTATTTGGTCGCGGCGACAGCGATGACGCTTGCATAGCCAGCGGGAGCCGAGGACTAGTTGAGCTCGCTTTCGCCGTTGCGGGCCGCCGCGAGAAGGGGCACCCCACGGCTCACCGCATAGCCGATGGCTGCGGCGACGTCCTCGTTCTAGAAGTACCCGACATTGCTGGTCCCAAGAGACATCGAGATCACATTGACGCTGTGATCCACCGCGTACAAGATTCCCTTTGCGTTGGGACCCCCGGCAATGGCTCCACGGCCGCCGACGTCAGGACCGCCTCGGCGGGCCTCGCCTGCTCCCATGAGCAGAGACAGCAGGACAGAGAGCTCAGTAGGCGGGAAGTACCATGCCGAAAGCGCCCAAGACCCCGACTGCGTGCGGCAGGATCAGGGCCAGGCCACCGATGCTGCGCCCTGTGACAGACGTCCCATGCGTACCTGTTGTGCTTTCAGCACCTCACGACAGGGTCGCCACCGTTGAGCTCGTCACGTGGTTCTCCGCCCCCGCCCGAAGTCGCTGCGTGTCCAGACGGCCATGCTCTCTGTCTCGGTTTATTCACGGCTCAACATCCAATTGCGCGGTCAGCGGCCCGATGTGCGCTGATCACCGGCTACGCCGCGGCCCGCTTGGCGTAGCGGTCCTCGTTCAAGGCAACACCACCGACCGCACAAGCTCCGAGGAAACCAACGATCCCGGCCGCCCAGCGCCATCCGGTGGGCACGTCGAACGTCAGCAAAGCAGCACAGGTGATGACGACGGCGCAGGTCTGCAACGCCAACGGCTCGATGCAAAAGGGCCAGTAGGAGCGCGGATCGAACAGCCGAAGCGGTCGGTCCTCCTGTGGACCAGGATTCAGCTTCTCCACAGACACCGCGCTGTCGTTCAACGAACGTGTCTGGTCAACACTGATCATTCCGTGCACCACCAAGCCGTTGTCGAATACCATCGCTGCAGGCGTTGTACTCGGAGCGAGCCGCGCGCGCACCGATGTGCGTCCCAGCAAAGCCACAATTGCTGACCCACCAACACCTCGGGCAGGCCGTTCTCGCCTGTAGCTGTGTAGAAGCGCGCCCGTCCGGCATCCGTGCTGATCTCCAGGTGCTTGCCCCTGATCGGTGATCCTTTCTTCTCTGTATCGAAGTGTCCACCAACTCGGGTGTAGGCGCCCCGAATAGCCTTGTCCCTCTTGCCCAGCCGTGAAAACGCCCGAAAACCGTGTTTGGCCGACAGGTGATTCGCGACCGGGACCAAACTGAGCACCATCACGACGACAAAGAACCAGCGCATGTACGAGGGCATCGACTGCCCACGTAGCTGCCAGCCAAGGCTGCGCTCGTCCTCGGCCACCGCTCCGAGCCGCGGTTGGGAGGGCGCATACAGCACCTTCACCGGGTCACCGGGGCTCACGCGCTGGTATGTCGTTGGCTTGACCGTTGTCGACACCGGCTTGCCGCCGGCTTCCACCGGTAGTTGGACGACCACCGTCGCCGTATAGGGGTCCTTGCCTCTGGAGGGCTTTTGCCGGACATCGCTGACCTTCTCCGCCCGTGCAACGCCGAACTCGGCTCCGGCCGAATAGATGCGCTGCACCCGATCCGGCCTTTGCGGCGCCCCAGCAGCCAAGGCCACGATCCCCACAAGCACGGAGGGGACCACGATTCCCCAGGCAAGGCTTCGAAGCTGCGAGCCTCGCCTAGAAGGGATGCTCCGTGGCACAGGCACGGGCCCCGCGGTCCAGCCACGCACCTCGTCCGCAGCTTCAGCACACACAGTTGCGGCGACTTCTCCGTACGGCCTCCGGCCTCCTGACGACTTTCGCTGCAACGCGATCATCACGACACAGATGAGCAAACAGCCCAGCGACGCCAGGACCAGTCGCTGCCGTAGATCTGGAACCGTACCGAACAGCCACAGCCACAGCCACAGCACGGGCGTCGCTGCCGTCAGCCCCAGGCCGGTACACCACGCACCGACCCTGGAGAACGCCTTGAAAGGAGTACGAATCACTTCCGCGCGCCCCCTCACCCAAAATCCTCGCAGATCCGGTCCATTGCCGATCTGTGGTCACCCCCGACGCCTCTCCGGGCGTCTGTTTGCGCCCCTTTCACGCTCTTGTCCACCCCGTCGAACCCGTCTTTCGCGGTGTCCGCGGAAACGCCCCCCGCTACCGGCTTGGCGGAGCCGAAGGCGACGTCGGTGCCGACCTGTTGGTGCTCCGGTCGGTCCCCGCCGCAGGCGAAGTCGTTGTCGTTTCTCAGGCCTCGAGCCATGTCACCGAAGCCCCTGTCGACCGCCCTAGCACCGCCACCGAGTCCGCAGGCCGTGCTTCCGGTGACAGCGGTGACGGCCTCTTGCCTGATATCGACATCCTCACCCTTGTGTAGGGAATCCAGATAATCTCCGAGACCCCTGCAGCTGCACCGCCGACCATCCCACCGGCAAACCCCTTGCCACCGACCGCGGTCACGGCTTTGCGCGCGGCAGTACCGGCGGTCGCACCGATGACAACTACAGCTGCGACTCCGCTCCGGCACTGCCGATAATGCCGGGGATACCCAAGCGCCGGACCCATGATCGCCTGCGTGGCAAGGTGGCTACCCTGTTCGCCGCTCTGAACGTGGCCACCGACGAGGCGAAAGGACCGCTGCACCGCCGCCACCGGGCAGTGGACTTCAAGAAGTTGCTGACTAAGTCGGAAAGGAAGGGTCCCACTGATCCCGCTGTCCGTCTGACCTGTGGCAACTACCCGACCCACAAGACCGGGTGTTCCAGAAGTGACCGCTGGACTATCCCCGGTACCGCATGACTCTGACTCCCGACCGGCGTGTCCTGGCTCAACCAGCCCGACCGCCAGTTCGCCTTTTCGACAGACGAGCGGATACGGCGAGTGGTGCACAAAGCCGCCGAGGTATTCGAGAAGGATATCTGCGACAGGACCAAGTGCTGGAACGACGATCCCCCTTTGCCTGGACGAGGGCGCCACCGCCTCATCGGATATTTTCAGCGAACTCAGGCCTCAGGACACTTGGACGCAAGCGACTCTACGACGTTTGCGACCAAGCCCAGGACGCCCACAGCGGCGCAGTCGACGACACCGAGGCCCACCCACACGGCCGCCTTCTCACGCCGCGAAGGCTCCGGACTCCGTTTCGGCTTCCTCGACGTGGCGGGCCTGACCACCAGGTACGCGATCCAGCCGAGGGCGGCCACGGCAAACCCGACCTGCCACAACTCGTCTACGACGCCCCGGATCCCGGTCCGCTGAATCGTCTCTGGCGCAAGTCCCTGCCGCGCATCGAACTCGGTGCCGTCCGGGTAGTTGTGCCCGGTGTAATCAAGGTGCACATAAACGGCATCGGCGGCGCTGCCGCCGTGCGGTGTGAAGTACCTGTAGCAGTCGTACTTGGAGTGATTACGTCGGTAGTCGGTGTCGTGGCAGCTCTCCACCCTGTAGATGCCCGGGACGCCGTAGACGCCCATGGCAAGGGCAAGATCGGCAGTCGAGGTGACGGCCCAGAAAGCGGCGATGAACGCGGCGATGCCGCCGGAAATCCAGAGGATCAATCGAGTCACGGGGCGTCTGGAGCGGGTGTTGGTCATGCGGAGAGAACTCCGGACACAGATGTGCGGGTGGAGAAGCTTGGAAGGGCGTGCAGAGCATGCCCTTCCCGAAGCGATGTGGCTCCTACTCCTACTGCCCGCCATACGGGGGTTGTTGAGTGTAGGGGTTGGGATGCTGCGGGGACTGTCCCGGCGCAGTGCCGTACCCCTGGTGGGGAGCAGTGTTGGAGTACGGCTGTTGGGCGGTCGGGTGGGTGGGGTGCTGGGGCGGGTAGCCCATACCCTGAGGAGGGATTCCGCCGCCGGAGCCAGGTCCGTTGCCACGGCGGTTCCGCCGACTGCGGATGACAGCAAAAGCCACGGCGGCCACGACCACGACGGCTGCGATGCCGACGATGAGGAGGACGCCTCCAGAAGAGGAACTCTTCTCCCTGCTCGCCTGGTTCGTGCTGTCACTGCCCTTGGATGCGGAGCCGGAGTTCGCCGACGTTGACGCCTGGGCGAGAGGCCCTTCCTTGGGGCCGGCGGGGATGTTCATCGTCAGCGCCTTGTACGGACGGATGATCCCATATCCGTACTCCTCGTCGGGTGTCTTCTTGACATCGTGGTTAAGGAAGGTTGCCGACTTGATGAGGCGGTTGATGACCTGGCCTGCGGTGAGGTTGGGGTACTTGGCTCGGACGAGGGCCGCGGTGGCCGAGACATACGCGGCAGCGTCGGACGTACCCGTCCCCTCTGAATAGCCACTGGGCTGTGAAGGGTCAGCTTCCACGATTTTGACACCGGGAGCGGTGAGTGTCACCCCAGCACCGTAGTTTGAGTTATCCCAGAGGTTCAAAGACTGGTCAACTGCACCTACGGCTACCACGCCTGGCAGCTTTCCCGGATAATCTACTTCGGCGCTTCCATCATTTCCGGTAGACGCTACGACAACGACATCTCGCCGCTGGGCGTACTCAATCGCCTTCGCTCCCTCAGAACCAGGACGAGCGAGTGAGTCCTTGAACGACAGGTTGATCACCGAGGCGCCGTGATCCACTGCGTAACGAACACCAGCCGGCCACAGCTCATTTACATCTTCGCTGCTATTTCCAGCCTTGATCGGGAGAATTTTTGCTTTCGGTGCCAAGCCAATAACACCCGAGGAGTAACCCGCCCCGTGCCCGTGACCAGCGATGATACTCGCCATGCCAGTGCCATGGCCGTTGGTGTCACGATGCGGATCTTCGTCACTTCCAGTGACATTCTTTCCAGGTAGAACCTGCCCGACCAGATCGGGGTTACTGGCGTCTACTCCCGTGTCGATGACTGCAACCGTGACGCCCTGGCCCCGTGACTCCGCCCAAACTTTCTCGAAGTTCATAACACCAATGACCCACTGCTTGTCGCGGATGTAATCCGCTGAAGCATTGGGGGCAGAAGTGAGGAGCAAGGCTCCTGTCAGCGCCACGACTCCCGTCGCGGACGACACTTGTTTGAAACCCATTTCCTTGCTCCTCACTCAGCTACGGCCGACTACGCCAGCCTAGGTGGGCAGACTCCGGCTCTCCGCCCACCCCGCTTGGATGCCTACTCGATCGTGCGCGGTACGTTGCGGTTGAGGTCCTCTTCCGAGATCCAGGTCTCTTCGTCCTCGACCAGGTAGTCGGGACGCTCGTTCCCAGCGCTCTCTTCCTCGGACCGTCGGCCGTTGCGGCCGCCAGCACCGCCCGCCATGGCACCGCGCTGAGATCCACCGCGGCTGCCGTGAAGGCCCGCGCCGCCACCGCCCTTGCCGGTGACTCCCTTTGCTGCACCGACCACACCGCCACGAGCGCGCGCGAGGGCACCACGGCCGCCGAGGCCGGCACCGCCTCGGCCACCGGCACCAGCTCCACCGGCGCCCATACCGCCCATGCCGGTCCGGCCGCCAGCGCCGCGACCAGCTGCCGCGCCGCCACCAGTCAGACCACTACGTCCACCGGCAAAGCCGACTCCGCTGCGTCCAAGGTTGGATGCTCCGCCTGGAGCCACAATGTCCGGGGACTGGACGCCGCCTGCACCGATGCCACCGACGCTGCCTCCGCCGAATCCGCCGGTTCCAGGGCCGGAACCCGGAGTCGGGAGTAGGGAGATGCCGTCCACCTTGGTCTTGACAGTCGGAAGCTCCGAGCCTCCCTTGATGCCCCGGTCTTGAGGAACCGGCAGACCTCCCGGGATGCCCTCGTCTCCGGGACCCGCGGGGGCCGGCTTGATGCTGGTTGTGGGGCCAGCGCTCCAAGGCCTATTGGCCGCTCGCCCTGTACCCGGCCCCGCAGGTGAAATGCTGGGGGGTGTAATTGGGGGAGGCATCGTGCCGTCGTGTCTCGGAGGAGTGACGCCTTCTCGATCGTTCTGCCAGGCGTTGTTACCAAGGTTCTTCGAGTAGACCTGGTAGTTGGCCGCCAGATTCTCCATCACTGCAACGGCCTGCAGCTGCCGCTCCTTGGTGAGAGACAGGTTCTTCTCGTTCGCCTTGGCGACCGTGTCCGCGCTGACGCCTGCGGCGAGGTCCTTTTTCATCTGGGCGTCGTTGCGGCCGTCGTCGTTGAGCTTGTCGCTCGCGCGCTCAGCCAGAGAGGGTTCTTTGATCTCCTCCATCTTCGCCTTGGAGGTGTCGAGATCCTTACTGATCGCGAAGAGCTGCTCAGCCATGAAGTTGGCGTGCGCGGATCCGTTGCGGATCTGGACGCCGATGTCGCTCGCCTTGCGCCGGAAGGCGTCGGCCGCTTGGCCCTCCCAGTGCTCGAGGACATTGTCGACGGCCGTCTGGAGCAGGCCGGCGATGCTGCCCTTGGCCGGCTGCGTGTCCACACCGCCGGTCTTGCCGTCCCCGTCACCACCGGAGAGGATCTCGTGGACCTTCTTCCAGTGACCGCCAACCTCCGAGATCTTGCCGGGGTTGGAGTCCAGGATCATCTTGCGGAGGCCGTTGATCGAGTAGGACATGAAGTCCGTCTTGAGACCTGTGGGCCGTCCCCCGTGCCCCTGGTGTGCGACCTCGTCAGACTCGATGAGGCGGTCGTGTTCCTTCTGGTGTTCTGCGTTCCTCTCCTTTTCTTGATGCTCTGCGTACTGCTTGCTGGCTTCGTAGTCTCCTCTAGCGTCGGCCACAGCGAACTCCCCTCGTCAGTTCTGTTTCCGGAAAACGACCACTAAGCCAGCTGGTTCTTCTTGGAGCCACCCGAGTTGTCCCCCACGCTCCGCTTGATCTCATGTTCCTTGTCGTTGTACTTGTCTCGGACCTTCGAGGTCTTCGTGCTGAAGTCGTCTATCAACTCGTGGAGCTGCTTGATGATGCCTTCGATCTTGGTCTTCATATCGCCCTGGGCCCCGTGCAGGTCCCTGGCCTCGGTGAACCAACACGACTGGCCGAAGGCATCCATCGGGATCTCGGTGTCGTACTTCGACGTGGTGCCGGCCTTGTCCATGTCGTCCAGCAACGTCCAGAGCTTCCGGATGACCTCATCCAGTGCGCTCAGATCGACCCGCATTCCGTTGCTCATACCCCGTTGTCCTCTCCCCTGTTTCCAAATCCAAGTCTTGTCTAGCTCGGCAGGCCGGTTCGTTCGGCTCGTTTTGTGCGCCAGTCTCGTACGGCGATGCCGCTTCCTGCGGTGACGAGGACCAGGAGCAGGGTCACGCCCAGGACGTACACGGCGACCCTGCGTTCGCGGTCCGTTTCGCTTTCTCCCATCGTGACGGCCATCGGAACGACTCCTCCCGAACGGGCCGCCGCGGGCGGGTCCGGTTGGGGGGTGGTGGCCGGTGTGGAGTCGTCCGACAGGGCCGCGACCGGGTCGACCACGCCCCAGCCGGTGTAGCGGTTGGGGCCGCGGTCCGGGCGTTGGGCGGTTTGCTCGATGCGGGTGGCGATCTGGGACGCCGACCAGTTCGGGTGCTTCTGCTTGAGCAAAGCCGCGACCCCCGCGACGTACGGGGCCGCGAAGCTTGTGCCGTCGGCGGTGCACTGGCCGCCCTTCGGGACGGTGGAGACCATGCCGACGCCCGGTGCCGCGACGTCCACGAAGTCGCCCGTCTGTGAGAAGAAGGCGCGTTCGTCGTTGCGGTCGGAGGCCGCCACCGCCAGGACGCCCGGGTACGAGGCGGGGTAGGTGTTCGCGGACTTGCCGTCGGCTCCGTCGTTGCCGGCGGCCGCCACGATCAGGGCGCCCGACCGTACGGCGGCCTCGACCGCGTTACGCAGTGGCGTGTTGTCCTGCTTGTCCGCGGTGTCCGAGGAGATGTTGATGATCTTCGCGCCCTTGGCCACCGCGGCGTTGATCGCCCGGGACATGGTCTGCGAGTTGCCCTGTTTCTCCTGCGCGCCCGTGTAGCGGAAGGAGAGGATCTTGGCTTCCGGTGCGATGCCCTCGAAGCCCGTGCCCTTGATCGGGCGGGCGGCGATGATGCCCGCGACCCGGGTGCCATGCCCCTCGACGTCCTGGGTGCCGTCCGTGGAGCCGACGAAGTCGCCGCCGCCGGGGGCCATGGCGGTCCTCAGCTGCTCGTTGGAGTCGTCGACGCCGGTGTCGATCACCGCGACCGTGACGCCCTTGCCCGTCGCCTGTCCGTGCAGCTGGTCCAGGAGGATCCGCTGGAGGGACCAGGGCGTGGACTTGATGACGTCGCCGCCGAAGACGCACTCGGCGGTCGACGAGACGCCGGAGCCGGGGTCGTCGTCGGAACCGGAGTTGCCGGTGGCGAGGTGGGTGGGTGTCGCCGGGGCGGCCCCTGCCGACGGGGCCGGGGCGAGGCAGATTCCCGTGGCTGCGAGCACGCCGAAGGCCCGCCGGAGTGTGCGGGTTCCGCTCTCGCGCCTACGCGAACGGGCTGTCGTGCCCCCCATGTTCAGGCCCCCAGGGCTTGCTTGCTTCCTTCGAAGCTGGGTCATGTCGGTGTGTGTGGTGCGTCGGCACAAATGGACCCGTGCCGACTTTGTGAAGGTTCATGGCTCTTACTGTGCGCGGCCCCGAGACGGGGTCGGCCCAGCGGACGCCGCGGCGTCGGCTGGGCCGATTCTCCTCATGTCGTGTCCCTCGGGCCGCCGACGGCTCAGCCCCAGGTCGAGGCGTTGCTCTTCTCCGTGGCCTGGTAGTTCTCGGCCGCGCTCTGGAGCGCCGTGGAGATCTTCAGCAGGGTGGCGTGCAGGTCCGCGGCGGTCTGGTCCCACTCGCGCTGCTTGCGCTGGTACCCCTCCTGCGCCTCGCCTTCCCAGGTGCTGGCGACGCGCTTGACCGCGGCCTCGAGGTCGTCGAGCTGCTGCTTGATGCGGCCGGCCGTCGAGCGCACGTCCGTGGACGCGTTGGTGATGGTTGCGTAATTGACGAGAATCGACATCGCGTTCCCTTTCAGGGGGAGTCGAAGGAATCGGTGGAAAGAGGGAAGAACTGCTGTCCTACGCGGCTGGATCAGCCGAAGTCGGACATGATCTTGCTGATCTCGGAGTTCTGCTGCTCTTCCGAAGCGGAGTAGTTGCTCCGCGTCGAGTCCACGGCTTCCTTGATGTCGTTGAGGATGTCGCTCATCCTCTTCGCGTCCGCGTTCCAGCGCTCCTGCAACTGGCGGTAGGACTGGGCCGCCTGGCCCTGCCAGCCGCCCGCGATCTGGTCGATGACGCCGTTCAGACGGCGGATCTCTCCCTGGATCTGACCGTTCGCGGTGCTGATGTCGCCGGAGAGCTTGGTCAGCTCATCTTCTGTTACCCGGAACTGGCCGGCCATGTTGAACCTTCCCCCATGTAGTCGTTGATCCGGGAAACCTGCACCAGGTGCCCGGAAAAGCTTCGCAGCCTTGAGTGCTGCAAACACTCTATCGTCCGCCTGTGACTCATCCACAGGCAAGCCCAATCAGTTACACGGCTCACACACTTGAGCGATGCTTCTGTGATCCATAGAGCCAACGTGGCCTGTCGGCACGCCTGTTGGTGCTCAGCCGGTTCGCGGCGGAGCGCCTACCGGGCCTGCGGCAGAGTGCCTACCGGGCCCGCGGCTGGGCCTACTGCGCCTGCGGCTGGGCCGCGCTGCCGGTGTCCAGGGTCGGCCCCTTGGGGATGAACGTCGCCCAGGACTGTGGCACGACCGCGGGGTTGGAGACCTTCTCGTAGCCCAGCCGGGTGCGGGCCTTGTCCGTCTCGCTCGCATCGCCCCCCGATCCCGATGAGGTCGCGGACGACGCGGACGGGGTGCCGGCCGAGCTGTCGTTGTTCGACGGGAGCGAGTAGCGCAGGCCCGTGTCGGTCAGCAGGTACGTGGCGCCGCCGCCCCCTGCCGCACCCGTGACCTCCTGGAACAACAGGCCCGAGCCGGAGGAGACATAGGCGCTCAGCGAGTCGGCGACGACCTTCTCGGGGTACGCCGTCCCGGCCCAGGCGGCCAGCTGCGGCTTCCTGTCCGCGCCGATGGTGCCGTTGTAGACGCTGCACGAGGTGGTGCGGGCCTGCTCGGTCGACGTGGCGGCGGGGTTGGCCTGCCGCGGGACCGTCTGGGGCCAGCCCTTGTCGGCGTAGAAGGCGTCCGCCTGGCCGCCGTTGGCGGCGATGATGTCCGGGGTGCCGACCTTGATGTCGGTGATCGCGTCGGTCCCGTACGCCAACTTGGCGGAGGGCGAGCTCTTGAGCAGGTTCGCCACAAAGGGTGTGATGCCGGCGACGCGGTCTCGTAGGACGACGTAGTACTGCGTGCCCTGCGCGTCCTGCGCCTTGAGCACCCGACCCACCGTCCCCGCCTCCTGGGGCAGACCCTTGACCGAGGTCGGCTGGCCCGCCGACGGAATGACCGGGAAGCTGATGACCCCGCCCTCGTTGAGGGTGTGCAGCCACTGTTCGCTCACCGGCTGCGGCCGGGCCGTGGTGCCTATGACGGCGGCGCGCAGCTGCTCCATGGTGGTGTTGTCCAGCCCCGAGGGGCCGCCCAGCAGGAAGGCGTTGCCCTTGCCGTCCACCAGGTATTCCTGTCTGGTCTTGGAGTCGACGACGTACAGGGCCTCGCCGGCGTCCACCTTCCCGGAGTTCGCCAGCGACTTCGCATCGCCAGCGTCGAGGACGAAGACGGCACGGTCGATGGCGTCGTCGGATCCGGCGGCCGGCCGTTCGCACACCGCCCAGGTCTTCGCCTTCTCCGCGTCCTCCTTGGCGGGCAGCCGGTCGGGGGCGTAGGGGATGCCGAGGGTCGCGCCGTGCGGGATGCCGCTCTTGTCGATCTCCTTGCCTGGCACCTCGAGGACGCTGCCCTTGTCCTTGTCGAGGAGCAGCTTGGCGGAGGCGTAGTTGAGGACGGGGTGCAGCGTCGGAGTCGCCTTGCCGTTCGCCCCCTTGTCGTTGAGGACCACGTAGCGCGTCGTGGAGTCGCTGTCGACGATGATGTACTCGCCGGGCGTGTTCCAGCCGGGCGGCGCCGACGGCTTGATCACGCCCCAGGCGATGAATCCAACGACCAGCACGACGCCCATCGCCAGGCTGGGCATCACCGTCTGCATGGGGCGCGGCGCGCCTTCGTCCGAGCCTCCCGGCGATGGTGCGAGGAACGCCGCAACGGTGCGCTTGCGAGCGAACGTATAGGCGGCGAGCTCGTCCCGACGCTTTGCCATGGTCCCCAGGTCTCCCGTTTTGTCATGCTCTGTGTGCTCGATGGGCCGCTGCGGCCGAGCAGGCATTTACTATCGCACTGCGCCGTGGGGCGACGGTTCATCAGGTGTGCGGCCGCCCCTGCATCTTCACAGAGCCTCACACAGCGCACCACCATGCGGGGCCGGTCCATGACAGGCTGGCTCTTCGGGGTTCCGGTGTCCCCTGTGTCGCCCCGCGTTCAGCAGCGGGTACCGTGAGCCACGCGCATGGATGACGTGGGCCATCGGTGCCCCTGGCCCGTCGCCGGGATCTCCGCAGAGGATCTCCGCCCGACGTTCGGCCACTATTTCGCGAAAGGGATGTCCCGGGGGATGACCAGCGCTTCGAGCACTCGGCGCGGAGGCCGCGCACAGCAGCAACAGGACGGCCCGGACCGCAGACGGGTGCCGGCTTCGGCTCCCGCCGCCGCGTCGCCGCGACTGCTGCCCAGCCCGGGCGGTATGGGTCCGGTGCGGCTGCCGCAGCTCGTTCTGGTGGAGCTGGCGGCGGCGGTGATGCTGGTCGCCTGGGTCGCCGACGCCTCCTGGCTGCTGGCTCCGGCCGGTGCCGTGGCGGCGCTGCTGCTGCTTCTGGCGGTTCTGCGCCGGGGCCACCGGCCGCTGCCCGAGTGGTACGAGACGCGGCGCGCGCTGAGGCGCCGTCAGCGCGAGGCCAAACTGCCCGTCCCGCCGGGGACGGACCCGATGCTGGCCCCCGCCGTGGAGAGCGACCCGGCGCTGCGGACCTACCGCTTCGTGTCCCGTGACAACCGCTCGATCGGCATGATCGGCGACGGCACCTTCCTGACCGCCGTGCTCTTCGTGCAGCCGGGTGACCAGCCGCTGCGTCCCGAGTCCGCCGGGCGGCAGCTGCCGCTCGGGCTGGTCCACGAGGCCCTGGAGGTCGACGGGATCCGGCTGGCGTCCGCGCAGATCGTGCAGCACACCCAGCCCGCGCCCGCACCGCATCTGCCGCCGCAGGCGGTCGCCGTACGGTCCTACGGTCCCCTCCAGGCGCAGTCCGGCTCTCCCGCGCTGCGGCTCACCTGGGTCGCCCTCAAGCTCGACCCGGAGCTGTGCCCGGAGGCGGTCCAGGCACGGGGTGACGGCGTTCCGGGGGCGCAGCGGGCGCTGTTGCGCGTGGCGGACCAGCTGGTGAGCCGACTGGCCGGGGCCGGTTTCAAGGCGACCATTCTGGATGAGAGCGAGCTGGTGCAGGCGCTCGCGACGTCCAGCTGTCTGAACCCGCGGGCCAACGCGCAGCACGCCCAGGACGGGCGGCCGGCCCAGCGGCGTACGGTCGAGTCGGTACGCAGCTGGCGCGTCGACGACCGGTGGCACACCACCTACTGGCTCTCCCGCTGGCCGCAGCTGGGGGGCGGCGGTGTGGCGCTGCCCGAGCTGGTCACGCGGTTCACCTCGCTCCCCGTGCTCGCCACGACGTTCAGCGTGACCCTGGGCAGGGCCGGCAGCCGGGGCGTCTCCCTCACCGGACACATTCGCATCACCACCCGTGGTGACAGCGAACTGGGCCAGGTGGGCCGGGAGTTGGAACGGGCCGCGAGCGCCGCGAAGGTCGGTCTGGTGCGCCTCGACCGGGAGCAGGTCCCCGGAGCCCTCGCCACTTTGCCGCTCGGAGGTACGTACTGATGTCCCACCCCGCTACGGCCATGGAATCGGGGCAGCGCAGCCGGGCCCCCGGGCGCACGCCGGCGCATGTGGCCTCGCCCACCGACACCGGGATGATCCCGATCATCTCCGAGTCGCAGGCGCCGCTGGAGCAACGGCGCGTGTTCAGCCCGGGCTTCGGGCTGCGCGGACCGCGCCGCAACCGCCATGTCGTCACCGTCGACGAGCTGGCCGCGGTCAGCATGCCGATCGGTGACGACGGTGTGATCATCGGCACGGACACGGAGTCGCAGCCGGCCGTGCTCGGTCTGTCCCGGCCGACGCCGTTCGACGTCGTCCTCGTGGGCGGCCTCTGGCTCGCCCAGGTGCTGGCGCTGCGCGCCGCCGCGACGGGGGCACGCGTGGGCGTGGAGACCGGCCGTCCGGGGGCCTGGCAGCAGTTGGCGCAGGCGGCGGGCGGCGGCCAGCAGTGTGTGACGGTCTATCCGGTGGGGCGGGTGCCCGCCCAGGGGCCCTCGGTCTCCAGCCCCGTGGTGCTGATCCGGGACTGCGGCGTCCGTCCGCCGCGCGGGCGGGTGACGTCCCTGCCGTGGCAGGCCGTCGTGACGGTGCTGCCCTTCGTCAGCGAGCACGCGCCGCGCTGGCTGGCCCAGGCCCAATTGGTCGGTATCCAGCGCATCTCGCCGCAGGAGACGGAGATCGTACGGGACACTCTGGGCATCCCGGACGAGCCGCTGCAGGCGCTGCCCACGCTGTATGACGGCGTCGCTCTGTGGTGCACTCGCAAGCACCGCAAGTTCGTGATGACCGAGCCCACGGACGCGGAGACGGGCCTTCTCGGCGTGGCTCGCCGGATGGACTGACGGCTCGTCGTTCCGGCGGGTGCGCTGCCGGTCGGCCACCCCCACGGCCACTTTTCCCTCCCGCGATACGAGTGATTAGTCTTCTGGTGATGCGGTGACGATCGCAGCCGCGTGGGCTCGCCACTCGGTCCGCCCGGCCGCGACGACGACCAACTCAGCAGCAGTGGCTGACCAGGAGGCAAGCAGTGAACAGCGATCGGTCCGAGTACAACGGCGGCAGCCCGTCCTCGGACGGGGACGATCAAGAGGTTGACCTCACCGGCGAGTTCGAAATCGTCTACACGCCTCCCGCCTGGTACGCGCAAAGCACGCAAGGAAGCTCGCCGGCCGGCGGGCCTCGGGACGCCGCCCAGGCGCCGCCACCGCCGTCTCCCGGACCGCCGGTCGGTCCGGCCGTAGGGATGCCCGCCGGACCGCCGGGCGGCCCCGGTCCCGCGCCGCACACAGCCCCGCCCCAGGCTCCCGCGCCGCACACAGCCGCACCGCACGCCCCCGCACCGCACACGGCCCCGCCCCAGGCCCCTGTCCCGCAGGCCCCTGCTCACCAGGCCCCCGCCCCGCAGGCTCCGGCACCCCAGGCTCCGGCACCGGCACAGCCGTACGCCCAAGGCGTCCCGCAGCCGCCCGCGTACGGCGCGCCCGTCGCGAACCCCTACGCCACGGGGGGCTACGGTTTCCCGCAGCAGCACTCCGCGCCGGGCACTCCCCCGGCGGCCGCGGGCGCGGTGCCGCCCGGCGGCTACGGCTACCCGCAGGCGGCGCCGGGCGCGCCCCAACAGGGCCAGGACGCGCCGGGCGGGTACGGACAGCCCCAGCCACAGCAGCCGCCGGCCCAGCCGACCGCCGCGCCGGGCTTCCCCGTGCTGCGGCCGGTCGACGAGGACGCCCAGGCCGCCCCGCCCCCGGCCGCCGCCCCCGTGGCGAGCGTCCCCCGGCAGGCCGCCCCCGAACAGCCGATGCCCGAGCAGCCGATGCCCGACCTGAACCATGCCGCCGCCGACGCCGAGGCCCAGCGGCTGTTCGGTGATGCCCCCGACGAGGAGGAGCCGGAGGAGGAGCGCGGCGACGCGGCGCCGGAGCCGAGCGACTTCGCGGGTTCCGTGACCGGAGCGGACGTCGACGAGACGACGGACGCCGCGTCCATGGCAAAGCCCGCCACGGCGTCCCGCACAGCCGAGGACCCCGGGGCCGGGTCCGCGACGGCGGAGGCAGAGCCGGAAGCGGCGACGGAAACAGACGCGGAGTCAGGGGCGCACGCGGACGCCGAGGCGCGTACGGAGGCGGAGCCGGCGCCCTCCGCCCCCGGTCCCCTGCCGGCGCAGGCACAGCAGCCCCCCGCGGCACCCCAGCCGGACCAGGAGCTTCCCCCGCTGCCGCAGGGCTATGTGCCCGCGCAGCCGCTCCCGGGAGTGCCGCAACAGGCGCCCCCGCCCGCACAGCCCCAGCCTCCGCAGCCGCAGGCCGCCGGGTACGGATACCCGCGGCCGCCCGCCCAGCCCGAGCATCAGATGCCGCCTCAGGGCTCGTTCGGTCCGGTCCAGCCGCCCGCGTTCCCGACGCAGGGTCAGCCGCCGGCCGACCCGCGGCAGGCGCCCCCGCCCGTACCGCCTCAGCCGCAGGCCGCCGGATACGGCTATCCGCAGCCGCCCGCGCAGCCCCAGCCGCCCCAGCCGCAGGCCGCCGGATACGGCTACCCGCAGCCGCCCGCCCAGCCCGGACCCCCGCAGCAGCAGCCCGGACCGGTCGCCTACGGCTATCCGCCCCAGCCGGACGGCTACGGCTACCCGCAGCCGCCCGCCCAGCCGCAGCAGCCCGCGCCCCAACAGCAGCCCCCGGCCCAGGCCGTGCCGCAGCAGCAGACGCCCCAGCAGCCTCCCGCTGCCTACGGCAACCAGGGCTGGACCGCCCCGGTCGGCCCCCAGGCCGGGCCGGGTGCCGCGCAGCCACAGGCCGCGCCGGGCACCCCGCTCGGTTACAACGCCGCCGTGGAGCTGTCGTCCGACCGGCTGCTGCGCAACCAGCCCAAGGCCCGTAAGAACAACGCGAGTCCGTCCCGGTTCAAGTTCGGCGCCAAGAAGGAGGAGGCCGAGCGCCAGCGGAAGCTGGGGCTGATCCGTACGCCGGTGATGTCCTGCTACCGGATCGCGGTGATCAGCCTCAAGGGTGGCGTGGGCAAGACCACGACGACCATGTCGCTCGGCGCCACGCTCGCCACCGAGCGCCAGGACAAGATCCTCGCGATCGACGCCAACCCCGACGCCGGCACCCTCGGCCGACGGGTGCGGCGCGAGACGGGCGCCACCATCCGCGACCTGGTGCAGGCGATCCCGCAGCTGAACAGCTACATGGACATCCGTCGTTTCACCTCGCAGGCGCCCTCGGGTCTGGAGATCATCGCCAACGACGTGGACCCGGCGGTCTCCACCACGTTCAACGACCAGGACTACCGCAGCGCCCTGGAGGTGCTGGGCCGGCAGTACCCGATCATCCTCACGGACTCGGGTACCGGTCTTCTCTACAGCGCGATGCGCGGAGTCCTGGACCTCGCCGACCAGTTGATCATCATCTCCACTCCCTCGGTGGATGGCGCGAGCAGCGCCTCGACCACGCTCGACTGGCTGTCGGCGAACGGGTTCGCCGATCTCGTCCAGCGGTCGGTCACCGTGATCTCCGGTGTCCGCGAGACCGGCAAGATGATCAAGGTCGAGGACATCGTCGCGCACTTCGAGACCCGCTGCCGCGGTGTCGTCGTGGTGCCCTTCGACGAACACCTCTCGGCGGGTGCCGAGGTGGACCTCAACATGATGCGCCCCAAGACCCGCGAGGCGTACTTCGATCTCGCCGCGCTCATCGCCGAGGACATCGCCCGTACCCAGCAGGGCTTCGGCAATCCGAACCTGCAGTTCCAGCAGCAGCCCCCGCAGGGGTACGCACCCCCGCCCCAGCCCCAGCCCCAGCAGCCCTACGGCCAGCCCGGTGGTGCCCCCCAGCAGGGGCAGAGCTGGCAGCAGCAGCCCGCCCCCGGTCAGGGCTGGCAGCAGCAGCCGCCGGCACCGGGGCAGAGCTGGCAGCAGCAGCCGCCTGCGCCGGGCCAGGGGTGGCAGCAGGCCCCGCCGCCCCAGGCTCCGCAGCAGGAGCAACCCCCGCAGGGCCCCGTACCGCCCGGCTGGACACAGCAGTAGCGGACCGGCAGGTCAGAGACCGGCCGGCAACGCCAGAGGGCCGGCACTCTCACAGTGCCGGCCCTCTGGCGTCCGCGTGCGTCGCGGACGCGAGCGGACGGATCCGTCTCCGGGTGCTATCGCAGATCGAACTCCCCGTCGCGCGCCCCCAGTACGAACGCCCGCCACTCCGCCGCGGTGTAGCGCAGGACCGTGTCGGGGTCCGCGGAGTTGCGCATCGCGACGGCGCCGCCCTCCAGGTAAGCGATCTCCACCCGCTCGTCCTGGGGACCGTCAGGGGAGCCGACCCACTCGACGCCGCTGATGTCCATGGCGTACAGCGCTTCCTTCTCCTGCTCGGTCGCCACCGTTCACTCCGTTCCACCGACCTTACGGACAGCGAGGATTCTACAACTGAGCGCGGTGGCAGGGGGTTTACCGAGCGAACCCGACAAGTCGGGTTCAGGCGGGGCGTTCGGCGGCCGCGATCAGCTCCCGGCAGCGCTTCACGTCCTCGGCCATCTGCTCCAGCAGGGCGTCGAGCGAATCGAACCTGGCCTGGCCGCGGACGAACGCGAGGAAGTCGACGGCGACATGCAGCCCGTACAGGTCCAGGCCCACCCGGTCGATGGCGTACGCCTCCACGGTCCGCTCGGTGCCGTCGAACTGCGGGTTGGTGCCGATGGAGATCGCGGCCGGCATCGCCTCGCTCTGGACGTGCAGCCATCCGGCGTAGACGCCGTCGGCGGGGATCGCGGTGTGCGGCAGGGTCTCGACGTTGGCGGTGGGGAAACCGAGGTCGCGACCGCGCTGGGCGCCACGCACCACCACGCCCTCGACCCGGTGCGGACGCCCGAGGATCTCGCTCGCGCCCTCCACATCGCCCTCGGCGATCAGCCGCCGGGTCAGGGTGGAGGAGAAGGGCTCGCCGCCGCCCGCCTCGCCGGACACGTACAGATCCACGACCTCGACCTCGAAGTCGTAGGTCTTGCCCTGGTCGGTCAGGAATTCCACGTTCCCGGCGGCCTTGTGGCCGAAGCGGAAGTTGGGGCCCTCGACCACGGCCTTGGCATGCAGCTTGTCGACCAGGACCTTGACCACGAAGTCGGCGGGCGAGAGCCGGGAGAACTCGGTGGTGAAGGGCAGGATCAGGACCGCGTCGACACCCAGCTCGGCGCACAGCTCCGCGCGGCGGTGGTGCGAGGCGAGCAGCGGCGGGTGGCTGCCGGGGCGCACGACCTCGCTGGGGTGCGGGTCGAAGGTGACGAGCACCGAGGGGACGCCCAGCTCACGGGCGCGCTCCACCGCATGCCGGATGATCAGCTGGTGTCCGCGGTGGACTCCGTCGTAGGAGCCGATGGTGACGACGCTGCGCCCCCAGTCCTCGGGGATGTCCTCCAAGCCACGCCAGCGCTGCACTGTGACCGCTCCTCGTCGAACCCGTGTCCGTGTTTGCCTTGTACGCAGGTCTAAGGGTGCCATGCCACGGGCTCTCGGCCCGCATCGGCATGGTGGCTGTGACGGGCGGCACGCGCGGCGGGGCCGCCGGGGCCCCTCACGCCGGGACCCGCACGGACGCGAGGCCCTCGATCATGCGACGGGTGCCGGGGCCGACCACGGCGGCCCACTCCCCCGGGGCCTCGGCCAGCCAGCGGACGAGGAGCTGGGCGAAACCCGGCACCCGCCGGGCGAGATCGAGCAGGCCCCGGTCGAGGCGGGCGGCGCCCTCCTGGGTGCGGGCCAGCAGCAGGCCCGCCCGGTGGATCACCACACGGGCGTGGGCCTCCCCGCCGCCATACGCCCCGTCGGCGGCGGCCCGCAGCAGGGCGTCGAGGACGGCTGGGTCCCGCTCCTGGGCGAGCAGCAGGTCGAGCAGTTCGTGCCGCAGGGGGCGGGACTCCTCGACCCCGGGCGCGCCGAGGACCACGGCGAACGCGGACCGCAGCCCCGGGGACCCGCCGTCGAGCAGCCCGGCGACCAGCGGCAGCAGCACGGCACGGGCGGCGAGGCCGTGGTCGAGCCGTCGGCCGACGTGGGCGGCGACCTGCTCCGCGAGGCTCCGGGCCGCTCCCGGACCGGTGGTGCTCGTCGCCTCCTGAGGACCCTGTGCCGCGGCCTCGCGGATGAGGGCGGCGATCTGGTGGGCGAGGGCGGGTGTGGTGGCGTCGGCGAGGGCGCGCAGGGTCTCGCCGGTGTCGGGTCCTGAGTGCCGCAGCCGGGTGCGGAACGCGGAAAGCACCGGTTCCGGATGCGTGGCGAGGGCCGTGACCAGGGCGTTCGGGGGCAGCTGGGGGTCACTGGCGGCGAACCGCGCGAGGGCCGCCGTCAGATGCCGGGCGCGGGTGCGGGGATCGCGTACGAGGAGTGCGAGGGCGCCGCCGTGCACCGCGCAGTCGGCGGGGCGGGCGAGCACGGTGAGGGCGGCGTGACGCAGCAGCTCCTGGTCGGCCTCGGTGCGGGCGTACGGGGCGGCGCGCAGTCCGTACGCCATCGCCGCCACCCGCCGCGCGGGCCGCTCGTCGTGGGCCCACCGGCCGACGGCCCGGCAGATGGCCGACGGCTCCTCCTCGGCGAGCACGGTGAGCAGTTCGTCGCCGCGCCGGTGCGCGCTGTCCGCGAGCGCCTCGGGCAGATCGTCCGGGGCGCGATGCCGGTGGGTGTGCAGCAGGGCCTGCGCGGCGGTCGCGACGGTCGCGTGCGGGGTGGCGGGCAGCGGGCGCTCGTCGTCGAACCAGCGGGTGGTGAGGTGGCGTTGTACGACGACGGGGTCGGCGGCGAGCAGCCGGGCGACGGCGTCCAGGTACCGGGGCGGTGCGGCCCCATCGGACCCGTCCGCCTGTCGGTGGCCGACACCACGGGCTGCGCGGGGCCGCCCGGACCGGCCGGGGGGCTCGTCCGCCGTCACCAGTCTTCTGAGCAGGTCGAGACGTTCTGCCTCCGGTACGGGCAGCGCCGTCCAGAACCATGGCGCGAACGCGCGGGGGACGCGCCGTCCCGCGGCCCGCCATCGCACGATGCGGTCGGCGAGGAGGCGCAGGACATGCAGATAGGGCCGTGCGTCGGTGAGCCGGACGAGGGTGTCGGTGAGCAGGTGGGCGGCCCACCAGAGCGCGTCGTCGTCCGGTGGCGTGGGACGGGGCTCCAGCAGCGCGTCCACCGCGTGCACCAGGTCCTCCAGCCGCAGGGCGAGTCCGGCCGGGCCCTCCCGGCGGGCCAGGTGGAGCAGTGCCTCAACGACCGGGCCGCTGCGGTGACGCGGCACGGGCTGGGTGCGGGACACCGCGGCGGCCCGGTGGAAGGGACGGGTACGGCGGCGGGCGGCGGCCGTGGCGGCGAGGGAGGACACCGGGTGCTCTCCCGTGCCGGGCACGCTCCGGTGCACCAGGGTGTGCAGGGCGGCGTCCAGGTCGAGGTGCCTGCCCTGGAGCCAGTCGGCGAGTTCCTCGTGGGTGAAGCGGTAGCCCAGGCCCGCGGGCTGGATCAGGCCCTCGGCGAGTACGGCACAGGCCCAGCCCGCGGTTTTGCCGAGCCGTCGTCCCGGGGCGGGTCCCCAGGGGAAGACGGCCTCGAAGGCGGCGGGGTCCAGGGCGCCCTGTCCGGGGCCGAGGCTGCGGCGGGCGGCGTCGTGGACCTGCCCGGAGACCTTGGCGGCGAGGCGGCGTACGGCAGTGCCGTGCAGGCCGTTCTCCGCGGCGAGCCGCACCGCGATGCGCAGACAGACCAAGTCGAGATAGGCGGAGAAGACCTCGTCACGGTCGACCGGAGCGCACGGAAGGTCTTCCGCACCCGGCACGCAGGGCAGATCCTCCGCACCCGGCACGCACCGCAGATCCTCCGCACCCGGCACGCACGGCAGATCCGGCCCGCCCATCGCATCAGGGAGCGCGGCGCGCACCTCCCCGAGCAGGCGCAGGGTGAGCGGGTGCCGGGTCTCGGGGTCCCGGAGGAGGCCTTCGGGGATGCCATGGCGGGCCAGGGCCTCGTGTGCCTCGGCCGGGGTGAGATCGCCGAGTGCCACGCAGGGAGGCAGATGGTCCGGCACCGGGACCGGGTGACACCCCTCCGGCACGGACGGCAGCGCCCCCGGCCTTCCCGCGCGCCCCCGGTACAGCAGCTCCTGCGGGAACCGTGTCCCGGCCAGCTCCCAGTGTTCGGGCCCGCAGGCCGTCACCAGCCGTGCCCCGGTCCCGCGCAGCCAGGCGGCCGTCTCCCGCATCCACTCCGGGAGCCTGCGGGCAAGACCGGGCGGCATCTCCTCGGGGCCGTCGAGGAGCAGCAGCAAGGGGCGCCCGGCCTTCCGCGCGACCCGCGCGAGATGGTCGGGCAGGACTCCGCCGGGCTCGCTCTCGGCACAGTCGGCCGGCAAGACGGGGTGCCCACCGGCGCCCGTCCGGTGCAGCGCCCGTGCCACCGCGGCGGCCAGGGAGGGGTCGGTGTCCCTGAGGTCCGCCCCGCGCAGCCGCAGCACCGGGGCCGGCTCGGGGTCCCGGGCGTACCGCGCGGCCAGGGCGGCGAGTTCCGTCGTACGACCGCTGCCGGGGGCACCGACGAGCGCCAGGACGGCGCACTCGCTCCGCTCGAAGGCGGTGAACTCCTCGATGAGACGTGTGCGCCGGACGGTGAGGCGGTCGTCGGGCGGGCCGCCCGTCCTCGCTGCCCTCGCCGTGAGGTCCAGGACTCCCGCGAGGTTCAGGTCCTCCCCGTAGGCGGGGACGGTCCGGGCGTTGCGGTCCAGCAGCTCGTCCAGGGGCTGTCCCAGCCCCCGCAGCGGCACGGCGAACCCCGTGGCCCGGTGGTCGGTGTGCAGCCGGGTGCCGAGGACGGCCAGCACGGCACCGGTGGCGGCGTCGAGGACCGGTCCGCCGGCGGCCCCGCCGCCCGGGCGGAGCGCTTCGGTGCCCGCCGTGCCGACCGCCAGTTCCAGGGCGTCGTCCACGAGGCGGGAGCAGTCGCCGGCCCGGTAGGTGGCCGCGGTCGTGCCGAGCACCCGGGCCTCGCGCCAGCCGCCCGCGGAGATCTTCACATAGACGCCGCTCTCGATCCGGTCCCGGGCCGTGACGGGGAGCGGCTCCAGACCCAGTCCCTCGGTGCGGACGAGGGCGAGGTCGGCGTACGGCAGCGGGGTCACCGCGTCGGCGTCCAGCACACGGACGCGTCCGTCGGGTGTGTGCAGCGCCAGGCGGGCCAGTCCGTCGACGGCCTCGTGGCTGGTGATCAGCGTGCCCTGATGGTCGATCGCGAACCCGGTGCCACGGGGGCGTCCGGCCAGGTCGCACACCCGTACAAGGGCGGAATCCGTGCCGTGCCCTGCCTCGCCGCCGTCCCGTGTCCGAGGGCCTGGTACCACCATGCTCGAACCTCCCCGCCGTGCCTGAGCCCGACGGTAGGCCGCTGGTGATCAACGGAACAGATCTTGTGGCGAACGCGCCCCCTTCCGCTCCCTCGGTTCACTCCGAGCGCCTGCTCGATGGGGTGAATAGACGAGGGGGGATGGATAGACCTCTGGGAGGGGGAACCGAGGGGGGACCGTGGAGCGGCGGCTCGAACCCCGTGCTCGCCGCTCCACGGGCACCGACCAACGCCACCGACGTCAGCCGAACACCGCCAGGCTCTTCGCCTTGCCCTTGTACGCCTCCACCAGCACGAGCAGGCGCCCCTCCGGATCGAAGACGGCGACAGGGCCCGCGCCCGCGTACTCCTCAGGCATCTCCAGACGCACACCGTTGGCGAGCAGCCGGGCCCGCTTGGCGTCCACGTCCCAGCGCGGGAACGCCGCCGAGGCGGCGTCGGCGATCGGCATCACGGCCAGCTCCTGCTGGAGCTGGTCCAGGGTGCGCGCGGAGTCGATCTTGTACGGCCCGACGCGGGTGCGCCGCAGCGCGGTGAGGTGGCCGCCGACCCCGAGGTCCGCGCCCAGGTCACGGGCGAGGGCCCGGATATAGGTCCCGGAGGAGCAGACGACGGAGACCACCAGGTCCAGCACCGGGGTGCCGTCCTCGGCGACGGCGTCCCGGACGTCGTACACCGTGAAGGAGGAGACGGTGACGGGCCGCGCGGGGATGTCGAACTCCTCGCCCTCACGGGCCCGCTTGTACGAGCGCACACCGTCGATCTTGATCGCACTGACCTTGGACGGCACCTGGAGGATGTCACCGGTGAGCTTGGCGATCCCCGCGTCGACGGCGTCGCGGGTGATCCCGGAGGCGGCAGCGGAGGAGAGGATCTCTCCCTCGGCGTCGTCCGTGACGGTGTTCTGCCCGAGCCGGATGGTGCCCAGGTACTCCTTCTCCGTCAGGGCGAGGTGCCCGAGGAGCTTGGTGGCCTTCTGCACGCCGAGGACGAGCACGCCGGTCGCCATCGGGTCCAGGGTGCCGGCGTGTCCGACGCGCCGGGTCCGGGCGATCCCGCGCATCTTGGCGACGACGTCGTGCGAAGTGAAGCCCGACGGCTTGTCGACGATGACAAGGCCGTCGGGCGTGGTGTGCTGCTGGGTCATGCGGAGGTGTCGTCCGTCTCGTCGTCGGAGTCGGGCTTCTTGTACGGGTCGGCATCACCGGCGTACGAGGCGCCCGTGGCCGTCTCGCGCACCTTCTCGTCGGAGGCGCGCGCCTGGTCGAGGAGGTCCTCGATGGTCCGTGCGGTGTCCGGAAGGGCGTCCGCGACGAAGGTGAGGGTGGGCGTGAACTTCACGCCCGCGGCGCGCCCGACCTCGGAGCGCAGGATGCCCTTGGCGCTCTCCAGGCCCGCGGCCGCCGCCTTCCGCTCCTCGTCGTCCCCGTACACCGTGTAGAAGACGGTCGCCTCCCGCAGATCACCCGTCACCCGGGTGTCCGTGATGGTGACGTGCGTGCCGAGCCGCGGGTCCTTGATCCCGCGCTGCAGCTTCTGGGCCACCACCTCTCGGATGAGGTCCGCCAGCCTCTTCGCCCGCGCGTTGTCGGCCACTGGTCCGTCTCCCGTTCTTTCCTGATCTGTGTTCGATGCTCAGTCGTCGTCGCCGTGGAAGCGCCGTCTGACGGACAGCAGTTCCACCTCGGGGCGCCCGGCGACCAGCCGCTCGCACCGGTCGAGTACGTCGGTCACGTGCCCCGCGTCTCCTGCGACCACCGCGAGGCCGATGCCGGCCCGCCGGTAGAGGTCCAGGTGGTCCACCTCGGCCGCGCTCACCGCGTACTTCCGCTGGAGTTCGGCGACGATCGGGCGGACGACGGAGCGCTTCTCCTTCAGCGACCGTACGTCGCCCAGGAGGAGGTCGAAGGACAACGTCCCCACATACATGTATGAATCCGGATGACCCGCCGGTACGGGATCGATGGCCCCGCCGCCGGAAGGGGCAGGGACACCAAAACCGTACAACGAACACCGGGGGCGGCTCGACGGAGTTTTCACCGGGGGCCGTCGGGCCAGGGGCGGTGTGCCGGGGCCGAAACCCCGGGCAGACGGCACGCCGGCCGACGGGACAAGGTCCCGTCGGCCGGCGGTGATCCGTCGGCGGTCACACCCGCTGCGGGGTGTTACACCCGCGGCTTCTCGCGCATCTCGTACGTCGCGATGACGTCGTCGATCTTGATGTCGTTGAAGTTGCCGAGGTTGATACCACCCTCGAACCCTTCGCGGATCTCGGTGACGTCGTCCTTGAAGCGACGCAGGCCCTCGATGTTGAGGTTCTCCGCGACCACCTTGCCGTCGCGGATGAGGCGCGCCTTGGTGTTGCGCTTGACCTCGCCGGAGCGGATGAGGACACCGGCGATGTTGCCCAGCTTGGACGACTTGAAGACCTCGCGGATCTCCGCCGTACCGAGCTCGACCTCCTCGAACTCCGGCTTCAGCATGCCCTTCAGGGCCGCCTCGATCTCCTCGATCGCCTGGTAGATGACCGAGTAGTACCGGACGTCCACGCCCTCGCGCTCGGCCATCTGTGCCGCGCGGCCTGCCGCGCGGACGTTGAAGCCGATCACGATGGCGTCCGAGCCCATCGCCAGGTCGATGTCCGACTCCGTGACCGCACCGACGCCGCGGTGCAGGACGCGGATGTCGACCTCTTCGCCGACGTCCAGCTGGAGCAGGGAGGACTCAAGAGCCTCGACGGAACCAGAAGCGTCACCCTTGATGATCAGGTTCAGCTGCTGGACCTCGCCGGCCTTCAGCACCTTGTCCAGGTCCTCGAGCGAGACACGGCGCGTGCGCTTGGCGAACGCGGCGTTCCGCTCGCGGGCGGCACGCTTCTCCGCGATCTGGCGGGCCGTACGGTCCTCCTCGACCACGATGAAGTTGTCGCCGGCACCCGGGACGTTGGTCAGACCCAGGACCTGCACCGGCGTCGACGGGCCGGCCTCGGCCACGTTGTTGCCGTTGTCGTCGAGCATCGCCCGGACGCGGCCGTACGCGTCGCCGACCACCATCGTGTCGCCGACCCGCAGCGTGCCTCGCTGGACGAGGACCGTCGCCACGGCACCACGGCCGCGGTCGAGACGGGACTCGATCGAGATGCCCTGCGCGTCCTGGTTCGGGTTGGCCCGAAGGTCCAGGGCGGCGTCGGCCGTGAGGACCACGGCCTCCAGCAGGCTGTCGATGTGCAGGCCCTGCTTGGCGGAGATGTCGACGAACATGGTCTCGCCGCCGTACTCCTCGGCCACCAGGCCGTACTCGGTCAGCTGACCGCGCACCTTGGTCGGGTCCGCGCCCTCGACGTCGATCTTGTTGACCGCGACCACGATCGGCACATCTGCCGCCTTGGCGTGGTTCAGCGCCTCGACCGTCTGCGGCATCACACCGTCGTTGGCCGCGACCACGAGGATCGCGATGTCCGTCGACTTGGCACCACGGGCACGCATGGCGGTGAACGCCTCGTGACCCGGGGTGTCGATGAAGGTGATCGCCCGGTCCTCGCCGTTGACCTCGGTCGCGACCTGGTAGGCACCGATGTGCTGGGTGATGCCACCGGCCTCGCCCGCGATGACGTTCGTCTTGCGGATCGCGTCGAGCAGACGGGTCTTACCGTGGTCGACGTGACCCATGACGGTCACCACCGGCGGACGGACGACCAGGTCCTCCTCGGAGCCCTCGTCCTCACCGAACTCCAGGTCGAAGGACTCGAGCAGCTCGCGGTCCTCCTCCTCGGGGCTGACGATCTGAACCGTGTAGTTCATCTCGCCGGCGAGGAGCAGCAGGGTCTCGTCGGTGACGGACTGCGTGGCCGTGACCATCTCGCCGAGGTTCATCATGACCGCGACGAGGGACGCCGGGTTGGCGTTGATCTTCTCCGCGAAGTCGGTGAGCGACGCACCGCGCGACAGGCGAATGGTCTCGCCGTTGCCGCGAGGCAGCATCACACCGCCGACCGACGGGGCCTGCATGGCCTCGTACTCCTGACGGCGCTGCCGCTTCGACTTGCGGCCACGACGCGCCGGACCGCCGGGACGGCCGAACGCACCCTGCGTGCCACCGCGACCACCCGGACCACCGGGACGACCGCCGAAGCCGGGACGGCCACCGCCGCCACCGCCGAAGCCGCCGCCACCACCGGGAGCGCCGCCACCGGGACGACCGGCGAAGCCGCCGCCGCCACCCGGACGACCGGCACCGCCGCCGCCACCCGGACGACCGGCGAAGCCGCCGCCACCGCCCGGACGACCGCCGCCGCCACCGGGACGACCGGCACCGGCCGGACCACGGCCGCCGCCGGGGCCGCCGCCGGGACGCGGGCCGGCAGCGGGACGCTGCGGCATCATGCCGGGGTTCGGACGCGGACCCGCGGGGCCGCCGCCGGGACGCGGACCGCCCTGCGGACGGGGCATCGAGCCCGGAGTCGGGCGCGAACCGCCCGGAGCCTGCGGACGGGGACCGCCACCGGCCGCACCCTGCGGACGGGGACCGCCCTGACCCGCACCCTGCGGACGCGGGCCGCCGGGGGCACCGCCCGGACCGCCCGGACGGGGGCCGCCCTGCGGACGGGGCGCCTGCGGACGCGCCATACCGGTGGAGCCACCGGAGGTGAAGGGGTTGTTACCCGGACGGGGACCGGCCGGACGGCCACCGGGACGCGGTCCCTGGCCACCCGGACGCGGGGCACCCGGACGAGCGGCCTGACCGCCGCCCTGTCCCTGGCCACGCCCCTCGGGACGTGCGCCGCCGGGCTTCGGGCCGCCGGGACGGGCTCCCGGACGCGGGGCCTGAGCCGGGGTCTGGGCAGCCGGAGCCGACGGCGGTGCCGTGAACTCGGGCGTGCTCGGGGCCGGGGCCGCCGGGGCGGGCCGCGGCGCGGGCTTCGGGCCGGGCGTCGGCCGCGGACCCGGGGCGGGGGCCGCCGCCGGGCGCTCGGGCGCGGGGCGCTCGGCCGCCGGGGGCTTGGGCGCCGCCGGGCGCGGGGCAGCCGGACGGGCGGCCTGCGCCGGGGAGGGCGCCGCCGGCCTGGCCGGTGCGGCCTTGCGGGAGGCGGTGGGCTTGGCGCCACCGCCGTTCCCCTGCTGCAAGGCGTCGGTCAGCTTGCGTACTACGGGCGCCTCGATCGTCGAGGACGCCGATCGGACGAATTCACCGAGTTCCTGGAGCTTGGCCATGACGACCTTGCTCTCCACACCGAACTCCTTGGCGAGTTCGTAGACCCGGACCTTAGCCACTTCGCTCCTTTGAGGTCCGGGTTGCGGCCGGACCGTCGCTAGTTCATGGGCGTACTCATCGCGTACTCATCGAGTGCTCATCGCAATCTCGACCTGCTTTCGACTCGCGAGGTACCAGACCGCACAGCGTTCCGCGCGGCGCGTTTTCTTACGGTGTTACCTGCTCAGCAAGGTGCTGTCGGCAACGTTCGGTCTGCTCGACGTACTGGCGCAACGCCTTTATGTCGAGCGGTCCCGGGAGGCGGAGCGCCCTCGGGAATGCCCGGCGGCGGACCGCCAGGTCGAGACAAGCCGACACGGGGTGCACATAGGCACCCCGGCCGGGCAGCGTACCGCGAGGATCGGGGACGCAGTCGCCCTCGATCACCACCGTGCGCAGTAGTTCGATCTTGGCCGCTCGCTCCCGGCACCCCACACAGGTGCGCTCAGGGCATGCGCGGGCATGCGTCCGGCCAGACACGGTTAAGTCTACCTCCCCGCACCGACCTCACCCCTTTGGGGCAAGAATCGAACGCTTGCTGCGCAACAAACTGTCGTGATCTCAGCGACGCCCGGCCGGGATCTATTCCCCCGGACGAGGCCGGAGACCTCATTCCTGCCGGTCGGCGGGCTGCTCGGTGTCGGGTCGGATGTCGATCCGCCAGCCGGTCAGACGGGCCGCGAGGCGGGCGTTCTGCCCCTCCTTGCCGATCGCCAGCGACAGCTGGTAGTCCGGGACCGTCACCCGGGCGGAGCGGGCCGCGAGGTCCACGACCTCCACCTTGGAGACACGGGCCGGGGAGAGGGCGTTCGCCACCATCTCGGCCGGGTCGTCCGACCAGTCGACGATGTCGATCTTCTCGCCGCTCAGCTCGCCCATGACGTTGCGGACCCGGCCGCCCATCGGGCCGATGCAGGCGCCCTTGGCGTTCAGACCCGATCGGGTGGACCGGACGGCGATCTTCGTACGGTGGCCGGCCTCACGGGCGATCGCGGCGATCTCGACGGAGCCGTCGGCGATCTCCGGCACCTCCAGGGCGAAGAGTTTCTTCACCAGATTGGGGTGGGTGCGCGAGAGGGTGACGGACGGACCGCGCACACCCTTCGCCACCCGTACGACGTACGACCGGATCCGCTTGCCGTGCTCGTACGACTCACCCGGCACCTGCTCCTGCACCGGCAGGATGGCCTCCAGCTTGCCGATGTCCACGAGCACGTTCTTGGGGTCGCGGCCCTGCTGGACCACACCGGTGACGATGTCGCCCTCGCGGCCCGCGTACTCGCCGAGCGTCGCGTCGTCCTCAGCGTCGCGCAGACGCTGCAGGATGACCTGCTTGGCGGTGGTGGCGGCGATGCGGCCGAATCCCGACGGGGTGTCGTCGAACTCGCGCGCCTCCTGCCCCTCATCGAGGTCCTCGGGGTCCTCCTTCGCCCACACAGTCACATGGCCGGTCTCCCGGTTGAGCTCCACGCGCGCGTGGCGGCGGCTTCCCTCGGTGCGGTGGTAGGCGATGAGGAGGGCCGCCTCGATCGCCTCGACCAGCAGGTCGAAGGAGATCTCCTTCTCCCGAACCAAGCCCCGCAGGGCACTCATGTCGATGTCCACGGCTACGCCTCCTCCTCTTCCTTCATGTCCTTCGTGTCCTTGCGGTTGAACTCGACCTGTACGCGCGCCCTGTCGATCTCCGGGAAGGCGAGTCTGCGGGTGGTGGCCTTGCGGCCCTTCACACCCGGCACCTCGAGGTCGACTCCCTCGTCGTCGACCTGCATGATCCTGGCGACCAGCTCGCCGCCCTCGGTCAGCTGGAATCTCGCCAGCCGGCCCTCGGCCCGTACGTAGTGCCGGTGTTCCGTGAGGAGGCGCTCCGCGCCCGGGGTTCCGACCTCGAGGGTGTACTCGCCCTCGCCCATCGCGTCCGTCTCGTCGAGCTTCGCCGAGAGCGCGCGGCTCACATCGGCGATCTGGTCCAGGTCGGCTCCGGCGTCGGAGTCGACGACGACGCGCAGCACACGCTTGCGCCCCACGGAGTCCACCACGATCTCTTCGAGGTCAAGGCCCTCGGAGCTGACGAGCGGTTCCAGCAGTTCTCGCAGCCTCTCGCTCTGGGTGGTGCTCATCCGGGTGACTCCTCGGCCGCGTGTGCTGTTGTGGGATGGTCGCGTGTCAGGTCAAAGGGTATCCGGTCCCGGAGGGTGTTGCCGTCCACCGGCACCGCCTCCCGGCCGCCCGCGGGCCCGGCCGGATCCCGGGTGCTGCGGCCCGGCCGAGCCGATGGCGATCAGTGCGGCGGGGCGCGGGTACGGTGATCACGGGCAGCCGCCCATCCGTTCGTACGAGGTCTTCGAGGACGTCTGCCGTGCCGTTCCCTCCGCACCCGCGCATCCGTCTGCGCAGAAGGAGTCTGCTCGCGTCGGCCGCGGGTGCCGCGCTGGTCGCGGGCTGTTCCGCCGCCCCCGATACGGCCGGCCCGGGCCGGTCCACCTCGGCCGCCGACCGGGTACGCGCGCGTGCCGCCCGCGACAGCGAGGAGCTGGCCGAGCGCTACGCCGACGTGATCGCCGCCCATCCGGCACTGGCGGCCCGACTGGGCCCGCTGCGCACGGAAACCGTCCGGCACGCACAGGCGTTCGGCGGCCACCCCGGGACCTCGGTGTCCCCGTCCGCTTCGGGGTCGGCGTCGGCGTCTCCCCCCGGTCCGGCCCCGTCGTCTTCCGCGTCGGCGTCTCCATCCACTTCGGCATCGGCATCCCCGTCCGCTCCGGGGACCGGATCCCCGTCCGCTTCCGGGTCCGCGCCCCCCTCGGCGTCCGCCGTGCCCGCGGACCCGAAGGCCGCCCTCGCCGGGCTGGCCTCGGCCGAACGGACCCTGGCCGACCGGCGGACGGCCGAGCTGCTGGACGTGCCGGGCGAACTGGCCCGGCTGTTGGCGTCCGTGGCGGCGGCCGGGGCCGCCCATGTGTATCTGCTGACGGAGGGCGGAAAATGAGCGGCAGCGACAGCACGCCGAAGGACGGCGGCGAGCTGGCGGCCCTGCAGGCCGCCCTGCGCGCCGAGCACGCCGCGGTCTACGGCTACGGTGTCGTCGGCGGACGCGTCGAGCGGGCCCGCCGAGCCGAGGCGCAGGCCGCCTACGACGCCCACCGCGCCCGGCGGGACGAACTGGCCCGGGCGGTACGGGACCTGGGCGGCGCGCCGGAGCCCGCCGCGGCCGGGTACGCGATGCCCTTCTCCGTCCCCGACTCCGCCGCCGCCGTGCGGCTCGCCGCCGAGCTGGAGGAGCGGGTGGCCGGGGTGTACTCGGACCTGGTGCGGGCCTCGACGGGCGCGCGGCGGCGGTCCGCGGCCGGGGCACTGCGCGAGGCGGCGGTGCGGGCGGTGCGCTGGAGCGGCGAGAGCGTAGCCTTCCCTGGTCTGGCCGAGCGGGCGGCGGCGGCCTCCCCCACCGCGTCGGTGACACCGCGGACCTGAGCGGCGCCGCGGGACGTAGGCGTACGCGCATCTGGCACGCGTGCGAAGCCGACCTGGAAGGGAACAACTCGCGCATGGCTTTCGAACCGCCGCGGCGTCTCGTGCGGGCGCTGGGCGAGACGCACCGGGACGGCGGCGCCGAGTGGCTGGCCACGCTGCCCGGGCTGATCCGGCAGGCCGTGGATCTACGCGGGTTGACCGTGGAGCGGGTGCAGGCGCCGGGCGGCCGGAGCAGCCTGGTGCTGCTGGTGCGGCAGGCGGACGGCGCGCCCGCGGTGCTGAAGCTGGCGCCGCCCAGGGCCCGGCCGGAGAGCGAACGGGCGGCCCTTGTGCACTGGAACGGCTCGGGGGCCGTACGGCTCCTGGACGCGGACGCCGAGCAGGGCGTGCTGCTGCTGGAGCGGCTCCATCCGGAGATGTCGGTGCGCTCGCTGCCGGAGGCGAAGGCCCTGCTGGAGGCGGCGGGCACGCTGCGCCGGCTGTGGGTCGAGCCGCCCGCCTGGCACCCTTTCGAGACGGTGGCCGGGCGTACCGGGCGGCAGGCCGAGGCGATGCGGGAGGGTGCCCGGACGGACCCCGAGGCAGCGCCGCTGATCGAGGCGGCGCTCGCGGCCCGTGAGCAGTTGCTCGCCGCCCCGCCCGAGGAGCGGCTGCTGCACGGCACCCTCCGGCAGAGCAAGATCCTCGCCGGGGAGCGGATGCCGTGGCTCGCGGTGGGCCCGGATCCGGTGGTCGGCGAGTGCGCCTTCGATCTGGCGCGCCTGGTGCGCGACCGGGTGGAGGACCTGATCGCGGCGCCCTCCGGTGCGTCGATCACCCGCCGCCGGGTGAAGCGGCTCGCGGAGTCGCTGGACCTGGACCAGGAGCGGCTGCGCGGCTGGACGCTGTTCCGGGCGGTCGAGTCCGGGGTGCGGGCGCGCCGGGTGGGCCGCACCCAGGACGCGGAACTGCTGCTGGAGTTCGCGACCTGGCTGTAGCCGTCCCGAAGCCGTGGAAGAAGCCGACGGCCGCCGGTCTCTGAGACCGGCGGCCGTCGTCGTGCAGAAGGGCGCGGACGGTCAGGCGGTGAGGCGGGCGATCGCCTCGTCCACCGTCAGTTCCTCGCGCTCGCCGGTGCGGCGGTCCTTCAGCTCCACCACACCCTCGCCGGAGCGGCGGCCCGCCACCAGGATCTTCGGCACACCGATCAGCTCGGCATCGGTGAACTTCACACCCGGGGAGACACCGGCCCGGTCGTCGACCAGGACGCGGAGGCCGGCCTCGGCCAGCTTCCCGGACACCTCAAGAGCCAGCTCGGTCTGGAGCGCCTTGCCCGCCGCCACCACGTGCACATCGGCCGGGGCGACCTCCGCGGGCCAGCACAGGCCCTGCTCGTCGGCGGTCTGCTCGGCGAGCGCGGCGACCGCGCGGGAGACACCGATGCCGTAGGAGCCCATGGTCACGCGGACCGGCTTGCCGTTCGGGCCGAGGACGTCGAGCTTGAGGGCGTCGGCGTACTTGCGGCCCAGCTGGAAGATGTGGCCGATCTCGATGGCACGGTCGAGCTTGAGACCGGTGCCGCACTTGGGGCACGGGTCGCCCTCCTGCACCACCACGACGTCGACGTAGGCGTCGACCTTGAAGTCGCGGCCGGAGACCACGTTCTTGGCGTGCATGCCCTCCTTGTTGGCGCCGGTGATCCAGGAGGTGCCGGGGGCCACGCGCGGGTCGGCGATGTACGTGATCTTCTCCAGGCCCTGCGGCCCGACGTAACCGCGCACCAGGTCGGGGCGGGCGACGAAGTCGTCGACGGTGACCAGCTCGACGCCGGCCGGCGCGAAGTGGGCCTCCACCTTGTCCATGTCGACCTCGCGGTCGCCGGGGACACCGACGGCGACGATCTCGCCGTCGACCTTCACCAGGAGGTTCTTCAGGGTGGCGGAGGCCGGGACGCCGAGCGAGGCGGCGAGGGTCTCGATGGTCGGGGTGTCCGGGGTGGGGATCTCCTCCAGCGCGGGCACCTCGCCGGCGTCGACCGGCTTCAGCTCGTAGGTGATCGCCTCGGTGTTCGCGGCGAAGTCGCAGTTCGGGCAGTCGGCGAAGGTGTCCTCGCCGGCCTCGGCCGGGGCGAGGAACTCCTCGGACTTGGAGCCGCCCATCGCGCCCGCGGTCGCGGCGACGATCCGGTAGTCGAGGCCGAGGCGCTCGAAGACCCGCTGGTAGGCCTGGCGGTGCAGGGCGTAGGACTGGGCGAGGCCCTCGTCCTCCAGGTCGAAGGAGTACGAGTCCTTCATCAGGAACTCACGACCGCGCAGGATGCCCGCGCGCGGCCGGGCCTCGTCCCGGAACTTGGTCTGGATCTGGTAGAGGATGACCGGCAGGTCCTTGTACGAGGACGCCTGGTCCTTCACCAGCAGGGTGAAGATCTCCTCGTGGGTCGGACCGAGCAGATAGTCGCCGCCCTTGCGGTCGTGCAGGCGGAACAGCTCGGCGCCGTACTCGTCCCAGCGGCCGGTCGCCTCGTACGGCTCGCGCGGCAGCAGGGCGGGGAGCAGCACCTCCTGCGCGCCGATCGCGTCCATCTCCTCGCGGACGACCCGCTCCACGTTGGCGAGGACCTTCTTGCCGAGCGGCAGCCAGGTCCACACGCCCGCGGCGGTACGGCGCACATAGCCGGCGCGGACCAGCAGCTTGTGGCTGAGGACCTCGGCGTCCGCCGGGTCGTCGCGCAGCGTCTTCGCCATCAACTGGGACATGCGCTGGACCGGTGCGTTCGCCATGGTTTCTCGTACTCCTGCCGATGTGATCCCCCCGCCCGGGCGGGACCGCGCGGGGAGGAGGCTGATGGCTAGGAGATTAGCCGGGCTTGCTGTGCCGGTGGAAATCCGTTAACGGCGGCGGAGTGGCAGGGGGGCGCCCATCACGGCGTACGGCTTCGGCGCACTGGGGAAGACCACCCGTCGTGCCAGGTCCACATAGCCCAGGGAGTGGTACAGGCCGCGGGCCGGGCTGTCCATGTCGATCGCCGAGAGGATCGAGCGCGGCTGGGCGGCGACGTCGGTGATGGTGGTGATCAGGCGGCGGCCGACACCCCGGTTCTGGTAGGCCGGGTGGACATGCAGTTCGGTGATCACGAAGGAGCTGTCGAGCCAGTCGTCGTGCCCCTGGGCGCGAAGATAGGGCTCGACGACGGTGGACCACCAGTGGGTACGGTCGTTGGGCATGCCGTAGACGAAGCCGGCGAGCCGTCCGTCGGCGGTGGTGGCGCCGAGGGCACGCGCACCCGGGTAGGTGATGTGCCGCAGCACGATCTGGCGGCGCACGGCGACCTCCTCGGCGCCGAGCCCGAACGCGATGGCCTGTACGGCGAGCGCCTCGTCGACGCGCTCGGACAGGTCCAGGGGGCCGATCACTACGTCGTCGGGGGTACGCGGCATGCCTGGAGCCTACCGGGGTGCCGGGCCGCTCTCAGAACAGAATGCTCATGAAAGCGCCGACCTCCTGGAACCCGACCCTGAGGTAGGTCCGCCGGGCCGCCGTGTTGAAGTCGTTGACGTACAGGCTCGCCACCGGCGCCACCTCGTGCAGCGCGTAGCGCAGCACCGCCGCCATGCCGGGCGCCGCGAGGCCCTGGCCTCGGTACTCGGGGGCGACCCACACGCCCTGGATCTGGCAGGCCCTCGGGGTGGCCGCGCCGATCTCCGCCTTGAACATGACCCGCCCCTGGTCGTCGAGCCGGGCGAACGAACGCCCCGCACCGACGAGTTCCGCGACCCGGGCCTGGTAGAGCAGCCCGCCGTCGCCCGCCATCGGGGAGACGCCGACCTCCTCGGTGAACATCGCCACGCACGCCGGCATGATCGTCTCCATCTCGTCCTTGCGGACGCGGCGGACGTACGGATCCGGGGCGATGTCGGCGGGCATACGGTCGGTGAGCATGAGCGGCTGATGGGCGCGGACCTCACGGGCCGGGCCCCAGCCGGGCTCCAGCAGCCGCCACAGCTGGGCGGTGGGCCCGGCGGGTCCGACGATGGAGGAGCAACGGCGCCCGGCCCGCCGCGCACGGTCGGCGAAGGCACGCACCGCACGCGGGGTCGCGCAGATCGGCACGAGGTTGGCGCCCGCGTAGCACAACGACGTGAGCATTCCGTCCTCG
This sequence comes from Streptomyces sp. NPDC052036, assembly GCF_040680495.1. Classification (NCBI taxonomy): domain Bacteria; kingdom Bacillati; phylum Actinomycetota; class Actinomycetes; order Kitasatosporales; family Streptomycetaceae; genus Streptomyces; species Streptomyces sp. NPDC052036. Next base: position 2,540 of record NZ_JBFAWW010000036.1, on the reverse strand, counting down.
TACCAGCCCCACATCTCGCCGCCGAGACGCCACGGGTCGAGGCCTGCGACCTGCACCCGGGACGTCACGAAGGCGTTCTGGACCGGCTCGCGGTCGAGGACGGCGAGCGCGGCGTCCAGGTCACTCGGTTCGAGGACCCGGGTGGTGGTCTGCGTCAACACGTGGGGATGCCTCACCCTGGGGTCTGCTGATCTCCGCACTGTACCTGGCGTGCCGCGGGGGCGCCGCCCCGTAGCGCCCGGTAAGGGCACCGTCACGTGGTGGCGAACCCTATGAATGCCTTCCAGGCGGTGGGCGGGAGGGTGAGGGTGGGGCCCGTTTCGGGGGCGAGTTTGGAGTCACGGATGTGGAGGGCGGTGGGGCAGGGGGCGACCTCCAGGCATTCGCCGCCTTCACCGTCGCTGTAGCCGGACTTGAACCACACGAGCTCGGACGCTTCTTGGGCGTTCATCTCTCCCCCGGCAACTTCTCTGCGTGGGCCAGTGATTCACGGGGTGGCAGGGCCTGGGCGCGCAGAACGCCGTACCGCTCGTCCAGTTGGTTCCCTGACGGTGGACCGGTCAGTGAAGAGGCGGCTGCTCTTGAACGCCTCCACGTAGGCGATCCTGCGCTCGTTGATTGTCTCGATCAAGGTGAAGCGACCTGAAAGTGCCGCATGTTCCTCACGACTGTCCGGCATGACCTGGATCTCGACGTTGGGTCGCTCACCAATGAGCAGGATCTGCTCCAACTGCCCTCGCATGACCGCCGGTCCACCCAACTGCTTCCGCAGAACCGCCTCTTCGATCACGAAGCTGATCACGGACATCGGCCTACGCACGAAGATCGCCTGCCGGGCCAGTCGCGCCGCCACGCGCTGTTCGATCGTCGACTCGTCCAACGGAGGCCGTCGTATGGCGAACACCGCTCGCGCATACTCCTCCGTCTGCAACAGACCGGGGACCGTCGGCACGGCGAAGAAATGCAACGCGACCGCCTCCTTCTCCAACTTCGCCGCATCCTGGAAGAACGGCGGATACTGCACCCTCTCCATCTCCTCGACCAGCTCCAGCAACACCCCATGCGCACCCAGCACTTCATGCGCCTGCCCGATGAAGCGCCGCGACGGAATCCGCCTCCCCTGCTCGAACGAGGCGATCGTCGACTCCGAGTACCCCGTACGCGCCCCCAGTTCCGCGCGTCCCCACCCCGCCCGTGTCCGCAGCCTCTTCAACTGCCGCCCGAAGATGCGCGGCACACCCGTCCCCACGGCCTGCTCGTCGCTCATACACCCCTCACCGCTCTCACCGCAGCACCGGTTACGGCTCGCCTCGCGTACAGATGCGTCCCGACCACGTACAACGCGCCACGGTCCCGGCTCAGCCGCCGTTCAACGCTACGCAGCGTGCGCGAGCGTTGGCCCCATGAAGTCAGCGACTCCCTCCGACTGGCATCTGCCGAAGCGCAACCCGTCCGCACACACGTTCGAGATGCGGTTCACGTCCACTCCCCGGGGCGCCCGGCTCGCCCGGCGTCTCGTCTTCCACCGTCTCCACGAATGGGGTCACCCCTACGACGGCACCCTCAACGAGACCGTCACCCTGATCGCCGCCGAGCTGGCCGCCAACGCCGTGCGGCACGGTCATGTGCCGGGGCGGGACTTCCATCTGCGGCTCGTCGCCGCGCCGGACGGCGTACGGCTGGAGGTCTCCGACACCCGCGGCAAGCGGCTGCCCGAGGCGCGACCCCTGCGGGACCCGGCGACCGACGAGTCCGGGCGGGGGCTGCTGCTGGTGGAGGCGCCGGCCGAGCGGTGGGGCGTGGAGCCGCGCAGTCCCGGGAAGTGCGTCTGGGCGGACGCACGACTGAGTCCCGCCACCCCCAGGTGACGGGACTCAGGAAAAGCTCGGGGAGGAAGTGTCACTCCGCGACCGAGACGGACGGCTCGCCGGAGGCCACGCCGTCCTTCTCCATCTGCTCGGCCAGCTTCATGGCCTCCTCGATCAGGGTCTCCACGATCTTCGACTCAGGGACCGTCTTGATGACCTCGCCCTTGACGAAGATCTGGCCCTTGCCGTTGCCGGACGCCACACCCAGGTCGGCCTCCCGCGCCTCGCCCGGGCCGTTCACGACACAGCCCATGACCGCCACCCTCAGCGGGACCTCCATGCCGGTCAGGCCCGCCGTGACCTCCTCGGCCAGCTTGTAGACGTCCACCTGGGCGCGCCCGCAGGACGGGCAGGAGACGATCTCCAGGCCCCGCTGGCGCAGGTTCAGCGACTCCAGGATCTGGGTGCCGACCTTGACCTCCTCGACCGGGGGCGCGGACAGGGAGACGCGGATGGTGTCGCCGATGCCCTGGGAGAGCAGGGCGCCGAAGGCGACGGCCGACTTGATGGTGCCCTGGAACGCGGGGCCCGCCTCGGTGACACCGAGGTGGAGGGGGTAGTCGCACTGCTCGGCGAGCTGGCGGTACGCCTCGATCATCACGACCGGGTCGTTGTGCTTGACGGAGATCTTGATGTCCCGGAAGTCGTGCTCCTCGAAGAGGGAGGCCTCCC
>NZ_JBFAWW010000035.1:0-86029 GCF_040680495.1 Streptomyces sp. NPDC052036 | reverse complement strand
CTTGGTCTCGATACCGAGGGACAGCGGGGTCACGTCCAGGAGCAGGACGTCCTTGACCTCACCCTTGAGGACACCGGCCTGGAGCGAGGCGCCGACGGCCACGACCTCGTCCGGGTTCACACCCTTGTGCGGCTCCTTGCCGGTCAGCTCCCTGACCAGGTCCGTCACGGCGGGCATCCGGGTCGAGCCGCCCACGAGGATCACATGGTCGACGTCGGACACCTTGATCCCGGCATCCTTGACCGCCTGGTGGAAGGGGCCCTTGCAGCGGTCCAGCAGGTCGGCCGTCAGCTGCTGGAACTGGGCGCGGGTCAGCTTCTCGTCCAGGTGAAGCGGGCCCTCCGACGAGGCCGTCACATAGGGCAGGTTGATGGTCGTCTCGGACGAACTCGACAGCTCGATCTTGGCCTTCTCCGCGGCCTCGCGCAGTCGCTGCACCGCCATCTTGTCCTGGGACAGATCGATGCCGTACCCGTTCTTGAACTGCTTGACCAGGTGGTCGACGACCCGCTGGTCCCAGTCGTCGCCGCCGAGACGGGTGTCGCCGTTGGTGGCCTTGACCTCGATGACTCCCTCGCCCATCTCCAGGAGCGACACGTCGAAGGTGCCGCCGCCGAGGTCGAAGACGAGGACCGTCTGGTCGTTCTCCTTGTCGAGTCCGTACGCCAGCGCGGCAGCCGTCGGCTCGTTGATGATCCGCAGGACGTTCAGGCCCGCGATCTCCCCGGCCTCCTTGGTGGCCTGCCGCTGGGAGTCGTCGAAGTACGCGGGGACGGTGATCACCGCGTCGGTGACGTCCTCGCCGAGGTAGGCCTCCGCGTCCCTCTTCAGCTTCTGCAGCACACGCGCGGAGATCTCCTGTGCGGTGTACTTCTTGCCGTCGACGGTGCCGCTGTCCGGGAAGCGCCACGCCTGGTCGCCCACGTGGCGTTTGACGGAGCGCGCGGTGCGCTCGACGTTGGTCACCGCCTGCCGCTTGGCGACCTCGCCGACCAGCACCTCGCCGTTCTTGGCGAAGGCCACGACCGACGGCGTGGTCCGGGCGCCCTCGGTGTTGGTGATGACGGTGGGCTCGCCGCCCTCCAGGACCGAGACCACCGAGTTCGTGGTGCCGAGGTCGATACCGACCGGACGTGCCATGGGGGCGCTCCCTCCTCGTCGTCCCGGTACCCCTCCGGGCTGCGGTTTTTGTCCTGGTTTCCTTACCTGCCTGAATAAAACTTGAGTGGCCCCTTGTCAAGGCGATTCCTGCCGGACCGACGGCCCCACGCGATGCGGACGGACCGGCGACGGCTCTTTCGTCCCTTTCATCGTCTGCCCCGATCGGACAGACGGCGATCCGGCCCCCTTCCCCCGACCGAGGACACGACGCCTCTCCCCCGGCCGAGGAGCCATGGAAGAACCATCCATCCGGAGCACGAAAGCTGGATGAAGCATCCTCTGGTGCGGGCCGTACGGGGCGCCGTACCGTCTGCAGACCACCAGCGGACGGCCCCGTCTCCCCCGCGCACCCCTGCGGCGGCCCGGTGCCGTCCGACCCGTCGCGCCACGAACGCGCTCCGCCGCCCTTCCCCCGCTGGAGCTCCCGTTGCCCGAGAACCCCGACTCCTCCGCCGCCGCGCCCCCGTCCCTCACCGAGGTGGAGACCTACGGCGTCGAGCGCATCCCCGACGCGGATCGCACCGCGACCCCGCTCGATCTGTTCCGGGTCGCCTTCGGCGGCGCCAACACCTTCTCCACCTGCGTCCTCGGTGCCTTCCCGATCCTGTTCGGCCTCTCCTTCTGGCAAGGACTCGCGGCGACGCTCCTCGGAGTGGTCGCGGGCGCGCTGATCCTGTGCCCGATGGCGGTGTTCGGCCCGGTCAACGGCACGAACAACGCGGTCTCCTCCTCCGCCCACCTCGGGGTGCACGGCCGGGTGGTCGGCTCGTTCCTCTCCCTGCTCACAGCCATCGCGTTCTTCTCGATCTCCGTGTGGAGTTCGGGTGACGCCCTGGTCGGCGGCGCTCACCGGCTCTTCGGCCTGGAGCGCGGGAATCTGTCGTACGTCGTCGCCTACGCGCTGTTCGCGGGCCTCGTGCTCGCGGTGTGCGTCTACGGCTTCCGGTTCATGCTGTTCGTCAACAAGATCGCGGTGACTTCGGCGACCGTGCTGTTCCTGCTCGGGGCGATCGCCTTCGCCGGGGACTTCGACCCCTCGTACGCCGGTGTCTTCACCGCCTCGGCCAACCCCGGGACCAAGGCGCTGTTCTGGCCGTCGTTCATCGGCGCGGCGCTGATCGTGCTGTCGAACCCGGTGTCGTTCGGCGCGTTCCTCGGCGACTGGTCGCGCTACATCCCCGCGAACACACCGCGCCGCAAGGTGGTCGCTGCCGCGTTCCTCTCCCAGATCGCGACCCTCCTGCCGTTCGTCTTCGGTCTGGCGACCGCGAGCATCATCGCCAAGCAGGCACCGAAGTACGTCGACCCGTCCGCTCCGGACTTCGTCGGCGGTCTGCTCGCCATCTCACCGACCTGGTTCTTCCTGCCCGTGTGTCTGCTGGCGCTGATCGGCGGCATGTCGACGGGCACGACGTCGCTGTACGGAACCGGCCTGGACTTCTCGTCGGTGTTCCCCCGGCTGTCCCGGGTCCAGGCGACGCTGGTGGTCGGCGTGCTGTCGATCGCGTTCATCTTCATCGGCCGATTCGGGCTGAACCTGGTGCAGTCGATCTCCACTTTTGCCACGATGATCATCACCTGTACCACTCCGTGGATGGTCGTGATGATGCTCGGCTTCTACACCCGGCGCGGCTGGTACGACCCGGACGCGCTGCAAGTCTTCAACCGCCGCCAGCGCGGCGGCCGCTACTGGTTCACGCACGGCTGGAACTGGCGGGGCATGACCGCCTGGTGGGTCTCGGCGGTGATCGGCGTGCTGTTCACCGACATCCCCGGCCAGTTCGTCGGCCCGCTGGGCGACCTGGCGAACGGCGTCGACATCAGCCTTCCGCTGTCGCTGGCCGTCGCCGCGATCCTCTACCTGGCGCTGCTGCGGCTCTTCCCCGAGCCCCGGGCGGCGTACGGGCCCGAGGGCGCGCGACTGGCCCGTACCGTCGAGGCGCCGGTCCCGCCGATCACCGGGCCGGGCGCCTTGGACGAGAGCGCTCCGGCACTCGTGGTCGAGGGGGGCTGATGGACACCTGGCTCGACCTGTCGGTGCCCGTGGTCACCGGGATGCCCGTCTATCCCGGTGACCCGCAGGTCGAGGTGGAACGGGCGCTGCGGGTGGCGACGGACGGCGTGAACGTCCTGAGCCTGCACATGGGTTCGCAGTCCGGGACGCATGTGGACGCGCCGTACCACGTGAACTCGGGGTGGCCCGCGCTGGGCGCGCTGCCGCTGGAGCGGTTCGCGGGCCCGGCCGTGGTGGCGGACGTCCGGGGCCTGTCGGCCCGGACGGCGATCACGCCCGAGCTGCTCGCGCCCGCGCTCAGTCTGCTGCGGCTCCAGCCGGGCGCGATCCTGCTGCTGGCGACCGGCTGGTCGGCCTACTGGGGAACCGACGCCTACGCGGACCACCCCTGGCTGACGCCCGAGTCGGCACAGGCGATCGTCAACGCGAGCGTCCGCACCGTCGGGGTGGACGCGCTGAGCGTGGACCCGTCCGGCGACCCGGACCTGCCCGCCCATCGGGTGCTGTGCGGCGCGACCGGCGTGATCGCCGAGAACCTCACCGGTCTCGACCGTGTCCTCGCCGCCCAGCGCGCCGGCCGCTCGGTGGAGGTCTTCCTGTTCCCGCTGCACCTGCCCGGCTCGGACGGCGCCCCGGTCCGGGCCGTGGCCCGGGTCGGCGGTCCGGCGGGGTAGGCGCAGAGGCGCGAACCCCGGTGCCGCGCGGGGAGCGCATCCATGGCCGCGCTCTCGCCGTGGGCGGTCCGCCGGCGGTGCGGCCCGGCTCATGACACCGGATCAGGTCCTGATCGTGCGGGCGAGGTCCAGGGTCAGGCGCTGCCAGGGGTCGCGCGGATCGCGGGAGGTCAGGGCGTGGATCCGGCGCAGCCGGTAGCGCAGCGACTGCGGGTGCAGATGGAGCGCGCGGGCGGCGGCTGTAGCCGATCCCGCCTCGATGTACGCGGTCAGGGCCTGGAGCAGATGGCGCTGGTCCGGCTCGGTCAGCGGGCCGAGGGCCAGATGGGCGATGTGATCCGGGGTGGCGGCCGGGTGTCCGGCGAGCAGGGCGAGGATATGGGCGTCGGCGTCCGTGAGCACACGTCCGGGACGGTGGGCGTGGGCGGGTGCCGTGTCGAGGGCGTCGGCGGCGAGCCGGTGGGCCACAGCGACCCGGTCCAGGCCCTCCCCGGTGATCGCGCAGGCCCGCCAGGCCCGCTCGTCGAGGGCGGCCGGCGCCCGCCGGGCCGCCGCCTGGGGCAGCAGCAGCACGGCCCGGGAGCCGCGGACCGTCGACAGTGACATACCGCCGTCGCCGAGCGCGGCGAGCAGCCCCGCAGCGGCCTCGTACGACATGTCGGGGCCGCCCTCGGTCGTCGGCTCGGCCACCAGCAGGCAGTAGGGGTCGGGGAGGTGGACACCCAGCCGCGCCGAGCGGTCCGTGAGCGCTCCCGCCGAGGCGTGCCGGCCCGCGATCAGATCGTCGAGCAGCAGCCGCAGGGCCCGGTCGCGGTCCCCGGCGAGGTCCTCGGTGGTGGCCGCGTAGGCCGTGGCCACCACCTCCGACAGCGTGTCCAGTGCCGTGAGCAGCACACGGGCCAGCGCGAAGCCGTCAGCCGGCGTGAGGTCCCCGGTCCGGGCGGCGACCTCGTCGGTCAGCACGGTCGCCGCCACCCGGTAGGCGCGCAGCACCGCCTGCACGGGCCGGCCGTCGGCCGCGCGGGCCGCCGCGATACCGCGGAACCGGCGCAGGTCGGCGGGGGCCAGCGTGCCGTCGGTGGCCCACAGCTGCAGCAGCCGGTCCACCCCCCAGGCGGCGATGGCCCGTACCTCTGTCAGTCTGCCGTCGTCCAGCGCGGCGTAGACCGGCACCTGGGCGTGGACGGCGGCGACGACCCTCTCCACGACCCGCCGGTCGGCGAGGATCTCGTCCCGGACACGGCGTCGGGACGGCAGGGGCTGGTTCATCACAGGGTGATGATGACAGCCGTCCGTTGTGCGCACCACGGTGGACGGGACTTATCAGGATCGCAAGGATCGTCGCCACACCACGCGGTCTCAGGGACGAGAGGCGGAGCGCACGGGATGACACGGCACTGGGCGGACTTCCAGTACGAGATCTATCTGAACGGCATGACGGGCGCCGTGCCGCGGCTGCCCACCGATCTGACCCGGCTGGAGGAGCTGACCGAGCAGCGGCTCGGGCCGGGACCGGTCGGCTATGTGGCGGGCAGCGCGGGCGACGGCAGCACCGCACGGGCCAACCGGGCGGCGCTGGAGCGCCGCCGGATCGTGCCGCGCATGCTGCGGGACGTGCACGAACGGGATCTGTCCGTCGAGGTGCTGGGGCGGCCGTTGCCGGCGCCGCTGGCCCTGGCCCCGGTCGGCGTGCTGTCGATCATGCATCCCGACGCGGAGTCCGCGGCGGCTCGGGCCGCCGCCGCGCAGGGCGTGCCCTACATCCTGTCCTCGGCCTCCAGTACGCCGATGGAGCAGGTGGCCGAGGCGTCGGGGGACGGAGAGCGCTGGTTCCAGCTGTACTGGGCCAAGGACCGCGAGGTCACCCGCAGTTTCCTGGCCCGGGCGAAGGCGGCCGGATTCACGGCCCTGTTCGTCACGCTCGACACACCGCTGCTCGCCTGGCGGCCCCGGGACCTGGACCAGGCGTATCTGCCGTTCCTGCACGGGGTGGGCACCGCCAACTACTTCACCGACCCGGCGTTCCAGGCCGGTCTGGCGAAGCCGGTGCACGAGGACCCCAACGCCGCCGTGCTGCACTTCGTGGGCATGTTCGCGGACCCCGGCAAGACCTGGCCGGACCTGGCGTTCCTACGGGAGAACTGGGACGGGCCCATCGTGCTGAAGGGCATCCTGCACCCGGACGACGGCCGCCGGGCCCTCGACGCGGGGATGGACGGCGTGGTCGTCTCCAACCACGGCGGCCGGCAGGTGGCGGGTTCCGTGGCGGCGGCGGACGCGCTGCCGCGGGTGGTGGAGGCGGTCGGGGACCGGCTCACCGTCCTGTTCGACAGCGGGATACGCACCGGCGACGACATCTTCAAGGCGCTCGCGCTGGGCGCGCGGTCGGTGCTCGTGGGACGGCCGTACGCCTACGGACTGGGGCTCGACGGCCAGGCGGGCGTCGAACACGTCATCCGCTGTCTGCTCGCCGAGTTCGACCTCACGCTCGCCCTGTCCGGGCACGCCCGCCCCAGCACCCTCGGCCCCGCCGATCTGATCGAGGAGACCTCATGACCGACCTCAAGAACGTCCTGGCCGTCATCTCGCCCCACGTCGGCGGGCGCACGGCGGGCACCACGCTCTCCGCCTTCTTCCCCGGCGAGGCAAACGTCACCGTGGTGGAGCGGACCGACGAGGACCCGGCGGCGTTGCGCGCGGCGCACGTCATCGTCACGGGCCTCGCCCCGGTCACGGCCGAACACATCACCGCCGCACCGGAGTTGGAACTCGTCCAGTGCGCGAGCCACGGCTTCGACTACGTCGACCTGCACGCGGCCCGCGCCCGGAACGTGCCCGTGTGCAACATCGGCTCCAGCGGCGCGGAGAAGCAGAACGTGGCCGAGCAGACCTTCGCGCTCATGCTCGCCCTGGCGAAGCGGTTGGTGCCGGCGCACACCGCCCTCGTCGACGCCGACTGGGCGCTGCCGCGGCTGCAGCAGTCCATCACCGAGCTGTCCGGCAAGACCCTCGGCATCGTCGGACTCGGCCATATCGGCCTGGAGGTCGCGCAGCGCGCGGTCGCCTTCGACATGACGATCCTGTACGCGGGTCCCCAGCGCGTGGACGCGGAGACGGAGGCCCGGCTCGGCGGGGCGCGCCATGTCCCGCTCGACGAACTGCTGCGCACATCCGACTATGTGACGCTGCACGCGCCGCTCACGGAGGAGACCCGGCATCTGCTCGACGCCGACCGCCTGGCCCTGATGAAACCGACCGCGTTCGTGGTCAACACGGCGCGAGGCGCCCTCATCGACCAGGACGCCCTCGCCGACGCGCTGGAGCGGGGCGCGCTGGCCGGGGCGGGCCTCGACGTCTTCGACCCCGAACCGCCCACCGCGGCCCTCAAGGTGCTCAAGGCACCGAACGTGGTGCTGTCCCCGCATGTCGCCGGGGTCACCCGGGAGACCCTGATACGGATCGCCCTGGCGGCCGTGCAGAACGCCGCCGACTTCCTGGCCGGGAAGGGGCCCCGGGACGTGGTCTCCTGACGGTGCCTCAGGACGACGCGCCGGGTCGTGGGGGGGGGGCCACGGCCCGCCGGGTGGAGCGGTGTGTCCGTCGGCGCCGAGGGCGTTCAGTACGTCGTCCGATGGGTCGGCGAGAGCGCGCTCGTGCGGGGAGACAGGGTCCGCGCGGGATCGGAACCACGCGGAACCGGGGTGGTCGGCTGCTCGTCCGTCCCGGCGATGGACAGCGACCGGGGCGCCGCCGACGGGCCGTCGGTCGTCCACCGCTGGGTGTCGGAGCCGTCGCGGGCCTTGACGACGACATCGGTGTCGGGGTCGGTGCTCGCGGGTGCGACGGCGAGGTTCTCGGCCCTGCGCGGCAGCAACTCGCCCCGCACGGTGAGGTCGTAGCGGACGTCGTCGGCGCCCGCCTCGCCCGCCTCGCCCGCGTCGACGCACCGGGCGAGCGTCACGACCCCGTCGGTGGCGCGGGAGTCGAGGCAGAGCCCCGGGTCGGCGACACTGCGCAGCAGACCGTCGCCCTCGTACGACCACTGCTGTGTCCACGCCGACGTGCACGCCGCGAGCCGGGTGTCCGCGCCGGCCCGGACCGTGCCGCGGATGTCCAGGCAGAGCCCGGCGGCGACACTGCGCAGCCGGGTCCGCTGCGGGGCGACGGACTGTCCGGCGGCGCCGGGCGGCGGCGCGGAGCCGGGGCCGGCCGAGAGCATCCCGGTCCGGCCGCTCGCGCTGGTGGAGGCGACCGGGTCGGCGCCACCGTCGTCCGACCACATGCCGGCCACCAGGAGCGAGGCGAGCACGACGGCGGCGGTGAAGCCGACTCCGGTCAGCAGTGCCCTGGTGTTCCGCTCCTCCGTCAGGAACCGGCGGCCCTGCGCGGGGATCCGGGAGAGCAACCGGCGGCGTCCGCCCCCCGCGTGTCTGCCGCCGAGTCCCGTCCCGCTCCGGGCGGCGGCTCTGGACGGCGTACGGCCGGGCCGGGAGTCGAGATAGCGCCGTGCTCCCCAGCCGAGGACCGCTTCGGCGAGCAGTCCGCCGAGCCCGCCCTCGAAATGGCTCAGCTGTTCCGCGGCGGAACGGCAGTAGGGGCACTCGAAGAGGTGCTGCTGCACATCCGGCAGCAGCGCGCCGCCACGGCGCAGAGGGACATCGAGGAGTCGGTTGTGGAAGCGGCAGGCGTCGGTCGGTGCCAGTTCCCGGTGGGCCCGTACACAGCCGGCCCGGAACTGCTCACGGGCCTGCTCCAGCGCCCCCGCCGCCGCTCCGGGGTTCATGCCCAGCAGAGCCGCCGGGACGGACACGTCCTCGGCCTCGACCTCGATGTGCCACAGCAGGCACTGGTCGAGTTCGGGAAGCGCCTGGAAAGCCCGCTGGGCAAGGACGCGGTTCTCGGGGGTCAGGGACTTCGCGGCGCGCATGCCCCGGCCCCCCGCGGGCTTTCTCAGCTCGCGCAGAACCCCCGATATCCGTTCGTCGGCGGCCCATTCCCCGACCGTGTCCCGTACCGCCACCAGAAACCGGGGGCGCAGCGCGCCCGCGGACGCGGAGCGCATGAGCTGGCCGAGGATCCGGTGAAATGCGGTGGCGGTGACCATCGAGGCGATGTCCGCCGCGGAGGCGAGGCAGATGACCGCGTACTCGTGCGCGGGCTGCCAGTGCCGCGCCATCAGCAGCGCGACGGGCTCGGTGACCTCGCCCACGGGCCGGCCCCTGAGCCGGGAGGCCAGGACCTCGTCGGATTCCCCGAGGGCCAGGCCGGGGCGAGGAGAATACGACGGACGCGGGGGGTGGGGGGTGTGCACTGAGCGGTTCCTTCCAAGGCACATGGCGGCGCACGCGGTTCGGTCGCCGAAAGGGCCCTGGCGTGTGGGGACCATCGCGGCGGGGGCGCCGGGAAGCACGGCGCGGGGAAAGCCGCACGACGGCCGCCGGACGATGAGCTTTGTGAGCTCGCCGACGGCCCTGAACGGAGAGCGGCGATTCCGAGCGGCCGTGGCCCCTGCGCGCGAAGGTCACCTTCGCACAGGTCACTCAGGGCCAACAAGGCGCTTGAACAACATCGGTATCAGGGAAAAGGCAGGGCGGGCGTCTCGGCAACTCGGCGCGTTCGCAGCGGCTTTCGACGCACCCGCGCTCCGCGCACCGCCGGTGCCCCCGCTCCGAGTGCCGTAAATCCCCGTACCGCGCCTGTCGGCAATGCCCACGGCTTCGAGTACGGGCATTGCCCACGCCGTCGAGTACGAGCATTCCCCACCCCGAGCGCACGGGCATTCCCGGCGCCCGCGCACCGGCATTCCCCGGGGCACGGCTGACGGCTTTCCTGCGGGAAGGCCATAGGTCAGATCTGCCAGGACCGCAGCCGGTCCGCCGCGCCGTAGACATCGGTCTTGCCGGAGATGAGATCGCGCGCGAGGTCGACCAGGGCGCCGTACGGCGGGTCGATGCCGACACCGCTGACCAACATGTACGCGACCGCCGTGGCACAGGCGAAGCGCGCGTTCGCCGACGGCAGCGGCTTGAGCAGCGTCAGCGTGTGCAGCAGGGCGGCGGCGCGCCAGGCCGGATCGGAATCCACACCGAGACGGGGCGGGTCCACCCGGTGGCGGGCGACCGCGGCGACCAGCGCGGAGAAGTCGTTGATGACGGGCTGGTCGGGAAGGACCTCTTCATGGCGCTGCAGCAGCCACGGCACATCGATATGGAGGACGGAGGCCATAGGTCAGGCGCCCTGCCCCTCACCCTTCGTGCCCGGCTCGTCCTCGGGGAAGGCCGCCGCGAACTCGTCCGCGTGCCCCTCGAAGAACCGGCGGAACGCCTCGGCACCCTCTTGCAGGGCCCGGTGCCGCGCGATGTCGGCCGCGGCTGCCTCACGCACCAGGGCCTTCATCGACGTACCGCGCTCCTTGGCGATCCGTCGCAGGTCCTCTAGCTCCCGATCACTGAACTCCACGTTGAGGGCTGGCATGCCCCACACGGTACCTCTCGGGTACTCGGCGGTAAATACCCGCAGGTGGGAAGAGGGTGAGAGAGGTACCGGAAGCGGGTGAGGGGCCCGCCGTACGGGTGGGGACCCGATCCTGCCGGCGGATCGGCGAGACGATCGACGCGCTGCCGGTCTCCCGGCCAGTCGGCTTTCGGGGGTATGTATTCCGGCCACGGACTAGGCTGGAACACGAGCGATGCACTTGTTCACCGAGAGTGCGCGCAAGGGAGTGGCGATGAGCCCGGTCCATCCCCCAGGCGAAGCCGCCACGGCTCGGGCCGTCATCGACGACAACGGCATTCTGGTGCACTGGAACGAGGACGCACGCCGACTGCTGGGGTATGCGCCCGGGGAGGCCGAGGGCCGCCCCGCCACGGAGTTGCTCGTCCCGGACAGCCCGGTACCGCGAGCCGAGCCGGACGGTACCCGCTGGAGCGGCACGGTGCGGCTGCGTCACCGCGACGGCGGCACCCTGCCGTTGTGGCTGCTGGCCCATCACCGTCCGCAGGAGCACGGCGGCGCATGGCTGGTCGTCGCCCCTCTCGGCGACCTGAACCGCCTGCTGGAGGACGACCGGCTGCTACGGACGGCGCTGACCTGCTCGCCCTGCGCCCTCGCCGTCTTCGACGAGAACCTGCGGCTGTACGCCTGCAACGAGGCGATGGCGGACCTGGTCGGACTCCCACGGGAGCGGATCCGCGGTCTGCGGCTGGCGGAGATCAGCGGCAGGCCCGAGAGCGAGGACCTGGAGAGCGAGGCCCGCGAGGTCCTGGAGACCGGCCGGAGACGGGATGTGCAGACGCACCGGCGCAGCGGTGGCGAGAGCCTGTCGCACGCCTGGCTCTCCCGGTTCGCCCCGCTGGTCGACGACCGCGGCCGGGTGCGCGGGGTGTGCGTCACCGCGCACGACTTCACCGAACAGTATCTGGCGCGGGAGCGGCTGCAGTTGGTCAACGAGGCCAGCGTCCGCGTCGGGACCACCCTCGACGTGGCCCGCACGGCACAGGAGCTGGCCGATGTGTGCGTGCCCGCACTCGCCGACTTCGTCAGCGTCGATCTGCTGGCGCCGCCGGGCGACGAGTCCCGGCCCGGGCCCTCCTCGCTCACCGCGCCGGTCACGCTGTGCCGCGCCGCCCACCAGTCGGTCACTCCCGGCTGCCCGGAGGCGCTGATCGAGCCCGGCGGCGTCGGCCGGTACCCCGCCTCCTCTCCGCAGGCGTCCTCGCTGGTGGCCGGCCGGACGATGGTGGCCACCAACCTCGCCACGACGCTCACCGAGTGGCTCGAATGGGACCGGGACCGCGGCAGGCGCGCCCGTGAACTCGGTGTGCACTCCACGATGTCGGTCCCCATCCAGGCCCGTGGCGGGACGTTCGGGGTGGCCGTGCTGCGACGGTTCCGGCGGTCGGACCCCTTCACTCCGGACGACGTGCTGATCGCCGAGGAGATCACGGCGCGGGCCGCCGTCTGCATCGACAACGCCCGGCGGTTCGAGCGCGAGCGCGAGACGGCACTCGCGCTCCAGCGCAGTCTGCTGCCTCGAAGGCTGCCGCGTACCGCCGCACTGGAGGCGGCCTCCCGCTATCTGCCCGCGGCCCGCGCGGGGGTGGGCGGCGACTGGTTCGACGTGATCCCGCTGTCCGGGATGCGGATCGCCATGGTGGTCGGTGACGTGGTCGGGCGCGGTGTCCAGGCCTCCGCCACCATGGGGCGGCTGCGCACCGCCGTGCGGACGCTCGCGGACATCGATCTGGCGCCGGAGGAGTTGCTCACCCATCTCGACGATCTCGTCATACGCATGTCCCAGGAGGCGGGGCTGGAGGGCCCGAGCGGTGAGGTGGGGGCCACCTGTCTGTACGCGGTCTACGACCCGGTCTCGCGTCGGTGCACGCTCGCGCGGGCGGGCCATCCCGCCCCGGTGATGGTGCCGCCGGGTCAGGCGGCCCGGCAGATCGAGCTGCCGGGCGGGCCGCCGCTGGGACTCGGCGGGCTGCCCTTCGAATCGACCGAGGTCGATCTGCCCGAGGGCACGGTGCTCGGTCTGTACACCGACGGGCTGATCGAGAGCCGTGAGCGGGACATCGACACGAACCACCGGCTGCTGTGCTCGGTCCTCGCCGGCTCCTCGACCGGCCAGGGCTCGCTGGACGACACCTGCGACCGGGTCCTGCACACCCTGCTGCCCGCGGGCGGTGTCCCGGACGATGTGGCCCTGCTGCTCGCCCGCACCCACGGACTGCCCGCCGCCCAGGTCCAGACCTGGGAGATCCCCTCCGATCCGGCACTGGTCGCGACGGTCCGCAAGCAGGTCGTGGGGAGGCTGGAGGTATGGCGGATGAGCGAGGCCGCGTTCACCACCGAGCTGGTGGTCAGCGAGCTGGTGACCAACGCCATCCGCCACGGCGGGCGTCCGATCCGGCTGCGGCTGATCCATGACGCAGCCACGCTGATCTGCGAGGTCTCCGACGGCAGCCTCACCGCCCCGCATCTGCGCCGGGCCCGGACGTACGACGAGGGCGGTCGCGGTCTGCTGCTGGTGGCCCAGCTCGCCCAGCGCTGGGGCAGCCGCCACACCACCGAGGGCAAGGTGATCTGGGCCGAGCTGAGTCTGGTGCAGTGAGGCGGCGGCCGGTCCCGGTCAGTGGCCGTCGCGGTCCCCGGACGGATCCCAGCCATGGTTGCCGCCCCAGCCGTGGTGCCCGCCCCAGCCGCCGTGTCCGCCCCCGCCGTCCGGCGAGCAGTACGGGCCGGAGCAGCCGCCCCCGCTCCCGGAGAAGGGCCGGTCCGTGGCCGATGCGCTCGCGCTCGGGACGGCGGCCCGCGTCGGTGTGCTGGCGCTCGCCGGGGCCGCCGCACGGGACGGCACGGCGCCGTGCGTCTCCGTGGGCGCCGGTGAGGTCACGGCGCCCCAGTCGGCCGTCTGCATCCGCAGCGTGTTCGAGGTGTCCGCGTGCCAGCGCTGGGTGTCGTCCCCGGCCCGCGGCTTGAGTACGAGCGATGCGTCCTGGGCGGAGGAGGCGGGGGTCAGGGCGAGGTCCTGGTCGAAGCGCGGTACGAGCGCGCCCTGGAGGGTGAAGTCGTAGCGGACGTTCTTCGCCGCGGACCCCGTGGCGCCCGCGCAGACGACGAGTTGGACCGAGTAGCCGAGGTGGGAGTCGAGGCACAGATCCGGCGCGGCGACGCTGTGCAGCAGTCCGTCGGTCTCGTACGCCCACTGCTGGGTCGCGGAGGACGCGCAGGACAGGAGCACGGCCTCGGCGCCGACGACCGCCTTGTCCTGGTCGAGGCCGATGCACAGACCGCTGTCCTCGTTGCGCAGCCGGCCCTCGAAGGCGCCAGTGGGCACGTCGGCGGCGGCGCCGATCAAGGAGGGCGATCCGGAGCCGCTCGTGCCACCCGGGCTGGGTTCACCGGACGGCGTGCCCTTGCCGGTCGCGGCGCCCCCGCCCGGCCTGGCGCCGGACCACACGGCCAGCGGTATGAGGACGAGCGCGCTCACCGTGGCCACGGCGAGGGTGAGTTGCCGCCGACGCGGCGAGCGCGGGGCCTTGCGCCCGATGGCGGAGTGCCGGCCTGCGGCGGCCGGCGTGGGGACGTGGCGCCCGGGGGTGTCCGTCGCGGGGGCGCCCTGATCGCCGGGGTCGGCCCGGCCGGCGGGGGCCGTGCGGTCGGCGGCGGTGGCCCGCGGGCGTACGTCGGCCGGGTCGACCAGCGGCTCCCCGCCGACCAGCGGCTCCCCGCCGACGAGGGGCATCACGGGCGGCGCCGGTGCCGTGCCCCCCACGCCGGGCTCGTTCTTCGTCTCCAGGTAGGCCCCCGCGCCCCAGCCGAGCACGCCCTCCGCGAGAAGCAGCGGAAGGCGCCGGTGGAAGCCCTCCAACTGTTCGGCGGCGTGGCGGCAGTGGATGCAGCCGTCGACATGACGGCGCAGATCCGGATCGAGGACGCCGTCCCCCCGGCGCAGGGAGGCGTCCAGCAGGCCCGCATAGCGACGGCACTCCTCGTCGGGGGCGGACTCGCGGTGAGCGTCCAGACACCCCTCACGCAACTGCTCGCGCGCCCGGTCCAGCCGAACCGCGGCGTCGGCCGTCCCGAGGCCCAACAGGGCTGCGGGAACGGCGATTTCCTCGCGCTCGACCTCGGTGTGCCACAGCAGACAGCGGGCGGGCTCGGGGAGCCGCTGGAAGGCACGGGACACCAGTCGACGGGTCTCGGGGGGCAGCAGCCGCGCCGCGGCACGCTCGCCGCTCGCGGGGTCGGAGCGGAGGTCGGGGTGCAGCAGGGCGTGCCGGTGGTCGGTGAGCCATTCCCCCGCGAGACGCCGGATGGTGACGAGCAGGTGGGGGCGCCACGCGGCCGTGGGTCCGCCCTGCCGGGCGGAATCCTCGAAGAGCCGGGTGAATGCCGCCGTGGTGAGCATTCCGGCGGGGTGGGCCCCGTCCGTGCACAACCGGGCGTAGGAGAAGGCGGCCTCCCAGTGGCGGCCGAGCAGTTCGCCGACCGGATGGTGTACAGGCCTCTTGCCGGCGGACTTCTTCAGCTCGGCGGCGAGCTGTTCGTCCGTGGCGTCGTACGAGGGGAGGGAGTCCGGAGAATTCCGCTGGGCCCCGCCTTGCACGTCCACGTTCCTCCAAAGCCCGCACGGAAGTTCTTTAGTACATACCAATGGAGGCACCACCCGACCGATCGCGCATGGGAAGTGCCCTGGGGATTATTCGGCATACCGAACACCCGCCCGAGGCAGCTCCGATGAAGCGGGCAGTGCGCGGCAACGTCGGCCGCGCCGCGGTAAAGGGAATGGTCCGCGCGCCGACAGTGACACTTTTGCACAGGTCGCCGAGCACGAACAAGACAGCCCCTCACTTTTGTATTCCTGTGCGCCGCACGTGAGTTGACAGAAAGTCAATAGAGCGGGAATCGGCGTTGGAAATACCGGGTTGTCCGGTTCGCTCTCCCGGAATTTCACCGCTCCGCACTGAGCAACGGCCCTCAGGAGGCGAAGGCGAGGATCTCCTCGGCGACCGCCCTGGGGTTCTCCAGCAGCATGGCGTGGGTGGCGTCGACAAGGGCGATCGTCACGTTCGGCCGCTCCTTCGCCAGCGCGGCGAGGTCCCGGGCGAGCCCTTTGGCGTAGGCGGCCATCATGTGGTCGAACCAGTCCAGGTCCGGCACGCGGGGCACCTGCCGCCGGGCGCGGCCGAGCAGTAGCGGCGCGGTCATCCTGCGGAAGAGGGCGAAGAGGTCGAGGGAGTCGATCACCGCGCACATCTGCAGCATCTCCTTCCGGCCCGGACGCAGTTCCAGGATCCCGTCGTCCCGCTCCCGCACGGAGCGCAGCACACCAGCCTCGAGCAGCTCATAGGGGATGCCCAGCTGTTCGGAGATCACGCGCTCCTCGGCGAGCAGGTCCCTGAGCCCGTGCGCGGGCAGTTCCCTCGGGGCGACGACGCCCAACTCCCGGAGCTGGACGAGCCGTTGTGCGACGTGATCCGGGTCGAGACCCGCATACTGGTCCGGGCGCCCCCAGCCGAACCCGTCGAGGTTCACCGCGCCGGGGGTGACGTCCGGGTGCTCCAGTGCGTACCGCACGGCGAGCATGCCGCCGAGGGAGTGCCCCACGGGCAGGGCGTCGGGGATCCCGTGGACCGCGAGGACCTCCTCGATGTCCGCGAGCACCTCGGGCAGGCGCCACGGGCCGGAGGGCGAGTGACCGTGGCCGCGTAGATCCATGGCCAGCACCCGGTGGTGCGGCACCAGCAGGGGTGCGACGGCGGCCCAGTCGGCGAGTGTGCGTCCGGCACCGTGCAGGAGCAGCAGGGGCGACCCCTCGCCTCCGTGGTCGCGCACGGCCGGCACGATGCGGTCTCCGGTCATGCAACGACAGTAGAGCGCCGCCGCGGCCTCCGCTGTCAGCGTGGTGGGAGCAGGTCCAGGGCCCGCTCCCAGCGGAACTCGGGACGTCCGCCGCCTTTGTCCGTCTCTCCGGCATACGGGTCCCCGAACCGGACCCCCATGCCGCCCAGCCGTTCGAGGCTGGCGCGGTAGGCGGGATGGACGGCCAGCGCCTCGCTCACACAGGGCAGGACGGCGATCGGCACACCGAGCCCGTACGCCTCGCACAAAGTGCCCAGCGCGAGGGTGTCGGACATCCCGGCGGCCCACTTGTTGACGGTGTTGAAGGTGGCCGGGGCCACGACGACGGCGTCCGGGTCCGGAAACGGCCGGGGGTCGCCGGGGGCGCGCCAGGCGGACCGGATCGGGCGGCCCGTCCGCGCCTCGACGTCGTCGGTGTCGAAGAAGCGTAGGGCGAGCGGGGTGGCGATGACGCCCACCTCCCAGCCGTCCTCCTGCGCGGCCGCGATCAGCCTGCCGACGTCCTGGGCGATGCCCGCGGCGCAGACGACGACGTACAGGAAGGGCTTCGAGACGTCCTGGTTCACGCCTGCACTCTAGGCGGCACACCCGGCACAACGTGGCCCGTCGAGGCGCTGCTACCGTAGAGAACGCTGGTTCTCTCGGTCGGGGACCCCTGAAGGAGTTCGTACATGGACAGCGAAGTCGCCCGCGACCGGGCGCTGGACGCCGCGGAGACGCTGTTCTACGGCCGTGGCATACAGAGCGTCGGGATGGACGACATCCGCGGTACCTCAGGTGTGTCGCTCAAGCGGCTGTACCAGCTCTTCCCCGCCAAGGAGCAGCTGGTCGAGGCCTATCTGGAGCGGCGTGACGTGCGCTGGCGGCAGCGGCTGACGGAGCACGTGGACCGGCACACGGACCCCGTGGAGCGCATTCTGGCCGTGTTCGCCTGGCTGCGGGAGTGGTTCGCCGAGCCCGGGTTCCGCGGCTGCGCCTGGATCAACTCGTACGGCGAACTGGGCGCGACATCGCCCCGGGTACTGGCTCTCGTACGCGCCCACAAGCAGGCCTTCAGGGCGTATCTGACCGGTCTGGTGTCCGCCGCCGGGCTGCCCGCCCCTCTCGGCGACCAGCTGTTCCTGCTGGCCGAGGGCGCCATCGTGACCGCGGGCACGGAGGCCTCCACGGAGCCCGCCGATCAGGCGGGCCGGGCCGCGGGGCTGCTGCTGGCGGCCTACCGGTAGCGCTTCCGGCAGACCGGGTGCCACCGCCGGACGAGGCGGACCGCCGCTGGGGCGCGGTGGGGCCCGCATGGGCCGACGGTGGCCGTCGAGCACGGCTCGGGGGACGTCCCCCGATGTACTCGATGTACTCGATTCGGAGCCGCGGCGGTGTCAGCTCGCCCGGGAAGCCTCGGCTCCTTTCTCGCTGATGGTGATGGCGCTCACGGGACAGGCGCGTGCCGCCTCCCGCACCAGCGGGTCGCCGCCACCGTCCTCCTTGCCGGGCAGGACCTCGCTGTAGCCGTCGTCGTCCTGGGTGAAGACGCCCGGCGCGGTCAGTGCGCACTGGCCCGCGCCGATACAGACGTCCCTGTCGATGTCGATGGAGATGGAGATGTCATCGGTCATGGTCGACAGCCTCTTACCAGGTCACGGGGAGTTCCAGCATCCCCTGGATCGTGTCGCCCGGTTTGAAGGGGATCTCCTCCGGCGGGGCGGCGAGCCGCAGCCCGGGGAGCCGGTCGAACAGGGTGCGCAGGGCGAGCTCCAGCTCGGCCCGCGCGAGGTTCTGGCCGAGGCACTGGTGGATACCGAACCCGAAGGCGACATGGTGGTGGCTGGAGCGGTGCCAGTCCAGCAGATCCGGCTCGGGGAAGGCGGCGGTGTCCCGGTTGATGACGGACGTGGAGAACAGCACACCCTCGTCAGCGCGAATGGTGCACCCGGCGATCTCGATGTCCTCGGTGGCCACCCGCACCAGCCCGTCGGCGATGGACAGGAAGCGCAGCAGCTCCTCGACCGCGGCGGACATGAGGCCCGGGTCGCCCCGCAGCTCGGCGAGTTGCTCGGGGTGCCGGAGCAGGGTGAACGTGCCGAGGGAGATCATGTTCGCGGTCGTCTCGTGCCCGGCGATCAGCAGCAGCGTGGCCAGCGAGACCAGCTCGGCCCGGTCCAGCGCTCCCTCGCGCAGCTGTTCCTGGATCAGCTCGTCGAGCAGTCCGTCCCCCGGCTGCTCGCGCTTGGCGTCGATCAGGTCACCGAGGTAGGCGTCCATGCGGTCGCGGGCGTCCTGGGTGTCGGCCGGGGTGGGGCCGCGCAGCAGCTTGCGGGACTGCTCCTCGAAGAACTCATGGTCGGCGTACGGGACGCCGAGCAGCGCACAGATCACCATCGACGGCAGGGGCAGCGCGAAGGCGCTCACCAGCTCGGCCGGCGGTCCGGCCGCCTCCACGGCGTCCAGCAGCCCGTCGATGGTCTCCTGGATGCGCGGGCGCAGACCGTTGACCCGCTTGAGCGTGAAGTTCGGAACCAGCATGCGGCGCTGGGTGCGGTGCTGGGGATCGTCCATGCCGAGCAGGGTGACCTTGCGGTCGCGGACGGCGGCGAAGCGTGCGTTGGTCGCCGGGAACGTGTCCCGGTTCCGGTTGGAGGACAGGCGTGGGTCCGCGAGGAGCTCCCGGGCCGTGGCGTGGCCGGTGACCACCCAGACGTCGCGTCCGTCGTAGAGCGTGACGCGGGTCAGGGGCCGCTCGCTGCGCAGGGGGTCGTAGGCGGCGGGCGGGTGGTAGGGGCAGGTGCGGTCCTGAGGGAAGGCGACGGGTTCTGACTGGGCCACAGCGGGTTTCGTCATGTATGACCTCGCAATGTATGACCTCGCAGGCGAAGAATCTCTCTTGCCGATCATCATCAATTAGATGCCCGAGGCATCTACAGGGCCACCCGAAGTTCGGCCAGATCCGCCGGATGCCGTATGTGGCCGAAGCCTGTCGCCGACCGACGGCCGAAAACGGCCGGTCGTGTCCGGCCGACGGGCCGCCGCCGACGGGACGCCGCGCCGCCGCACCCTGCGGGAGCGTGTCGCGCGTCCCCGCACCGACCATCGTAATTCGCTTGCCCGCGCATCCGCCGCTCCTGAAAGATCGGCGCATGTTCACCCTCGACACCGTGCTGCCGCCGCTCTTCGCCCCCGCGTGTTCGGGCCGGGGCCGACAGCAGTCCGGCCGTCCCCGGAGGCCCTCGCCGCGCCGGTCGTGACCGCCGCGCTGGTGGCGGGACTGGTCGCGGGATACGGCATCGCCGTACCCGTCGGAGCGGTCTCGGCCTATCTGCTCTCCCTCTCCGCCCGTACGTCCCTGCGCACCGGTGTGTGCGCCGCACTCGGCGTCGCCACCGCGGACGGGATCTACGCCCTGGCGGCGACCATCGGCGGCACCGCCCTCGCCGCCGCCCTGCAACCGGTACTGGTCCCCCTGCGCTGGGTGTCCGCGCTGGTGCTGGCCGCCCTCGCCGTGCGCGGCGCCGTCGGCGCGCTGCGCCGGTATCGCTCCGAGGGGCGGGCCGCCCCGGAGCGCGCGGCACCGGCTGGACCCGGGCGGGCGTATCTGGGACTGCTCGGCGTCACCCTGCTGAACCCGACCACGGTGATCTACTTCGCCGCGCTGGTGCTGGGGGGCCACGCCACGGACTCCGTACGGCCACTGGAGCAGGGGCTGTTCGTCCTCGCGGCGTTCGCCGCGTCCGCGAGCTGGCAGCTGGTGCTGGCCGGGGGCGGTGCGCTGCTCGGCCGGGGGCTGACCGGGCGGCGCGGGCGCCTGGTGACGGCGCTCGTCTCCAGCGCGGTGATTGCCGCGCTGGCGGTGCGGGTGCTGACCGGTCCCGCGTGAGGCGGCGGCGCACCGGGCTCCGCGCCGGAGGCGTGGTGAGGATGAAACCGGGGCGCGGCTGGTGTTGAATCATGGAGCGCGCGTTCGCGCGGCCGGACCGTGGGTCCGCCGCGCGGCGGACGCGACAACAGTCGTACGCGACGATGGGACGGATGACATGCCTCTTGAGGGCGAGTACGAACCCAGCCCGACGCAGTGGGTGCGCGAACAGGTGGATCTGTACGAGCGTTCCGGCGGCACCGAGGGCGCCACGCTCCAGGACACGGGGATGCCGGTGATCATCCTCACGACCCTCGGGGCCAAGAGCGGCAAGATCCGCAAGACTCCGCTGATGCGCGTGGAACACGACGGCCGGTACGCCGCGGTGGCCTCGTTGGGGGGCGCGCCCAAGCACCCCGTCTGGTACTACAACGTGACGGAGCATCCCACGGTGGAGCTCCAGGACGGGCCGGTGCGCCGGGAGATGACGGCCCGTGAGGTCACGGGCGAGGAGAAGGCGCAGTGGTGGGAACGGGCGGTGGCCGCCTACCCGCCGTACGCCGACTACCAGAAGAAGACGGACCGGGAGATCCCCCTCTTCGTGCTGGAGCCCACCGGGAAGTGAGTCCCGGCACTGGCGGGCCGTGCGGCGCTCTCGCCGTGCGGCCCGTCCGTGTGTCACGGTGACTCAGTCGGGAAGGGGCTGTTCGGCCCAGATCGTCTTGCCCCGGTCGGTCTGCCGGCTGCCCCAGCGCTGGGTGAGCTGGGCGACCAGCAGCAGACCCCGGCCGCCCTCGTCGAAGGCGTGTGCCCGGCGCAGATGCGGCGAGGTGGAACTGCCGTCGGAGACCTCGCAGATCAGCGAGCGGTCGCGGATCAGCCGGAGTCGGATGGGCGGTCCGCCGTACCGGATCGCGTTGGTCACCAGCTCGCTGACCACCAGCTCCGTGACGAACGCGGTCTCCTCCAGGCCCCATTCGGCCAGCCGGTCGACGGCGTGCTGCCGGGCGGTGGCCACATACGCCGGTTCCATGGGGACGTCCCAGGTGGCCACCCGGTCGGCACCCAGGGCCCGGGTCCGGGCCAGCAGCAGCGCCACGTCGTCGCCGGGCTCCTCGGGGAGCACCGCCTTCAGCACCGCGTCGCACAGGGCGTCGAGGGAGTCCTGCGGCACCTCCAACGCATGGCACAGTGCGGTGGTGCCGCAGTCCAGATCGCGCCTGTGGCCCGTGATCAGCCCGTTGGTGTAGAGGGCGATCAGCGAACCCTCCGGCAGTTCCAGCTTCATGGACTCGAAGGGCAGGCCGCCGACGCCCAGGGGCGGGCCGGCCGACATGGTGACGAGCCGTGCGCTGCCGTCGGGCAGCAGGACGGCCGGGGCGGGGTGTCCCGCGGCGGCGAGGTCCAGGCGGCGCGAGACGGGATCGTAGACGGCGTACAGGCAGGTGGCGCCGAGTTCGGCGACCTCGTCACCGGCTCCCTCCGAGGCGAGGTGGGAGACCAGGTCGTCGAGATGGGTGAGGAGTTCGTCGGGCGCGAGGTCGACATCGGCGAGGGTGCGGACGGCGGTGCGCAGGCGGCCCATCGTCGCCGTGGAGCGGATGCCGTGGCCGACCACATCGCCGACGACCAGGGCGACCCGGCTGCCGGCCAGCTGGATCACATCGAACCAGTCCCCGCCGAAACCGGCCGTCGACCCGGACGGGACATAGCGGTGGGCCACTTCGAGAGCGACCGGTCCGGGCAGGGCGCGCGGGAGCAGGCTGTGCTGCAGGGCCAGCGCGGTCGACCGCTCGCGGGCGAAGCGGCGGGCGTTGTCGATACAGACGGCCGCCCGGCTGACCAGTTCCTCGGCGAATACGGTGTCGTCGGCCGCGTAGGGGTCAGGGGTGCGGATGCGCACGAACACCGCGACGCCCAGAATCGTGTCGCGGGCCATGAGCGGGACGGCCACCAGGGAGTGCGCGCCTTTTCGGGCCGCGGGGTCGCCGACGTCCCGTGCGTTGCGCTCCTGTACCCAGCGGTCGAAGTCGGCTTCGCCCGCCCTGCGGAGCACCGCCCGGCACTCGCGCAGCGCACGTGCGGGAGGCGAGTACGGCAGATAGACGTCGTCGCCTCCCAGCCTGACCGCGGCCTCGGGTGTCCCCTCGGTGACGGACCGGTGGGCGATCCGGCGCATGACCGGTTCGTCACGTTCTGCTCCCCGTTCGTCCTGGCCGAGGACCCAGCCCAGCAGATCCACGCTGGCGAAGTCGGCGAACCGCGGAACGACCACCTCCAGCAGTTCTTCGGCGGTGCGCGGCACGTCCAGCGTGGTGCCGATGGCGGCCGCGGCCTCGTTCAGCAGCATCAGGCGTCGGCGGGCCGCGTACTGTTCCGTCTCGTCGACGGCCGCTATGGCGACCGCAGTCACCTCGCCGGAGTCGTTGCGCACCGGCCACATGTCGATGGTCCAGGCATGTTCCCGGTGCTGCGGCGAGGGACGGGTGTGGTTCTCGTAGTGCACGGGGCGCCCGGTCTCGGTGACCTGGCGCAGTGAGCGATAAAAGCGCCAGCCGGACTCGTCGTCCTCGGACAAGGTGTCGGCGAAGCGCTGTCCCGCCAGCGTGTCTGTCTCCGCCTCCAGGATCTCGGCGGCCCTGTCGTTCGCGCGCAGATAGCGCAACTGTGTGTCGTACACGGACATCGCGACCGGTGCCTGCTGAAACGCCAGGGCCACCACCAGCGACTCCGCCGCCTCGGGCGTGGTGGTCACCACGAAGCCCTGCGGCTCGCCGTCCACGTCGAGCACGGGATACGCGCTGACGCGCAGGGGGAAGGAACCACCGTCCTGGTGCCGCAGGACGACGGTGCCGGTGAGCGCGGTCAGCACGGGCGGGGACACGTCCTCGGCGAGCAGTTCCTGCGCCGCGCGACCCACGACCTCCTCGGCCGCGTATCCCGTCAGCCGCCGGGCACCCTCGGTCCATCCCGTCACCGTGCCCCGGGCGTCGACGATCGCCGCGGCGGCGATTTCTTCCATATGGTCCAGAATGATCCCTCGGGGACGTTGCCTCAACCTGGCCCGGCGGCGCGGACAGCGGTCGTACGGTCCGGGTCCGGGTGCCTTGAACGGGTACGGCGGCCGGTGGCCCCCGGGCGGACGGGCAGGGCGTGGGGGGCGGGAGCCGGACCCCGGTCAGGCGCCGGCGTGCCGACGGGCCGACCCGTTCTCCTGGGCCAGGCGCCGCAGCGCGAGCAGCGCGGGCTCCAGGGGGACGGTCAGCAGCAGCGCACGTTCCCTGACCTCCACCGAGTCGTCGATGCCCTCCAGTTGGTCGAAATCGAGCGCCGCGGCCCGCTCCGTCAGACGCGCGTACGGCAGCAGGGCACGCCAGTCGAGCGGCACGCCGAGGCCACGCAGTGCGGCCAGGGTCTCGGCGAGGGTGGTCCTGGCCGGCGCACCCGCGTGGACCGCCCAGCCCAACTCGCCCACCATCCGGTCGACTTCGACCCGCTCCGGAGAGCCCTCCGGCGCGTCGCCCCCCGGCTCCCCAGCCTGGACGATCGCGCCGAGGGCCAGGCCGTAGTGGAGGTATCCAACGGGGCTCCGATCATGCCTGCCCGCGGTGCGCCCCGTTCGGTCTCCGCGCACCGCAGTGCCCCGACTCCCTGCCGGAAGAAGGACGCGCCGTGCCTACCCTCCCCTGGACCACCGTCAACATTCCCCCGTCGGACGTCGAGGCCGTCGTGATGGCGTCCCGACCGGAGGTCCGTTCACTCGCCGACGTTCCGCGGTTCTTTCTGAAGTCGCTCGCCGCCTGGAAGCAGGCCCGGAGCGCGCCGGGCGCGTACGGAATCCCCCTGGTCGCCCAGCCGCTCCACGTTCTGGACATTGTCGGCCTGGGAGGACAAACAGGCCGTGTACGCGTATGCCAAGGCCGAGCCGCATCGGTCGGTCATGACCGGTCTGCGCTCCACGATGAGCCGCTCGGTCTTCACGTTCTGGCAGGTGCCGACCGCGCAGCTGCCCCTCGACTGGGCGGACGCCCGGCGTCGGCTGGCCGAGCAGGAACGCCGCGACACACAGACCGCCGACGGGCCCGCCACCGCCGTCTGACCTTGCCCCGCTGCCCGCCGGTCAGCCGGGCACCCGCCCGTCAGGCCCCGCCGTGCTCCCTCGCGGCGGCAGGGCTCACCGCGTCGCCGTCGGCCTGCCGCTCCGCTGCGCGGGTCGGGGCGTCGGTGATGTCGAGGAAGATCTGGTCGGCGTCCGGGACGGTGTGCGCGACCGAGCGTTTGATGCGCACCGCGACCACCTCGACCTCCTCGCTGTCCAGGCCGGGGACCAGGTCGACACGCGCGGCCACCAGGAGGGACCCGAGGCCGAGCTGCATGGTGAGCAGCGCCTCCACGCTGTCGATCTCGGGCTGTGCCGTCAGCAGCGAGCGGATCCGCTCGCTGAGCTCCGGATCGGCGGCCTGGCCGATCAACTGGTCCCGTGCATCCCGGCCGAGCCGGTAGGCGACGTAGACGAGCAGGGCGCCGATGGCGAGCGAGGCGGACGCCTCCCACACGACGTTCCCGGTGACCATGTGCAGCGCCATGCCGGCGATCGCGAGCAGCACACCGACCACCGCCGTGCTGTCCTCGGCGAGCACCGTGCGCAACGCCGGATCACGCAGTCGTTGCGCGGCCGTACCCTGTTGCCGGTGCACCTGGTGCAGGGCCCGCACCAGCGAGGCGCCCTCCGACAGCAGCGCGACCCCGAGCACGGCGAGCCCCGCCGCATAGCCGCTGTGCGACTCCTTCGCGCCGCCCTTGAGGGCTTCGAGCCCCTGGAAAACGGAGAAGCAGCCGCCCATCACGAAGATGCCGACGGCCGCGAGCAGCGACCAGAAGAACCGCTCCTTGCCGTAGCCGAAGGGATGGCGGCGGTCGGCCGGGCGACGGCTGCGGTGCAGCGCGGCCAGCAGGAAGATCTCGTTCAGGCTGTCGGCGACGGAGTGCGCGGCTTCCGACAACAGCGCGGGCGAACCCGCGAGGAGTCCGCCGACCGACTTGGCCACGGCGATCAGCAGATTCGCGCCGAGCGCCACGAGCACCGTGACTCGCGTCCTGCCGTCCGAGTCCCCGCCGTGCCGCGCGGGCCCGCGCTCCGGCGCAGCGCCGTCCGGAGGCTCTCCCGCCGTCCGTGGCCGTTCCCGCTCGTCCGCATGGGTAGATGTCCCGCTCACCTCGCCCGACTGCCCCCTTCGACCGATCTCACACGGTGCCGACGTACAAAACGGGGAACCTCATCACCGTGCGGGCGGACGTCCGCGTCAGGAGGCGGGGAATGAGCGACGGCAACAGCGCATACGGCAAGAAGAAGTTCCAGCGGTCCAGGAGCCACTTCGCCGACCGGATCACGGCGGACGGGCGCGACGGCTGGCCGGTGGCGGAAGGCCGCTATCGGCTGCTGGTCAGCCGGGCCTGTCCCTGGGCGAGCCGTGCCGTGATCTCCCGGCGGCTGCTCGGCCTGGAGGACGCGCTGTCGATGGGCATCGTCGATCCGATCCAGGACGACCGCAGCTGGCGGTTCACGCTCGATGCCGACGGCCGCGACCCCGTTCTCGGCATCCGCTTCGTCAGCGAGGCCTACGACGCCCGGGAGACCGGCTATCCGGGCGGCGTCAGTGTGCCCGCGATCGTGGACGTGCCGAGCGGACAGCTGGTCACCAACGACTTCCTGCAGATCACTCTCGATCTGGCCACCGAGTGGACGGCGCTGCACCGCGACGGGGCTCCCGACCTCTACCCCGAACGGCTGCGGGACGAGATCGACGACGTGGTGGAGGGCGTGTACGAGGACCTCAACAACGGGGTGTACCGGGCCTGGTTCGCCACCAACCAGAAGGACTACGAGGAGGCGTGCACCGCGGTGTTCCACCGGCTGGAGTGGCTGTCGGAGCGTCTGGCCGGGCAGCGGTACCTGGTCGGCGACACGATCACCGAGGCCGACATCCGGCTGTTCACCACGCTCGTACGTTTCGATCCCGTCTACCACGGCCACTTCAAGTGCAACCGGTGGAAGCTGGCGGAGGATCCGGTGCTGTGGGCGTACGTCCGCGACCTGTACCAGACACCCGGGTTCGGGGACACCGTCGATTTCGACCACATCAAGCGGCACTACTACGAGGTCCACACGGGGATCAATCCGACCGGCATCGTGCCGCTCGGACCGGAGCTGGCCGGCTGGCTCTCGCCGCACGGCCGGGAGCAGCTGGGCGGGCGCCCGTTCGGGGACGGGACACCGCCCGGACCGGTGCGGCCGGGCGAGGAGGTACCTGCCTCCGGGCGGCCCTGAGCGCGCTTCAGAGCGCCGGCGGACCAGCACAGCGGCGGCTCACGGGCGGCACGGAGCAGCGCCGCACGCGGCGGAGGCACCGCACACGACGAAGGAGAAGAACGTGTCCAAGGGCAAGAAGGGCAAGGCCAGGCTTCCGCTGGTCTACAAGCCGGTCGGGTTCACCCTCGGCTGGGCGAGCGGCGCCCTGGCGGGGGTCGCCTTCCGCAGGGCGTGGAAGGCGATCCGCCACGAGGACGACGCACCCGACGCACTGGACAAGGACCGTGGTTGGGGCGAGATAGTGCTCGCGGCGGCCGTCCAGGGCGCCCTGTTCGCCGTGGCCCGCAGTGTGGCGGACCGCGCGGGGGCGAAGGCGATCGAGCGGTCGACGGGTGTGTGGCCGGCCACGACGAAGGGCGGCCGGGACTGAGTCCCGCGCCGCCGCGCGGCCACGCGCCGTCTCAGCCCTGCTTCGGCGCGGTGGCCCTCGTCAGACGGAGGGTGAAGGAGTGCCCGGCGGGATCCGCGTAGCCGCGTTCCTCGAACGGCCCCGCCGCGTCCTTGGCCTCCAGCGGACGGCCGCCCAGGCCGACCACCCTGCGCTCGGCCTCGTCGAGGTCGTCGACGAGGAAGTCCAGGTGGGCCTGGAGGGAGTTCTCGGGGCGGGGCCAGCTCGGCGGGGTGGCGTTCGTGTCGCGGCGGAACGCCAGCCGCATCCCGTCCGGGCTGCGTATCTCCACCCGGTTCGCGGTGGTGTCGGTCTCCTCGGCGCCGAGCAGTTGCTTGTAGAACACGGCGAGCTTCTCGGGCTCGGCGCAGTCCAGGACCACGACGCCCGCCACGACCAGTGACATGTTTCCTCCCTACGTGTCCAGGGCGGGCGGCCCCGCCCCCGGCCCTCTCCGGATATCCCCCTCCTCCGCATTCAGTCGGCCCACGCCCGGCCGGTCCGTGCTCCGGGAGACGCCCGTGAACGTTCCGAGACACCTGTCCAGGTATGCTGGACACCTGTCCAAGTCCAAGTCAGTTGTCTTCGGGGTGGGGTCGGGTCGTCGATGGAGATCGTGGCGAACGTACTGGTGGGACTTGTGGCCCTGCTGCATGCGTACATTCTCGTGATGGAGATGTTCCTCTGGGAGAAGAAGCCCGGGCGTGGGCTGCACGGGTTCGCGCCCGAGATGGCCCGCGCCACCGCGCCGATGGCCGCCAACCAGGGCCTGTACAACGGGTTCCTGGCGGCCGGTCTGGTGTGGGGGCTCGTCGCCGGTGACCCGACCGGCTTCCGGGTACGGGTCTTCTTCCTGGTCTGCGTGGTGATCGCGGGCGTGTTCGGGGCCGCCACCGCCAACCGGCGGATCCTGGTCGTCCAGGCACTGCCCGGCGCGCTCGCCCTGGCCGCCGTGCTCGTGGCGCGATGACCGCGGTACCGCCGGCGGACCCCCGGGCCTCCCGCACCCGCGCACGGCTGCGGGAGGCCCTGCTGCGGGAGTGCGCCGAGCGCCCGCTGGAGGAGATCGGCGTCGCCGCACTGGTGCGCCGGGCCGGCGTCGGGCGTGCCACGTTCTATGTGCACTACGCGGACCTGGAGGCACTGGCCGTCGACGCCTGCGCCGATGTCGTACGGGAGGCCGTGGACGCGCTGCACGCCTGGCGCGGCCGGCCAGACCCGGTGCACGCCCCGGCGGCGCTCCATGACTTCTTCGCCGGGCTCGCCCCGCACACCGCCCTCTACCGGGCGCTGCTCACTCCGGGCGGCGGCGGCCCGCTCGGCCGTGTTCTGCACCGGGACCTGCGCGCCCGCAGCCTCGCCGAACGTGAACTCGCGGGCGCCGCGGACGCGCCCCTGGTGGCGTCCGCCGTGGCCGCCTCCTTCGCGGGCGTACTGGCGGACTGGCTGCACGGCCTGATCGAGGCAACACCGGGTCAGATCGCCGACCAGTCCTGGCAGTTGCTGGTGGCCCTGCATCGCAGCCGGTGAACGGCACCTCCGTCAGCGGACCGCCTGGAAGGTGCGTCGGTACGCCTGCGGGGACACACCGATCGCCGCGTGCAGATGCTGGCGCAGTGAGGCCCCCGTGGCGAAGCCGACCTCGCCGGCGATCTGGTCCACCGACAGATCGGTGGACTCCAGCAAATGACGGGCGCGGGCGACCCGCTGCTGGATGAGCCAGCGGCCGGGGCTCATGCCCACCTCCTCCTGGAAACGGCGGGCGAAGGTGCGCAGGCTCATCCCGGCGTGCCGGGCGAGGTCGGCCAGAGCGAGGGGCTCGTCGAGGTGTTCGAGGGCCCAGGCGCGGGCCTCGGCCGTGCTCGCCGCCCCCTGCTGGGGAACCGGCTGCTCGATGTACTGCGCCTGGCCGCCGTCCCGGAACGGCGGCACCACGCACCGCCGGGCCACCGCGTTGGCCAGCGCACTGCCGTGGTCCGTGCGCACGATGTGCAGACAGACATCGACCCCGGAGGCGGCCCCCGCGGAGGTGAGGACCCGTCCGTCGTCGACGAAGAGCACGTCCGGGTCGAGGTCGACCTGCGGGAACCTCTGGCGGAACTCGTCGACGACCTGCCAGTGGGTGGTCGCCTTCCGGCCGTCGAGCAGGCCGGCCGCCGCGAGCACGAAGGCCGCCGTGCAGATCGAGACGATTCGGGCGTCCGGACGAATCCGCGCGAGGGCGGCGGCAACCGCCTCCGGAAGGTCCGGGGTGATGTAGGAGGGCGCGACGGACGCGACCACCACGGTGTCGGCGGTGGCCAGGACCTCCGGCCCGTGCTCGACGTTGATCGAGAAGTCCGCGTTGCTGCGCACCGGCCGCCCGTCGACCGAGCAGGTCAGCACCTCGTAGCGCCCGTCGGCCGCGCCGAAGATCCGGCTGGGGATGCCCAGCTCGAAGGGGTAGACGCCGTCGAGCGCCAGGACCACGATCCGTTCCGTTTGCCGCATGGCAGGATTCTATCGAAGGTTGGCCATCATGCCATTTTCTCGAAGGGCGCGCCCCGGCACGCTGGGACACCATGAGCACTGTGAACACCATGCGCGCCATCGGCCAGGACGTCCTCGGCGGCCCCGAGGTCCTCAAGGAAGTCCGGCTGGAGCGCCCCACTCCGCGACCCAACGAGGTGCTGGTCCGGGTACACGCGGCCGGGGTCAACCCGACCGACTGGAAGCACCGCGCCACCGGCGGGTTCCTCGGCGAGCCGCCGTTCGTCCTCGGCTGGGACGTCTCCGGCGTGATCGAGGAGACCGGACTCGGCGTCGCCCTCTTCAACCCCGGGGACGAGGTCTTCGGGATGCTGCCCTACCCCTTCGGCCATGGCTCGCACGCCGAGTACGTCACCGTCCCGGCCCGCGCCCTCGCCCACAAGCCGTCGGCTGTCGACCACGCCCAGGCCGGCGCGCTTCCGTTGGTCTCGCTGACCGCCTGGCAGGCCCTGGTCGAGACGGCGGACCTGCGGCCGGGCCAGCGGGTGCTGATCCATGCGGCCGCCGGTGGTGTCGGGCACGTGGCCGTGCAGATCGCCAAGGCGCGCGGCGCGTACGTCATCGGCACGGCCAGCGCGGGCAAGCACGACTTCCTGCGGGAACTGGGCGCGGACGAACTGATCGACTACCGGGAGACGGACTTCGCCGAGGCGGTGCGGGACGTCGACGTGGTCCTGGACACGATCGGCGGTGACTACGTCCGGCGCTCACTGCGCACCCTGCGTCCGGGCGGGATCCTGGTCACCATCCTGCCCACGGGATCGAGGGAACTGCCCCTGGAGGCCGAGAAGCTGGGGGTGCGCGCGACCGAGATGCTCGTCGACGCCGACCGCCACGGTATGCGGGCCATCGCCGGGCTCGTGGAGGAGGGCAGGCTGCGGGCGACCATCGCCGGGACGTTCCCGCTGGCCGAGGCCGCCAAGGCGCATGAGGTCGGCGACGCCGGCCGGACCACGGGCAAGCTGGTCCTGTTGATGGACTGACGGATCCTCAGCTGCACGCGCAATGTTGAAGACATATGTCAACCGAACATGCTGAAATTCGCTCCATCGAGGTAACTTGCAGAGTGGACAATGCACTTGGGCCCACTCCTGCCCGGAACCGGTGGAGGCGATGTCGACGTGCAGCACGGCCCCGCACCACTCCCCCGGTCCCTGCGCATCCTCCGGGACCGCGCTCATCTGGTGATCGAGTTCCACGGTGAGATCGATGTCCTCGCGGCACTCGAGATCACGCCGTTCCTGGACGCCGCGACGGGCCGCCCGGCACCGCGGATCGTCATCGACCTGCGCCCGGTGGAGTTCTTCGACTGCTCGGGGCTGCGCCTGCTCTTCCGCGCCCGGCGCCGGGTGCTCGCCCAGGACGGCTCGCTGCACCTGGTCTGCACCCATCCTCTGACGCTGCGCATTCTGCACCTCACCCGGCTCGCCGAGGTGCTGCCGCCGGTGGCGTCGCTGGACGAGGTGCTCGGCCGGTCGGAGGCCACCGGGACGTTGGAGATCAACTGATCCGGTGGGGGTGCGGGAGCGGCCCGGGCCGGCACGAGTGAAGGCGGCGGGACCAGTCGGCAGGTCCCGCCGCCTTCATGTGCCGTCCGCGAGCAGGGTCAGAAGGACCTGCGTCCGATGCGGCGCAGCAGCACCAGACCCGCGATCACGAGCACCGCTCCGGCCGCGGCGGGCCACAGATGGGCGCCCGTCTCGGCCAGTCCGCCCGTGACCGCCTGGGGCTCGGTCTGCGGCGGGACGGACGGGGCGACCCCGCCCGCGGCGGAAGGCTGCGCGGTCGCCGAGGGCCGGCCGGCTCCCGACCCGCTCTGGCTGTCGTCCGAGGCACCCTGCGGCGCGGCGGACGTCTCACCATGGGCCGCCGAGGCCGATGCGAAGACACGCGGGTTGCCACCGCCCGAGCCCGTACCGGCACCCGAGGTGCCCGTGGTACCGGTCGTCGGCTGCGCCGTCTGCCCGCCGCCGGATCCGGCCCCGGACCCGGAGTGGTCACCGGCCGAGGACCCCGAGCCCGCGTTGCCGCCCGCCGAGGAACCGGCACCCGCACCCGAGTGGTGACCGGACGAGGATCCCTGACCCGAGCCCGAGTTGTCACCGGACGAAGAACCCTGACCCGAGCCCGAGTTGTCACCGGACGAAGAACCCTGACCCGAGCCCGAGTTGTCACCGGACGAAGAACCCTGGCCGGAACCCGCGTTGCCACCGTTCGACGAGCCCTGGCCGGAACCCGCGTTGCCACCGGACGAAGGGTCGGAGGGCGGGGGCGTGTTCTGCGACGAGTCACCGGCGCCGCCACCGCACTCGCGGCCGCTGTTGATGCAGTCGACGACCTGGCCCATCAGCTCGTCGGTCATGACGTTGATGAAGTCGTCGTGGTCGGTGATCGCCTTGTGCAGCTGCTCGGGGAAGCCGTCCACCGCGTAGGGGTTCTTCACCTGGCCGTTCTCGATGACCGGCGGCGGCACGTCGTACACCAGGCGCATCGTGAGCTGCGGGATCGCCTTGAAGCCGTTCTGGCAGTTCCCGTCGGCATCGGCAAAGGCGACGTGGGTGCGGTGGTTGGCGCTGTCGATGTTCTGGCCGTCCCAGCAGCTCTGGAAGGCGAACGAGCGCACGACGCTGCTCCCGGAGGGGCAGATCGGGTACTTGTCGGTCAGCTGGCGGTCCTCGAAGCCGGTGCAGCTCCAGTGAGCGTTGGCGTTCGCCGGACCGTTGGTGAACGCCTTGGCGTCACCGGTGATGATCCGCAGGAACCTCGGCATCGCGACGACCTTGCTCGTCGGGCTGCCGACGAAGGTGATCTGGGCCTGCTTGGCCACCAGGATCTTGCCGATGTTGCCTTCCTTGCCGCCGCCGTCGTTGTTCTGGTCGAAGTCCTGCGTGCCGTCCTGCACCCGCAGCACCGGCCAGTAGTACGACGACTTGTCCTGCTGGTTCTCACAGCTCGTCTGGGCCGCCGCGAACGTGTCGTTGGTGGCGAAGGCGTCGTTCGACTGGTTGCCGACGTAGTCGTGCAGATGGTGAGCGCCGTTCTTGACGCCCGGCGCCACGATCACATTGTCGGTGTTGTGGTTGCCGTTTGCGTTGACACCGCACTTGGTGACGAAGGCGCCGGTCGAGGCGTCGCCCTGCCGAGCGGGCTTCTGGGCGTTCGGCTGCACGCTTCGGATGTCCACGAAGTCCGAGGCGACGGGACCACTGGCGCCCTGTCCGCCGTTGCCCTGCTGCTGACCGTTCTGGCCGCTTCCGTTCTGCCCGTCGCCGCCCTGGCCGGTGCCGTTCTGGCCGCCGCCACTCTGGCCGCCGCCACTCTGGCCGCCGCCGTTCTGGCCGTTTCCGTTCTGACCGGTCCCGTTCTGCCCGGTGCCGTTCTGCCCGTCGGCCGGAGGCTGCCCCTGGTCGGCGGGGACCCCGGTGCACGGGGCCATGCCGTCGATCGCGCCGGGAGCGGTGGTGCCCGCCTGCTGGTAGTCGGCCTTGATGCGGTCGATCACCGCGGCGCGCCTGTCCTTCAGCGGGCCGAGGATCGCGTTCTGGACGTAGTTCCCGTCGTCCGTCTGCGCCTGGCGCGTCGAG
This sequence comes from Streptomyces sp. NPDC052036, assembly GCF_040680495.1. Taxonomy (NCBI): domain Bacteria; kingdom Bacillati; phylum Actinomycetota; class Actinomycetes; order Kitasatosporales; family Streptomycetaceae; genus Streptomyces; species Streptomyces sp. NPDC052036. Next base: position 53,096 of record NZ_JBFAWW010000035.1, on the reverse strand, counting down.
GCGAGCCGCTCGTACGCCTCGGTGATCTGCTTGTCGAGGGCAGCCAGCTCCGTGTCGACCTGCTGCTTCGCCCGGGGCGGAGTCTGGGTCAGCTGCTGGCCGACGTCCGGGCAGTCGAGGGTGACGGTGCGCGACGCCAGGGTCTGGTCGCCGCCCTGGCCGGACGTACCGCCCCAGCCGCCCTCGCTCGCCGAGGCGTAGACGTTCGCCGCTACCAGTCCCCCTCCTCCCATGATCAGCGCGACTGCAGCGAAAGTCGCGCGCCGTGCGCCGGTCGGGCGTCTGCGCGAGTTGCGTCTCAAGGGAGTACTCCTACACGTTGTGGAGCCTGGCACGTCGTGGGGCCTGGCACGAAAATCCCCTCCCCTGTACGCAGCCGATCCCGGACGTGTTCAAACGCATCACGAATTCACAGTGAGCTCATATGTCTTCGCGATGCCGACGTACGCCTTCTCCCTATTCGTCCCGGGGCGCTTCGAACAGAGCGCTGACGGACTCGCCGTTGTGGATGCGTCGCACGGCCTCGGCCAGGGCGGGGGCGATGGACAGGACACGCAGCTTCTCGGTGCGTTCCCCGACCGAGACCGGCACCGTGTTCGTGCACACGATCTCCAGGACATCGGGCTGCTCGCTCAGCCGTTTGAGGGCACCGGCCGCGAACAGGCCGTGGGTGCAGGCGATCCGGATCGACCGCGGACCCGCCTCCCGCAGCCGGTCCAGGAGTTCCAGGACCGTACTCCCCTTGGCGATCTCGTCGTCCAGCACGATCACATCCCGTCCGGCGACATCGCCGATGACGGAGTTGATACTGACCCGGTCGTCCGCGAACCGCTGCTTCGCGCCCGCCGCCACCTGTGCCCCGATCATCCGTGCGAAGGCCGCCGCCTCCTTGGCGTTGCCGAGGTCGGGCGAGACGACGGTGGCATGCGAGAGGTCGTACCGGCGGAAGTACGCGGCCAGCTCCCGGCGGGCGTGCAGATGATCGACCGGCACCGAGAAGAAGCCGTGCACCTGGGGTGAGTGCAGGGTCATGGCCAGGACGCGGCCGGCCCCGGCCGCGACCAGCAGATCGGCCACCAGCCGCCCGCCGATCGAGATCCGCGGCGCGTCCTTCTTGTCCGAGCGGGCGTACGAGTAGTGCGGCATGACCACCGTGATGCGCCCGGCGGAGGCACCGCGTGCCGCGTCGCACATCAGCAGCAGCTCGACGAGGTGCTCCTGCACGGGGGTGACCAGTGGCTGCACGAGGAAGACGTCCCGCTCGCGGCAGTTGGCCTGGAGCTGTACCTCCAAGCAGTCGTTGGCGAATCTGCTGACACGCACCGGGCTGAGCGGCACCCCCAGGTGCGCGCACACCTCCGCCGCCAGCTCGGGATGGGCACTGCCGCTGAAGACGGCGATGTCACGCACGATCCGCTCCTCGAATGATCGAAAACGAACTGCGCGCCACATGCTACTGACCGGCCCCCGCGCCGCCCGGTGACGCGGTCCGGCGTCCGTGGGGTGTCCCCCTCGGTGCGAGACAACCCCCACGGACGCAGTACCCGGAGCAGACGCGATGCGCAGTCACCGTACGACTGTCGCGGTGGCAGCGGACAGCCGTCCGTACGCGGGACCGGGGCGCGTCGCCTTCGGTGGCCGCAAACGGCCAACTCCGCGTTCCGGAACGGCATGTGGCGGGAAACCGGCGAGAAGAAGGGAGGACTGTCGACATGACGACGTCCACGAAGCAGAGGTCCGAGCCGACGCCCGTGCAGCGGCGGACGCCCGGCTGGGCCAAGGCGGTCATCGCCCTCGTCGCGGTGCTCGCGGTGCTGTTCGCCGGGCTCCGGCTGAGTGTGCTGCCGGGACTGCGTGATCTGTTCGGCATGGACACGCACGACCGGTCAGGGCCCGTGCTCCTCGCGTCCATCCAGGACATGAGCCGCTACGAGGCCGCCTCCGGCAACTTCCAGGTGGTCGTGGACCTGGAGAAGGACTCCAGGTTCCTGCCGTCCGCGATCCGCGGCACCCGCACGCTGTACGTGGGCGCGGGCACCGTCGACGCGTACGTCGACCTCGGCAAGGTCGGCACCCAGGACGTGACGGTCAACGGCGACCGGACGTCCGCCACCCTCCGGCTGCCGCACGCGGCGCTGGGCAAGCCCACGCTCGACCCCGACCGCTCCTACGCCGTCTCCAAGCAGCGGGGCCTGCTGGACCGGATCGGCGACCTCTTCTCGGACAACCCCAACAGCGAACGCGCCGTGCAGCAGCTGGCGGTCCGGCACATCGGCGAGGCCGCGAAGGAGAGCGAACTGACCAAGCGCGCCGAGACGAACACCACCAGCATGCTGGACGGTCTGCTCAGGTCCCTCGGCTTCAAGGAGGTGAAGGTGTCCTACGGCACCTGAGAGCTCCGCACACGAGGGGCGCCCGTCAGCCGGTCAGGATCCCGGGCAGCGCCAGCGCCCCGAGCAGAACCGTGCCCACCAGGAACCAGGCCACGTAGTCCCCGATGTGCCCGGACTGCAGCCGTCGCAGCGGCACTGTCCACGGCCGTGCGCCGAGCAGTTCCGGGCGGCTGACGGCGAGCGCCGCCAGGGCGAGGGCGAGCGCCGTGGAGGCCAGCCCCAGCAGGACACCGGCCACGGTCCAGTGCGGGGTGGCGACCGTCCCGCCGGATCCGGCCTCGTTCACCGAGCGCGCCACGACCCCGGCGAAGCCCGGCACCGCCCCCACGGCGAGCGAGCCGGCGAGCAGCAGGCCGGGCACGGCCGTCATGGTGTCCGGGATCCGGCTCAACCGGTGCCGGGTCTCGGGCTCCTCGCCGGTCCCGGTGGTCTCGTACGCGGACCCGACCCGCGGCCGGCGCCCCAGTCCGTAGAAGACCCGCGCGGCGACCCGGAGCACCGCGCCGCCCGTCACCGCGGACACAAGGACGTACACCACGGTCAGCGGCCCGCCCACCGCCTCCTCGACGACCGCCTTGCCGAGAGCGATGCCGAACGGCGGCAGTCCGGCGAGCGCCAGTCCGCCGAGCACGAACATCACCGCGACCCCGTGCAGCCGCCGGGCGCGCCCGTGCAGCGCGTGTTCGTCGACCGAGCCGAACCGGTCCAGCAGCAGGCCGGTACAGGCGAACAGGGCGGCCTTCGCACCGGCGTGGCCGAGGAGGTACAGCGCGACCCCGTCGTCGGCCTCGGGCAGCAGGGAGCCGATGCCGACGAGGAACAGGCCCATATGGGCGATGGTCGAGCAGGCCAGCAGGCGTTTCACATGGCGCTGGTACCAGCACATCAGGGCGCCGATCACCCCCGTCAGGACACCGAGCACGGTGAGCGCGCGCTCGAAGTCGGCCGCCGGGATCCCGCCCGGTCCGGCGAAGACGGTGCCGTAGACGCGCCAGACCCCGTACGCCCCGAGTTCGACCATGACACCGGACAGCAGCATGCACACCGGGGTGGGTGCGACGGCGTGCGCGTCGGGCAGCCAGAAGTGGAACGGCAGGGCGGCGGCCTTCACCAGCAGCCCGGTCAGCACGAGCACGAAGGCGGCGAGGGTCAGGGCGTCCGGTCCGCCGTGGGTGTCCAGCGCCCGGCCGATATGGATCATGGAGAGTTCGCCGGTGCGCGCGTAGAGCAGCCCGATGCCCATGAGCATGGCGTAGGCGCCGAGCGAGTTGATCACGCCGAAGGTCAGAGCGCCCTGGACGGCCTTCGCCTCCTCGACGCGATAGCCGGTCAGGGCGTAGGCGGCGGCGCCCATCAGCTCGAAGAAGACGAACGCGTTGAACAGGTCACCCGTGATCGCGAACCCGCACATGCCGCCCTGGAACAGCAGCATGAGGGCCGGGTAGGAACCGGCGTGTCTGCGGGGCGGTTCCTCGAAGTAGCGCCAGGAGTAGGCGAGGGCGGCCAGGGTCAGCAGGGAGGCCAGCGCGGCCATGCCGAGCCCGGGGCCGTTGCCGATGAGGACGATCCCGACACTCACACCGTTGTGCGGCGTCCACGCTCCGACCCATTCGGTGAGCGGAGGTGAGGAGTTGAGGCACAGCAGGATCGCGAGAGCCGCGGTCCCGGCCGAGACGGCGCAGGCGAAGCTCTCGGCGGCGATGCGCGGCAGTCGGCGCCCGCACACGATCAGCAGGCCGGCACCGAGCAGCGGCGCGGCCACCAGCAGGGGGAGCAGATGATTCATCAGCCGCGCAGCTCCCGCAGTGCGTCCGGGTCGACCGTGCCATGGCGTTTGGAGACCTGCATGACAAGGGCGAGCAGCAGGGCCGTGACCGTGGCGCCGACGACGACGTCGGTGAGGGTGAGGGCCTGTACCACCGGGTCCACGACCGGGCGCGAGCCGGGTTTGATGTCGGAGTAGACGGGCGCGGTGGCGCCGGCGCGGTAGCCGACGGCCAGCAGCAGGACGTAGGTGGCGGACTGGCAGACGGCGAGGCAGCCGACCGCGTGGATGAGATTGCGGCTGGTGGCAAGGCCGTAACAGCCGGTCAGAAAGATCCACACGGCGACGAGGTACGGCAGTACGGTCATCGTTTCGCCTCGTCCTCCTTGGTGTCGTGCTCGGTGTCGTCCTCGATCTCGACGGCCTGGTCGAGGAAGCGGGCGAGCAGGACGACGACCGCGCAGGCGACCTCCATCCCGATGGCGGCGTTGAGCAGGGGCACCGTCCCACCGGACGACAGGGTGTTGAACGTGCCGTGGGGAAGCAGGGTGTTGGCGAGGAAGGACGTGCCGACGAGGACACCCGCGAGCCCCGTGACCAGGTAGGCGCTGGCGGCGAGGGCGTCGCCGACCTCGAACAGGCCCAGCGGCCGGATGCGTTCCAGTGCGCGGTAGTCGGCGCCGAGGTAGAGCAGATGCAGGGCGGTCGCCGCGACGACTCCGCCCTGGAAGCCGCCGCCGGGGCTGAGCTGGCCGTGGGCGATCACATAGAGGCCGCAGACGAGGGCGACGGGCAGCACGACAAGTGCGTAGCGCCGCACGGGGAGCGCGGCCTCCTCCGGGTCCGGTCGTCCGCGTTTCTCGTCGCGGGTCTGCCGCAGCAGTACGACGGTGCCGAGCACGGAGGCGAACAGGATGCTCAGCTCGCCGAGTGTGTCGAAGGCACGCTGGTCGAAGTTGACGGAGGCGATGGTGTTGGCGGTGTGCCGGGCGAGCGAGGCACGCACGGCCCGGTCGCCGTAGGGGTGCCGGTCGCCGCCGAAGTCCGGCAGGCCGAGGCACGCGGCGACGAGCAGAGCCGCGAGGCCGGTGCCGCCGAGGGCCAACAGGACCATACGCAGGCGCCGGGTCATCGCGCCCTGCCCTTCCCGTCCTTCTGCCTGCGTCTGACCTTGCGCACCGAGAGCATGATCAGGAGCGGGGTCACCGCGGAGCCCACGGCGAGCTGGGACAGACCCACGTCGGGGGCCTGCGCGACGGTGAACAGCACGGCGAGGCAGACGCCGAGCAGGGCCAGGACGAGGGCCTGGCGCACGGGGTCGCGCACGGCGACGGCCGCGGTCGCGGCGGCGGCGACCAGCAGCAGGACGACGACGATCAGCGGATCATCCACGCCGGTTCTCCGTGAATCCGCCGGACAGGGCCCGGGAGGCCACGAGATTGCCGCCGATCAGCAGCGCCCCGACGACCAGCAGCTTGACCATGGCGCGTCCCGGGCCGGTGACGGCGCACAGGATCAGCACCACCACGGCCCCGTACCCGGCGACGGCGAAGGTGACGGCCCGGGAGCGGGGCGGGTCGGCGGCGAGGTCGTCGGCGAGCAGCCGGGCGAAGACGAGGGTGCCGACCGGGCCGAGCAGGGCGAGGAGCAGGGCGAGATCGATGTACGCGGGGCGTCCGTAGCCCTGGGCGAGCAGCAGCAGTCCCGGGGCGGCCACCGCGCTGGACAGGTTCTGGGCGACGACGCGCCGACGCAGCGGCCCGGTGGCGACACCCCACACGGTGGCGCCGACGCCCGCGCCGAGCGCGACGGTGGCCGTCCAGATCCAGCCGTTCACCGTGCGCTCACCGCCCGCCGTGCGGCGCAGGCCGCGATCGCACAGACCAGCGCGGCGGAGGTCCCCACGGCCCACTCCAGGGTGTCGACCGTGCTGATGAGGACGAGCCAGAGCAGAGTGAGGGCGGCCCACCAGCCGAGCACTTCGGAGGCGGCCCCGAGTGCCGTGCGCGCGTTCATGCTCCTCCTCCGATCGCCCTTTCCTCCGGCAATGTCCGGCATGTCATCCAAGCATCGCGCCCCTCCCGGAAAGCGACGGCGCGCTTGGCGACTGCTGCCCGGAGTGCCCCGCCCGCGGGACGGGAAACCGCCTGCGCCACGCCTGAGGCGCATCGGGTCGACTGCGCCCCCAGGCCGGGCGCGACCCGGCATCAGCGGACCCAACGGGGGTAACAGGGCCTAGCCAGAGGGACGTCGAAACCGGGAGGGCCAGATGGCACGCACAGCGTCGGGCGCGAGCACCGCGAAGGCCGGTCGCCGCGGGACCACGGGGTCACCAAAGGAGCGACGGCCGCTCGCGCTCCCCGTCCGGCTGCTGGTCATGGCGCTCGCCTTCGTGGCGATGGTGGCCTTCGCGGCGGCACTGGCCCGGATGACGCTGGAGCCGTCGCCCGCCTCCCGGGCCCTGGTCCACAGCAATCTGCACCCGGGCCGCTCGCTGCGCGCCTATCTGGATCAGCCCGCGGCGCGCGACGCCGTCAAGCAGATCGGCGGGAACGTCCTGCTCGGCGTACCGTTCGGGATCCTGCTGCCGGTGCTGGCGCCCGGCACCCGGGGCATCGTGCGCGTGGGCATCGTGACCGCCGTGGTGATGCTGCTGGTCGAGCTGGCGCAGGGGGCGCTCGTCACCGGCCGTGCGTTCGACATCGACGACGTCATCCTCAACACGACCGGCGCGCTGCTCGGTTATCTGCTGCTCGGACGACGGCTGGGGCGCGCCGTGCACGCGCGTGTGCGGCCGCGCGGCGACAAGGACCGGATGAAGAAGAACTGACCAGAGGCGCCCGCCCGACGTGTGCGGCGGGGCACACGCTCGGCATGAGCACCCATCAGCACACGTCGCATGATGAGTCTGGACCAAAGTCTTGACGACCCCTTACCTCACCTCTTGAATCAAGAACTGAACCAACACGCCGCTTCCGGCGCGCCCGGCATGTCCGGCCGCACCGGCCCCACCCCCCACCTCAGTCGGCCACCCGGGTCCGGGCGGCCGTACGGAAAGGCAGCGTCATGGACTCCCCACGCCTGCTGCGCAGATGTCTCCTCGCCGCGCTCTCCGCGATACTCGCCGCGTCCGCCTTCACGCCGGCGGCCCACGCGGCCCCGCAGGCGGCGGACGCGACCGTCTTCTCCGACGACTTCGACGGGCCGGCCGGCGCCGCCGTCGACTCGTCCAAGTGGCAGACCGAGACCGGCGACAACGTCAACAACCATGAGCGGGAGTACTACACGTCGGGCAACAAGAACGCGGCGCTGGACGGTCAGGGACATCTGGTGATCACGGCCCGCCGCGAGAACCCGGCGAACTACCAGTGCTGGTACGGCACCTGCCAGTACACCTCGGCCCGGCTCAACACCTCGGGGAAGTTCGCGGCGCAGTACGGCCATGTCGAGGCCCGGATGAAGATTCCGCGCGGGCAGGGCATGTGGCCGGCGTTCTGGATGCTCGGCAACGACATCGGACAGGTCGGCTGGCCCAACAGCGGTGAGATCGACGTGATGGAGAACGTCGGCTTCGAGCCGGGGACCGTCCACGGCACCATCCACGGGCCCGGCTACTCGGGCTCCGCCGGCATCGGCGCCGGGTACTCCCTGCCGAACGGCCAGGCGTTCGCGGACGCGTTCCACACCTTCGCCGTGGACTGGGCCCCCGACTCGATCACCTGGTCCGTGGACGGCACCGTCTACGAGCGGCGCACCCCGGCCGATCTGGGCGGCAAGACCTGGGTGTTCAACAAGCCCTTCTTCCTGATCCTCAATCTCGCCGTCGGCGGCTACTGGCCGGGCGACCCGGACGGCTCCACCGCGTTCCCCCAGCAACTCGTCGTGGACTCGGTGAAGGTGACGACGAGCGACAGCTCAGGCGGCACCGGTGTCCCGATCACCGGGCTCGCGGGCAAGTGCGCGGATGTGGCGGGCGCGAACTCGGCCAACGGCACCCCTGTCCAGCTGTACGACTGCAACGGCACGGCCGCCCAGAAGTGGACGGTGGCGTCGGACGGCACCCTACGGGCGCTCGGCAAGTGCCTGGACGTGGTCGACAACGGCACAGCGGACGGCTCCAAGGTCCAGCTGTGGGACTGCACCGGCGGCCCGAACCAGAAGTGGACGGTCAGCGCGGCCCACGACATCGTGAATCCACAGGCGAACAAGTGCCTGGACGTGAGCGACAACAACTCCGCGAACGGCACCCGGCTGCAGATCTGGTCCTGCTCCGGGGGCGCCAACCAGAAGTGGACGGTCGGCTGACCCGTCGTCGGCTCGTACGACGGGAGCCGGGGACCCACTCGACGGCGGGCTTCGGCGGCAACGCCGAAGCCCGCCGTACGGGTGCGCCGGGGCGCGGGACCGGACCTGCCGGTGGTACTCAGTGGTGGTAGCGGTGCAGCCTCCAGGTCAGCTTGTCGCCGCCCACCCACCGGACCACATCGGGATCGTCGACGTCATGGATCGGGATGCCTGCCTCCGCGGCGACCGCCAGCACGTCGGTGAGCGACCTCGCCTCGGCGACCACCTGGCCGTCGATCTCCACGATTCGGAACGGCGGATTGCCCGGCTGGACTCCGAGCACCATGATCCGCGGATGGGAGATGTGGGGGCTCGCGATTTCGGTCATGCATAGAGCGTAGAGCGCCCGGGGAGTCGGAGCGCTTCGGGCGGCATCCGCGATGCGTCCGCCGTGCGAGCAGGGCGCCCGTGGGCAACGCTGGGGGTGAGGAGGTGCCGATGGGTCCCGTCGCAGCGCTGGACCGGATCGCGTTCCTGCTGGAGCGCACGGGGGCGCCGACCTATCGCGTACGGGCCTTTCGCACCGCGGCCTCCGTGCTGTCCGCGCTGGACGAGGAGGAGGTCGCCGAGCGGGCAGCGGCCGGGACGCTGGAGACCCTCCGCGGGATCGGCCCCAAGACCGCCCAGGTGGTGCGGGAGGCACTGGCCGGGCGGGTCCCGGGCTATCTGGAGCAGCTGGAGCGGGAGAGCGCGACGCCTCTGGCCCAGGGCGGCGAGCGGCTGCGGGAGCTGCTGCGCGGCGACTGCCATCTGCACTCCGACTGGTCGGACGGCGGCAGCCCGATCGAGGACATGGGCAGGGCGGCCGCACGGCTCGGTCATGAGTGGGCAGTGCTCACCGACCACTCCCCGCGGCTCACGGTGGCCCGTGGTCTGTCCGCCGAGCGGCTGCGCGAGCAGTTGGAGGTGGTCGCCGCGCTCAATGCGCAGTGGGCGCCGTTCCGGCTGCTCACCGGCATCGAGTGCGACATCCTCGACGACGGCGCGCTGGACCAGGAGCCGGAGCTGCTGGACCGGCTGGACGTCGTGGTGGTCTCGGTGCACTCGAAGCTGCGTATGGACGCGCGCTCGATGACTCGCAGGATGATCGCCGCCGTCCGTGATCCGCGGGCCGACGTGCTCGGCCACTGCACGGGGCGGCTGGTCACCGGCCGTGGGCGACCCGAGTCGCAGTTCGACGCGGACGCGGTGTTCGCCGCGTGCGCCGAGTCCGGTACGGCCGTGGAGATCAACAGCCGGCCCGAGCGGCTCGACCCACCGCGTCGGCTGCTGCGGCAGGCGGTGGAGGCGGGCGTGCTGTTCTCGATCGACACCGACGCGCACGCGCCCGGTCAGCTCGACTGGCAGATCCACGGCTGCGCGCGGGCCGAGGAGTGCGGGGTGCCCGCCGAGCGTGTGGTCACCACCTGGAGCGTCGAGGAACTGCTGGCCTGGACCCGGGAGCGGACGGTGCCCTCGCGCGTGTGACGGGCATGTCCCGTGGTACCCGAACCCGTACGCGAGGGAGGAAGATCCATCATGGGACGGGCGGCCGTGTTCGACGTGGACGGGACCCTTGTCGACACCAATCATCTCCATGTCACGACGTGGTGGGAGGCGTTCCGGCAGGCGGGCCACCAGGTGTCGATGCATGCGATCCACCGGTCGGTGGGCCTCGGGTCGGAGGACCTGATCGCCCGTCTTCTGGGCGGCGGCGACCGGGACGAGATCGACATGCTGGTCGCCACGCACACGGCCCTGTACGGGACGTACTTCGACCGCTTGCCCCCACTGAAGGACGCCGGGCGGCTGCTGCGGCGCCTCGACCACGACGGCTGGAACGTCGTCCTGGCCACGTCGGCGAGCGGACGGGAGCTGTCGGCGCTGCGCCGGGCGATCGGGGCGGACGACGCCATCGCGGCGACGGCGAGCTCCGACGACGTGCAGGCCGGGAAGCCGGCGCCCGAGCCCGTCGAGCACGCCCTGGAGCTGGCCGGGGTGCCGCCCGAGTCGGCGGTGTTCGTGGGCGACACGGTATGGGACATGCGGGCGGGCACCCGGGCCGGGGTGACGTGCGTCGGTCTGCTGTCGGGCGGCATTCCGGAGGCGGACCTGCGGGAGGCGGGCGCCCGCGCCGTCTTCCAGGATCCGGCACATCTGCTGGCCAGACTGGGCGACAGTCCGCTGGCGCCGGACGCGTAGCTCCGAGGTCCGAGTGCCCGCGACCGGGCGGGCGGACGACGTGACACAGGTCACGCACAGGTCGTCGATTTTTCGGAACACTGACCGGTAGTTTCCCGTTGAACCAGCCGTGGGAGCGGACGGGACAGTGTCCCCGGGCCTCATCTCCAGCCCACAGGGACGATCGTTCGGCTGAAGCCCTGTGGAGCCTTTCGCCGAGAGGCGACCGCCGTGCGCCCCCACCACAGTCGGCCCCGACCGCGATTCCCCCGTCCGGTCGGGGCTCTTTCTTGCCCTGGACCCGCAGGGGCCCTCCGCGCGGGACCGGCCAGGGGCCTTCCGCACGGGGCCGGACGAGGCCGGGGCGGGTTCCAAGTTGACTTCGAGCGCGCTCCAATTCGTAGCGTGCGACGTATGAGCACTGCACAGCACAGAATCAGGTCGGGCTTCGGCGCCAGGAGCACCACGAAGGACGTCCTGAACGGAATCGACCTCTCCGGCAAGCTCGCGCTCGTGACCGGCGGCTACTCCGGGCTCGGACTGGAGACCACGCGGGCGCTGACCGAGGCCGGTGCCCGGGTCGTCGTCCCGGCGCGGCGCCGTGCCGCCGCCGAGGCGGCGCTCGCGGGCCTCGACCGTGTGGAGGTGGACGAGCTGGACCTCGGTGACCTCGCGAGCGTGCGCGCCTTCGCCGAACGCTTCCTCGCCTCCGGCCGCACCCTCGATCTCGTGATCAACAACGCCGGCGTCATGGCCTGCCCGGAGACCCGGGTCGGTCCCGGTTGGGAGGCCCAGTTCGCCACCAACCACCTGGGCCACTACGCGCTCGTCAACCATCTGTGGCCGGCCATCGAGCCGGGCGGGGCCCGGGTCGTGTCCGTGTCGTCCGCCGGTCACCACCGCTCGCCGATCCGCTGGGACGACCCGCAGTGGAAGCAGGGCTACGACAAGTGGGAGGCATACGGACAGGCGAAGACCGCGAACGTCCTGTTCGCCGTGCACCTGGACCGGCTCGGCAGGGACCGTGGCGTGCGCGCCTTCTCCCTGCACCCCGGCGGCATCCTCACCCCGTTGCAGCGCCACCTCAGCCGCGAGGAGATGGTCGAGCGCGGCTGGATCGACGAGACCGGTGCACTGGTGGACCCCGACGCCTTCAAGACCCCCGAGCAGGGAGCGGCCACCCAGGTGTGGGCCGCTACCTCGCCTCAGCTCGCCGGGATGGGCGGGGTGTATTGCGAGGACTGTGACATCGCGGAGCCTGCGCCGGCGGACGGCGGTCGCGGTGGGGTCAAGGCCTGGGCGACGGACCCGGAGCAGGCCGCGCGCCTGTGGGAGCTGTCCGCGGAACTGACCGGCGTCGACGCGTTCGCGTCCCGCGCCTGAGACGACGGACCGGGGCCGGCCGGCGTGCGGTCGGCCCCGGTCCGCATCGGGGGTGCTGGTCGCTGTCCGCGTGGCGGCGAGTCAGTCGGAGGGCTCGTCCGGGACGGGGTGGTCCGTGGGAGCCGTGTCCTGATGGGGGGCGCCCCGCCTGCCGGTGCCCGCCTCGTCGGTGTCGGGTACGTCCTTCGCGGACTCCGTGGTGTCCGGCGTGTGGGCGGGGCCGCGCCTGCCGGTGCGGATGTCCCACGGGTCCTCGACCGAGCCGGCCTGTTGGTCCGGCATGTCCCGCGGGATCGGACGGGGGCGCTCGCCGGGACCCTGGTGCCGTTGTTCGGTCACGGCGCTCACTCCGTTCTTCGCTCGCCTGGCTCTCGGGGCCCGCGAGCGGGATGCGGGCCCCTTTCCGGGCGAGACCCGGGTACCCCGGCCGGCATCGGCGAAACGGCGGGCGACGCCCCGCGAGACAGCGGTCAGCGCGGTGTCCGTTCCTCCAGCGCCGTCCGCCAGGTCGGCCATCGTCCCTCGTCCGCCGGCTCCGCACGCCGCCCGCCGCGCGCGAAGAAGTCCGCGAGCGGCAGGATCGCCGCCCCGACCGTCACCGCGTCCGGACCGAGCCTGCCCATGTCGAGGGAGACCCGCTCGGCCGGATACCGCAGGGCGTAGGCCATGGCGTGCCGGCGCACCGAGGACAGAAAGCGGGAACCGAGCTGCAGGCCTGCCCAACCGCCGATGAGGATCCGCTCGGGCTGGAAGAGGTTGATCAGGTCCGACAGGCCCGCGCCCAGATACTCCGCCGTCTCCTCGAGGACCGCGAGCGCCACCGGGTCCGCCGCGGTGCCCTCGGGAGGGTAGGCGGCGGCCAGCAGGGAGGTCAGCGCCGTCTCCTCGTCGGTGTGCTCGGGCGGCCTGCCGCCCTGCTCGCGCCAGCGGTCGATGAGCGCCTCCGCACCCGCGTACGCCTCCAGGCAGCCGAGGGCGCCGCAGCGGCACCGCCGCCCCCTCACCCGTACCGTCAGATGACCCCACTCCACGGCCTGCCCGCTGCCGCCCTCCTCGGTGACCAGGCAGGCCCCGACGCCGGAGCCGAACAGGACCACGACCGCGCTGTGGGCGCCGCGCCCGGCGCCGAACCACATCTCGGCCTGACCGAGGGTCCTGGCTCCGTTGTCGATGAAGTACGGGACGGAGTCCGGGAGCCGGCACGTGGAACGGAGCAGGGACTCCACCGGTACGGCGTCCCAGCCGATGGTCTGGCCGTGCACGACGGCGCCCTGCTCGGGGGTACGGGCCACGATGCCGGGTACGCCGATGCCGACGCCCAGGAGCCGTTCGGGGGCGATGTCGGCGGCGGCCAGGACCTCCGCGATGCCGTCCCGGATGTGCCCGACGACGACCTCGACGTCGTAGCGCTGATGCTCCAACGGTCGATCCGTCCGGGCGAGTTCGGTGAGGGCCAGGTCGAACAGCTCGACGCGGACCCGGGTTTCGCCGACATCGACGCCGATCATGTGCCCGCTGGCGGGCGCGACACGCAGGAGCGTGCGCGGGCGGCCCCCGTCGGAGTCGACGCTGCCGGCCTCCTCCACCAGTCCGTCCGCGACCAGTTCGGCGACCACGTTGCTGATGGAGCCGGAACTCAGGCCGGTCACCGGGCCCAGTTCGAACCGGCTCATCGGGCCGTCGAAGTACAACCGCCGCAGCACCTCGGCGCGATTGCCCCGGCGCAGATCACGTACCGTGCGCCCGTTCCGCCCCGCCATGTGACTCCTTCCGGCCCTGTCCGATCTGCACGATACCGTCGCGCCGCCCTTCGGGCGCCCCTTAACGCGATCTTAAATCAGGACCTAATTTAAGACATGACAATCGCGGGCGGATTGCGCCACTCGCTCACCACTCGTATCCGCGTCCCCGCGCTCCCCGCCATGCCCCGTGGCTCCCTGCCCAGTAGCCCCGAAATGTCCGTGTCGCCGGGGCCCGCCGCGCGCTGCGGGCCCCGGCGACACGGTCCGTTCACTGCTCAGCCGGCCGTGTACACGTCCTCCACGTAACGGCCGGACGCGATCAGCTCGTTCAGCCACCGCTCCGACTCCTCGCCCGGTGCGCGCTCGGCGTGCAGCGCCCGGAACGCCGCGCGGACGCCGGGCGCCATACGGGAGCCGTCGCCGCACACATAGACGCGGGCTCCGGCGTCGAGCAGCCGCCACACCTCGTCGGCCTCGGCCGCGATGCGGTGCTGGACGAAAAGGATGCCGTCGACGGGCGCCGCGCTGAACGCGGGGCGAAGCGAGACCGCGCCGACGTCCTCGGCCGCGTGCAGTTCGTCGGCGTGCAGGAAGTCCGCGTCCTGCGCGTCGCAGCCGAAGTAGCAGACGGCGGGCGCGAGTCGGGCGCCCTCGGCCAGCGCCTGGACACGGTCCGCGACGGCGCCGCGGAACGGGGCGAGGCCGGTGCCCGCGGCGATCATGATGACCGGGACCAAGTGGTCCACGCGGAAGGCCTCGCGGCAGGGCTGGATCCGCGCCAGGACGGTGTCACCGCGCTGGACGGTGGCGAGGTGGCCCGAGCCCACACCCCGGTACGTACCGTTGCCGGACCGGGCGGGGGCCTGGAGCAGCGAGACCATGAGGTCGATGTGACCGGGGTCGGCGGCGGACGACGAGGACACCGAGTAGTGGCGCGGGCGCAGCGGCGTGAGGACATCGAGCAGCGTCGGCCAGTCCAGGGCGCCGCGCAGCGCGGGATGGGCCTCGATCACCTCCAGGAGAGTACGCGGGTCGTCGGTGAGGGCGACCAGGCGCGCACGCTCGGGCGGGCACGGGTTGGCCTCGGCCAGCACGGCCAGCTGGGCCGGCGTGGGGCGTTCCTGCAACTCGACGTGGTGAGTGAGGAGTTGACGTACCGTCAGGGGCCGGTCGACGGCGAGGCCGTCCCGGCGGGGGCGGGTCGCGCGGATGTCCAGAACGGTGTCCAGGTCCACGCCGAGCGCGTCGGCCGCCCGCTCGACAAGGGCCTTGTCGTTGACGGGGAGGACCGCCACATGGTCGCCGGTCCGGTAGGTCGTGCCCTCGGGCAGCGCGACGCGCACGAACCGCTTCAGCCGGGGGTGGCCGGGGGCGGTCAGGTCGTACGCGGCGGTGACGGTCATGGGGACGAGCTCGTGTCGCTCGGCGAGCGCGTCCAGGGGCCCACCGGTGAGGGTCCGGACCCCGTAGGCCCGGGCGGGCTCCTCGGCTGCGGTGATGGCGTCCGGGTCGCCGAACCGCTCCAGGAGGGCGGTGCGCAGCCGCGCGGTGAAGGCGCGCACGGCGCCGCCGAGGTCTCCGGAGGCGTCGGCCGCCTCGCGCTCCAGCAGGCGGGTGCCGCCGAGTTCCGCCAGGCGTTCGTCGATCCGGACCGGGACGTGCTGATAAGTGGCGGCCCAGTTGCGGTCGCCCACGCCGAGCACCGCGTAGGTGACGTCCGTCGCGGTCGAGGAGTCCTCGGACAGCCAGGTGGCGAAGGCGGCGGCGTCGTCCGTGGGCCGGCCGTTGTAGGAGGCGGCGGTGATCACGACGGGGCGGTCGGTGGGCAGTCCGGCGGCGTAGGCGTCGAGGGGCGCGACCTCCGTCTCGCAGCCCAGCGCGGCCGCCTCGTCGGCGAGTTGCGCGGCGAAGGCACGGCAGGTGCCGTAGTTGCTGCCGTGCAGGAAGAGGGTACGGGTGCCGGGGCGCACCCGGGCGGGCAGGGCGACGACGTCGGCCGGGGACGTCACGGCCGCGGGGGCGGCGCCCGGCAGGGGTGCGTGCTCCCGGTCGGCTGCCGTGCGCGGGGTCAGGGTGAGGGTGAAGCCCTCGGGCTTGAGGGTGAGCGTCTCCTTGATCGTGAGCCGGTAGTCGGCGTGGTCGTTCAGGCGGTAGCGGTGCACCAGCATGGCGAGCAGCATGGTCGCCTCGTGCAGGGCGAACTGCCGTCCGATACAAGCGCGTTCACCGGTGCCGAAGGGCTTGAAGGCGTGCGGTGAGCGGACCGCCTCCGCCTCGGGCGTGAAGCGGGAGGGGTCGAACTGCTCGGGGTTGTCGCCCCACAGCGGCTGCCGGTGCAGCATCGGCGCGATGATGGTGACGGCTTGTCCGGCGCGCACCGGGATGCGTCCGCCGAGCAGGGTGTCCTCGCGGGCCTCCCGGCTGAACGCCGCGGCGGTCGGCCACAGCCGCAGTGCCTCGTTGAGCACCTGCCGGGTGTAGGTGAGCCTGCCCACCTCGTCGTACGTGGGCTCGGGGTCGGCGGTGTCGCCCCACAGGGCGTCGGCCTCCCGCTGCACCAGTTGGAGCACGGCGGGGTTCTTGACGAGGTGGTGCAGGGCGAAGGACATCGCGCCGGAGGTGGTCTCGTGGCCGGCGATCAGGAAGGTGATGACCTGGTGACGGATGTTGGCGGTGTCGAGGGGCGTACCGTCGGCGGGATGCCGGGCGGTGAGCATCAGGCCCAGCAGATCCCGCGCCTCGGTCTGTCCCGGGTCCGCCGTACGTGCGGAGATGACGTCGTCGACGACGTTGGCCAGATGGGCGGCGTCCGCGCGGAAGGCCTCGTCCGCCGCCGTGGTGTCCTCGCCCGGCTTCCGGCTCAGCCGGGTCATGCTCCACTCCAGGCAACGGACCATCGACGCGACGAAGGGGTGCGGCTCGTCCCGTCCGAACGAACCGAAGTCGTAGTCGAACCCGGCGAGCCCGATCGTGTCGAGGGTCATGCGCGTCATGTCGTCGGCGACGTCCACCGGACGGCCCTCCCGGCTCGCCCGGTCCCAGGAGTCGATCAGGCGACGCGCGACGCGCACCATCACGGGGTGGTAGGTGCGCATCGACCCCAGCGCGAAGGCGGGCATCAGGATGTCGTGGGCCTTGGCCCAGTTCGGTTCGTCGTTGTACGCCGTGAACAGGCCGTCCGCGGCGAATTCACGGACGTTCTCCAGCGCCGGTCCGATGGCTTTCGCGAACCGTGTCTCGTCGGCGAGCTCGGTGACCAGATCGGGATCGCTCACGAACAGGGCGTCCCGTCCGTGCAGCCGGCGGACGAACACCGGTCCGTGTCGGCGCATCAGCTCCATGATCTGCTGGATGGGGTCGCGGCGGGGGCCCTCGCCGGACACATCGATCACGGGGACGCCGTGCCGGGTGTGCGGTGGCTGCGGGGACACGGTGGGGGGCATGGGCGACAACTTCCTCTCGCCGTAAGGGAGTACTGCTCCCAGACTGCGCGCCGGCCGTGGGCTGTCCGTGGCTCCGCACTACAGGAATCTGCAGTGGCAATCCGGGTGCCGCCCCTTGCCAAGTGGGCCGGGGTGCGCAAGAGGCGGGCCGGGCGCGGCACGATGCCGTGCCCCAGGGCCGACCGGACGATCTCGCTGCCTGTCGAGCGGGTCATGGAAGGCGGCCCCCAGGAGCCCGCCTAATATCCGGCCGTGGCGAAGACTTTTGAAGAAATCGTGGAGATGCAGCGGGCGGCGAGCGAGGCGGAGACGAAGGCGGCCGGGCTGCGCGAGATGTACGGGCCGCCCACCGCGACGACGTGGACCAAGCGGCAGTCCGACCTGTACGAGACCGCGTTGCGAGCGTGGCGGGATCTCGACCGCGATCTTCAGATCGAGATCGCCGATTACGCGAAGGAGCACAGCAGGACACGCAGCGACGTCGAGGCCGAGGCGCGAGCACAGGCAGGCGTTCCGGAGGAAGACGCCTGACGGCTCCGCCGAGAGGCCTCGTCCTCAACCCCTGACCTGGGCGTCTATCGTTGCCCAGGCAGGCTGGGAGGGTGCGGATGGAGTCGGGGCAGGCGCCCGACGTCGTGTGGCGGAATCGGGCCCTGACGCTCTTCGACCGGATCCCGATACCGGTCGCGGTGTGCGATGTGTACGGGACGGTCGTACTGGCCAATCCGGCGATGGCGGCCGAGTGGGGTGGCACGCCGGGGAGCCTGCGGGGGCGGAACGTACTGGACCTGTTCCGGCCACAGGAACCGACCCAGATCGAGCGCATCGCCCATGCGCTGCGGTTGCGGCACCGTTCGCGCTATCCGGTGTCCGTGTGCTGGGACGCGGCCGACGGCGTGCCGCGCCGCGGCGAGCTGACCGCGGACCCGGTGAGCGACTCGGCCGAGGCGACGACCGCGCTGCTGATCGTGGTGCGCGTACTGGGCGAGCGGCCCACGGCGCAGGAGTGCTCCCCGGCCCCGTCGGCGAGTCCCGCCGAGGCCCGGATCCTCGCCCTGCTCGCCGGGGGCGCGACCACGGCCCAGGCGGCGCGGGAGACCGGTCTCACCGCCGACGGCGTCGCCTACCACCTGCGCCGCCTGTCCGAACGCTGGGGCGCGGCGAACCGTACGGAGCTGGTGGCACGCGCCTATGCGCTGGGCGTTCTCGCGCCGGGGGTGTGGCCGCCGGTGGTGGCGGGCTGCTGAGTCGCGAGCGCCTCGGATCCGCCGTCCGCGTGGATCGCGCCGGGCACGAGCGGCGCCGCCCGCGGCACCGACGCCGTTCCCGCGCCGTGCGGCGCGCCGAAGCGCGCCAGGCAGTGCCGCACCTTCTTCAGGTCCTGCGGATCGTATCGGCCCGTGCGCACGGCGTCACCGATGATCCTCGGGTCGAGGTGTCCCCCGACGGCGATGTGCGCCCCCAACTCGACGTACTGCGGACCACGGAAGTCCGGATGGCGGCGCAGCTCGGCCACGGAGAGCCGGTACCCGGGGTGCCATTCGAGCGGGCACGGGAGCCGGCGGGCGGCGGCCTCGACCGGGGTGTCGCGGTAGCTCGCGTCCAGGACCAGGGCCTCCGCGTCCCGTGCCGGCACGACAGGACCGTGCACATGCGCTTCGATGTAGTCGTCGAGGGCGTCCCGGTCGTCGGCCTCGGCTCGCTCGATCAGATCCATCCCCGCGGCCACCCCGAAGTGGGACGGCTCGGCGGCGCTGTCCGGGTAGCAGAACGTGGCCCGCGCCAGCGCGTCGGCGGTCAGCCGGAAGTGGGAGGAGCCGAAGCGTGGCGCCGCGCCCACGACTTGATGCCGGAAGTTCAGCGCCCCGTACACCGGTCGCTGGTGCGCCGGCGCGGTGTCGTACGCCCCGCCGAAGATCCGGCTCTCCCAGCGCCAACGATCGCCACCGGGGTGGGCGGTGAGCCCGCCGTTGCTGGTGCCGGTGACGAACTGCGAGCGGTACGCGCCGTCCGCGGCCAGGGCCTCGAGGATCGGCCGACCGTCGGCGAACCGGTCGGGATGGAAGTTGAGCGTCACCCGCAGCTCCCGGCTCACCACCGGCCCCGCGGAGCGGGCGGCCACATGGCGTAGGGCTCGCTCGGGCCTCGTGGTCGCCTTCGGGTCGCTTCGGAAATTCATTGGTTCTCCCCCGATCCTGCTTGCTAATTTAGGCAGAAACCTATGGGCCCTAGGTTATTGACCCAGGAGCCGAGGGCCCATGTTCTCTGGATTCAGCACCGTTCCGCAGAAGGACCCCTCATGAGATCGCTCACCGAGCAGGACATCCGCAGCTCGTTCGTCAACTGCTCGAAGGGAGAGGCGAAGCGGCTGGCGATCCCCCGTGACCTGGACGAACGCCCCTGGGACGACCTGGACTTCCTGGGCTGGCGGGACCCCGGCGCACCGGACCGCAGCTACCTCGTCACCGAGCGGGCCGACCGGCTCGTCGGCATCGCGCTGCGCTTCCCGTCCTCGCAGCGCGGCTTCCTGCACCGGAGCATGTGCTCGCTCTGTCTGACCACGCACCCCGGCAACGGCGTCTCCCTGATGACGGCCCGCAAGGCGGGCGCGGCGGGGCGCGAGGGGAACTCGGTGGGGATCTACATGTGCACCGACCTCGCCTGCCCCCTGTACATACGCGGGAAGAAGGTGCCCGAGGCCGGCGGTCGTTTCGAGGAGACGCTCACCACGGAGCAGCAGCTCGCCCGGATGACGGACAACCTGTCGGCCTTCCTGGACAAGCTGCACGCCTGACCGGGGGCGGGGGCGGCAAGCCGCCCGTCGGCCCGGCCCGGCACCCCGCACACGGTGACGCTCCCCACCCTTACGTTCGATGCCCAGGTGGAGCGGGAAGAGCCATAGGGATGCAAGATGTGCGTGAGACGTGGACGAGGGTCACCGCCCGGATCGCGAAGCTGCGCCAGGTGCCCGAGGTCGTCCAGGCGGTTCGTTCGACCGCGGCCGCGACCGTCGCCTATGTGGTCGCGGTGCGTCTGAGTCCGGAGCCTGCTCCGCTCACCGCGCCCCTGACGGCGCTCCTGGTGGTCCAGGTGACGCTCTACGCGACGATCACCAACAGCGTGCGCCGGGTGAACTCCGTGGTGACGGGCGTCGTCATCGCCATCGGCTTCAGCATCCTGGTCGGCCTGACCTGGTGGAGCCTGGCCCTGATCATCATCGCCTCCCTGGCCGTCGGCCATCTCGTACGGGTCAGCGAGTACGTTCCCGAAGTGGCGATCAGCGCCATGCTGGTCCTCGGGGTGACCCAGGTCGGCAGCACGGCGTGGGCGCGGGTCCTGGAGACCCTGATCGGCGCGGTGGTCGGCCTGCTGACGAACCTGTTCTTCGCTCCCCCGGTGTGGGTGGGCCCCGCCGGACAGTCCATCGAGGACCTGGCACGCCGGATGCGCCAGCTGATGCTGCGCGTCGGCGAGCAGGCGGCGGGCCGGGTCCCGGTGGCCCTGGCGACCGTACGGCTGTACGAGGCGCGCCAGCTGGACCACGACATCGTCGAGGTGGACGCGGCGCTGCGGCAGGCCGAGGACAGTCTCAAGCTCAACCCCCGGGTCCGCGAGGGCCTGCTGCACCGGATCGTGCTGCGCACCGGCCTGGACACGCTGGAGATCTGCACGGTGGTGCTGCGGGTGATCACCCGGACCCTCGCCGACCTGGCGAAGGAACGCGACCCCGACCCCCTGTTCGAGCCGGAGGCGGGGGCGACGCTGGAGCGGCTGCTGTCCGAGATCGCCGATGCCGTGGTCAGCTTCGCGGTGCTCGTCACCACCGATGTCAGCCGCAGCGCCGAGTCCGCCGAGACCCGGCTCACCGAGGAGCTGGTCACGGCGGGGGCGACCCGCGACAAGCTGGCCCAGCTGTTGCTGGAGGGCGTCCAGCGGGACACCCGGCAGTGGCAGTTCCAGGGCGCCGTGCTGACCGAGGTCAACCGCATCCTGGACGAGCTCGACACCGAGCACCGCACCCGCCGTCTGCTGGAGGAACTGGACCGCTGCGCCAGCGAGCAGCGCGAGCGGAACCCGCTGCTCACCAGGCTCCGGGAGAACGTGCTCCGCCCCGGGCTGTCCCGGCTGCGCGAGCTCCTGCGAGGCCGGGACCGTCCTGGGCCACCCGGTCGTTCCGGGTGAAGCGGCTCGGCCGCACCCCGGCGGAGACCGGGACCGGCCGGGCAACCGTTGCATGCGACGCAATACCCGTTGCCCGCCTTGCACTTGACGGCCGGTGCAGGTCATGGTGGCTGTGGCAGGTGAGGCCGTCGAGTTTCGAGGTGCGGGCATGAACAGGGGTGCGCAACCGGCGCGGGATTCGTCCGGCGGGGGCTGGACCCGACGTCGGTTCCTCGGTGCCGCCACGGCCGCCACCGCGGTGACCACGATCCCGGCACCCGCCCTGCCCGAGCAGACCTCGGACGCGGCCCGGCCCGCCCCGGCCGACGCGTCCCCGCCGCCGCGCCGCCCCGTCGGCCCCCGTCCGCTGTACGTCGGAACGTACACCTCCGTCGAGGGCGGTGGCCGGGGCATCGGCCTCGCGACATACGACCCGGAGAGCGGCGCGGTCACCGGCACCGGCACACTGACCGGCGTGCCCGACCCCTCGTACCTCGCGGTACATCCCGACGGGCGCACGCTCTACGCCGTCGACGAGCGGCAGGACGGCTCGGTGACGGCCGTGCGTCTGGACGGGCACCGGATCCTCGGTACCCGGAGCACGGGCGGGGCGGGTCCGTGCCATCTGTCGGTGCATCCGAGCGGGCGGTGGCTGCTGAGCGCCAACTACCTCTCGGGCAGCGTGGCGGTGCATCCCATCGACGCCCGAGGCGCCCTGGGCGAGCGAACCGACCTCGTCACCCACACCAGCCCGCCGCCGGGGCCCGGGCAGCAGGGACCGCACGCGCACCAGTTCCTCACCGCCCCCGACGGCGGTCATGTGCTGGCGGTGGACCTGGGCACCGACACCGTGTACACCTACCGTCTCGATCCGTCCCGTGGCACGCTCACCGAGGTCTCCCTGGCGCGGACCCGGGCGGGCGCGGGACCGCGGCATCTCACGTTCCACCCCGGCGGCCGCTTCGCGTATCTCGCCAACGAGGTCGACAACACCGCCGTCGTCTGTGCCTACGACCCCGCGACGGGCCGCCTCACCCCGGGCGAGCCGCAGTCCACGGGCACGGGCGCGGGGACGAATTATCCGGCGCAGTTCGCGGTGACGGCGGACGGCGCGTACGCCTATCTCGCCAACCGCGGCCACAACACTCTGACGCGGTACGCCGTCGAGGCGGGCGGCGCCCGGCTGCGGCTGCTGGACACGGTGCCGGTGGGCGGCGACTTCCCGCGTCATCTCGCCCTCTCGCCGGACGGGAGGCTGCTGTTCACGGCCAACCAGCGGTCCGGCACGGTCAGCGTCTTCCATGTGGACCGGGCGAGCGGTGAGCTGCGGCTCGCGGGCGAGCCGTTCGCCTCACCGGTCGCCGTCTGTGCGCTGCCGCTGTAGCGTCCGGGGGCAGGCGGCCCGGGCGGCCTGCCCGAGCAGCACATGCATCCGCTCGGTCAGCTCGGCGACGTCGTCGGCGGGCCGGTGGAAGGTCAGGCGTACGTCGCCATGATCGCGGGTCCGCTCGATGCGCAGGGTCAGCCCATGCCGGTCGACGGCGAGCGGCTGGACACGTACCGCGCCGTGCAGACTGTCCGGCTCGACGAGACGGGTGAGCCGCTCGACGGCGTCGAGGTGGGCGTCGGCCAGGTGGGTGAGCAGCCGGGCCTCGGTCGCGGCGAGCGGGTCGGGCTCGGCGGTCGCGTACTCGGCGGGGTCGACGGCGGCCACACCCCTGGCCCGGCGCAGCGCGATGCGCGTCGGCCGCAGGACCAGGTTCCCCTCGTCGGGCACCAGCGTGCCGGCGAGCCAGAGCCGCGCACGGATCCGGGAACGCAGCGGGACCGGCGCGACATCGGCGAATTCCAGTACCACGGACGGCTCTCCGCGCGGTGCGCAGAGCGCGAGGGCGGCCGGCGCGCTGTCCTCGGGCAGATGCAGCAGCACCCGGCCGTCCGCCAGGGCGGTGTGCGCTCCGACCAGTTCCTCCCGGCAGCCCTCCGCGGTCACCGCGCAGGACCATGCGGCGGCCAGCACCGATCGGGCGCGCTCCGCCGCCGCGGGCGCGGCCGTCCAGGCATGACGGTCACCCATTCCCTCGACCTCCTTAGGTAAGCCTTGCCTAACTTATCAGAGATCGAGTTGCGCGCCAACCAGGCCCCGGCACGCGCCGGGCAGGGACGTCCTCAGGGCCCACCGGCCCCCTCAGGAGGCGATGACACCCCACAGCGCGCGAGCGCACAGGTCGCGCACCTGGTCCCGGGACAGGGCGGCCCCCCTGAGCCACTCCAGGCACACCGCCGTCGTGAAGGCCAGCCAGCCACGGACGGCGATCCTCAGGTCGGGCCGTTCCACGACGGCCGGGCCGAACTCCGGATCCGCCGCGAGCGCCGCCAGGATCTGCCGTTCCTGCGCGCCCAGTGACTGCCTGTAGACCCTCCGCACGGCCTGGTCCCCGGCCGCGTCGGCGCGATGGAAGGCGCGGAAGCCGTGCGCGTGTTCTTCGACGTAGGCGAGGAACGTGTCCAGCGAGGCGGCGAGTTGATCGCGCACCGCGATCCCCGGGACGGCCTCCGTCATCCGGAGCATCCGCTCGCTCTCGCGTTCCACGACCGCCGCAAAGAAGTCCCGCTTGGTCGGGAAGTAGTGGTACAGCAGCCCGCGCGAGACCCCGGCGATCTCGGCGACCTGCTCGATCCACACCTCGTCGTAGGGGTTCTCCGAGAACAGCCGGGCCCCGACGGCGAGGAGCTGATCCCTGCGTTCCCCGGTGCTGAGCCGGCGGCGCGTGCGCTCCCCCTGGTTCGCGGCCATGACGGCACTCTACTTGACGCCGGTTCGACGAGCGCAGGAGACTGAAAGCGCTATTGAACCGACGTACAACACGCTCGTTCGCCCTGCTCGACCTGGGCCCGACCTGCGTTGCATCAAGGGAGATGGCGTCATGGCGGAGACGACGGCGACCGCGCTGCCCAGGGGTTTCCGGAATGCGGAACTGGGCTGGCCGCAGCTGGACCGCATCCCGCACCCGCCGCACCGGCTCCCGGTCATCGGGGATGTGTTCGGCGCCGACCGCCGCAGGCCGCTGCAGGACTCGATGCGCTACGGCCGGATGCTCGGCCCCGTCTTCCGGCGGAAGTTCTTCAGCCGGGAGATCGTCTTCGTGTGGGGCGGGCGCCTCGTGGCCGACCTCGCCGACGAGTCGCGCTTCGCCAAGCATGTGGGCCTCGGGGTCGCCAACCTCCGGCCGATCGCCGGGGACGGACTGTTCACCGCGTACAACGACGAGCCCAACTGGCAGCTGGCGCACGACGTTCTCGCCCCCGGCTTCAGCCGCGAGGCGATGGCGGGCTACCACCCGATGATGCTGGACGTGGCCGAGCGGCTGCTGGACCGCTGGGATGCCGAGCAGGCGGCCGGCCGGGCCGTGGACGTTCCCGGGGACATGACCAAGCTGACGCTGGAGACGATCGCACGCACCGGCTTCGGCCACGACTTCGGCTCCTTCGAGCGCTCCCGGCCGCATCCCTTCGTGACCGCCATGGTCGGCACGCTGACGTTCGCGCAGCGCCGCAACGTCGTTCCCGGGCCGCTGAGTTCGCTGCTGCTGCGCGACGCCGCCCGGCGCAACGAGGCGGACATGGCGTATCTGAACCGCACGGTGGACGAGCTGGTGCGCGCCCGACGCACCGGCAGCGACGGCGGCGGCGATTTGCTCGACCGGATGCTGGAGACCACGCATCCGGAGACCGGGGAACGGCTCGCGCCCGAGAACATCCGGCGCCAGGTGATCACCTTCCTGGTGGCCGGTCACGAGACGACCTCGGGGGCGCTCTCCTTCGCCCTGCACTATCTCTCCCGGCATCCGGACATCGCCGCACGCGCCCGGGAGGAAGTGGACCGGGTGTGGGGTGACACCGCCCGGCCCGGCTACGAGCAGGTCGCCCGGCTGCGGTATGTGCGCCGGGTCCTGGACGAGTCCCTGCGCCTGTGGCCGACCGCCCCCGCCTACGCGCGGGAGGCCCGGCACGACACCGTGCTCGACGGCGTCCACCCGATGCGCCGGGGCGCCTGGGCCCTGGTCCTCACACCCCTGCTGCACCGGGATCCGGAGGTGTGGGGCGCGGACGCGGAGCGGTTCGACCCGGACCGGTTCGAGGCGGGAGCGGCACGAGCGCGCCCCGGGCACACCTTCAAGCCGTTCGGGACCGGGGCGCGGGCCTGTATCGGGCGGCAGTTCGCGCTGCACGAGGCGACGCTGGTGCTGGCGCTTCTGCTGCGCCGCTACGAGGTGCGGCCGGACCCCGGCTACCGGCTGCGGGTGGCGGAGCGGCTGACGGTGATCCCGGAGGGGCTGCGGCTGCACCTCGACCGGCGGGCCGCCCTCGCGCGCACCCCGGCGGCCGTCGACGAGGCGCCGCCGGCCCCGTCAGGGGCCCGCTGTCCAGTGACCGGGAGGGGTGACTGACGCCGGCAGGCGGCTGCCCGCGCTGCCCCGGGCCGCGTTGATCTGCGGCTGGGTGAGGAAGAACGCGCCCGTCAGATCGGCGTCCGTGAGGTCCGCGTCGCGCAGATCGGCGCCTATCAGATCCGCTCCGCGCAGATCGGCGCCCGTCAGGTCGGCGGCGATGAGCAGGGCGCCGCGCAGATCGGCACCCCGCAGATCGGCTCCCTTGAGCCGGGCGCCGAGGAGATCGGCGCCCCGACGGTTGCTGCCACGGCGTCCCGTGCCCGAGCGGACCAGCTTGCTGGTGCGCAACAGCAGCACATTGACCTCCTGCCGGTGCGCGCCCACATCCAACTCCCCCAGTTCCTGCGGCGTTCGCGACGTCAGGCGCTCGGTCGTCTCCAGCATGCGGCGCAGGTCCGCGTGGACCGGACGGGCCGCGGGCAGGGTCAGCGCCTCCGTCAGATACCAGAGCAGTTCGTGGAGTTGGCGCATCACGGGGAAGACGTCGAACATCCGGCGGGCGTGCTCGGGGCCGCCCGACCGCCAGTCCTGACCGCCGAAGGTGATCCGGGAGACCTTCTGCCCGGCGCCGAAGCAGTCGTAGACGGTGCAGCCGGGAAAGCCGCGCGAGCGCAGCCCGGTGTGGATGCCGCAGCGGAAGTCGTCCTGGAGGTTGCGGCAGGGCGTGCCGGCGTCCTTGTCGACCGCGAAGTCCGCCGAGCGCCCGAAGGGCAGGGCGACGCAGCACAGCGCGAAGCAGTTGCTGCAGTCCGCGCGCAGGTCGGAGCGGTCGGCCGGGGTGGTGTGCATGGCATCCATGGTAGGTGCCGCAGGCAAAGCTCACCGCCGAGTTTCCTGCGCCGTGGGAGTCCTCTCATCCGTACGAAAACAAGGACCGCTACCACGGAGGTACCTGTCGTACGACCCCAGGAGAGACGTCATGTGCGTGCACTGGCCGCCGTGCCCACCGGCCGACCGTCCCGACCACGATGCGGCGATGGTCGTCTCCGCCCACCCCGAGCAGGGCTGGAGCCTGCTGTGCAACGGCACGATCGTCTTCGACGACACCGGCGAACTGCTGCCGGACGGCCGGGCCGTGGCTCCGCTGAGCGGGGTGGAGCGGACCGCGCGCTGAGCGGTCAGGCCAGCACCGCCGTGAAGTCGAGCCGCGCCAGGCGCTCGGGGTCCGACAGGATGTCGATCCGGGCGATCCTGCCGTCCACGACGGCGACGGCCATGACCGACTGGGGCCGCCCCTCGGGCGCCGTGACCGTGCCGACCATGCCGTTGACCAGCACGATCCGCGCGTATGGGGAGAGCTGCCGGAACAGGAGCGCCCCTTGGGCCACGGCCGTCGCACCCTGCACCACCTTGGACGCGGCCACACCACGGACCAGGGGGCCGGAGTCGGCCCGCAGCACCACATCCGGGTGGAGTACGGCGACGAGGGCGTCGAAGTCGCCGGAGCGTGAGGCCGCGAGGAACGCCTCGACCGCCTCGCGCTGACGCCCGAGGTCGGGATCGGGCGCCGGCCCCGCCTGCTGCACCCTGCGGCGGGCCCGGCTCGCGATCTGCCGGGTGGCGGCGGAGCTGCGCCCGACGACGGGCGCGATGACGTCGAAGGGCACGGCGAACATGTCGTGCAGAACGAAGGCCAGCCGTTCGGCGGGCTCCAGTGTCTCCAGGACGACCAGGAGAGCGAGCCCGACCGAGTCCGTGAGCAGCGCCTCCTGTTCGGGATCGACGCGGTCCAGGGGGGTGACGACGGGGTCGGGGACGAAGGTGTCCTCCATCGGCTCCTCGCGCCGCGCGCCACGGGAGCGGAGCAGATCGAGGCAGATCCGGCCGACGACGGTGGTGAGCCAGCCGCCGAGGTTCTGCACCTCGCTCACGTCGGAGCGGCTCAGGCGCAGCCAGGTCTCCTGAACGGCGTCGTCGGCCTCGCTGAGCGAGCCGAGCATCCGGTAGGCGACGGCGCGCAGCTGCCCCCGGTGTTCCTGGAAGCGGTCCGCCAGCAGTTCCACGTCGTTCATCGATCCCCGTTCGACCGGTCCCGTCCTGGGCTCCACGGACGATCAAAGCATGGACAGCGCGCCGGTGTTGAGGAAATATCGTGCCCGCCTCGACGGCCGTCGCGCCCGCCCGCCGCCCCGGCCCGAGCGTCGGACGGCGACGGGCGTGCGCACCGGTGTCAGACCTCGTCCCGCGCCAGCGCCAGCAGCCGGTCCAGGACCCGCGGGCCGCCCGCGCGGACGCCGTCGTGCTCGAACTCGTCGGTGACCCAGGTCCGCAGTCCGCGGATCGCCCGGGCCGTCCGCAGGGCGTGCCCGGTGTCGACGTACATGTCGTCGTGGTAGACCGCCGCGGCCGCCGGCACCTCGTTGGCGGCGAGACGGGCGGGGTCGTACAGCGGGGTCCAGCCGGTGTGCTCGGCGAGCAGGTGCGCGGTGTCGCGCAGCGGGCGCAGCGCCGGGTCGGTGTCGAACATCCAGGGGTGCACGGACTCACCGGTGAACAGCACCGGTCCGTCGCCGGCCAGTGCCTTGGCCGCGTCGAACTGCGGGAACTCCGCCCGTACCCGCTCCGCCGACCAGGCGGTGGGGCGGCCGTCCTGGCCGTAGATCGCCTCGTGGACGAGCGCGTACAGGGGGTGGCCCGCGTAGGACAGGAGGGTCTGCACCTCCTCCTGGAAGGCGTCGGAGAGCGCGAGGCCCCCCGGGGTGTGCACAAAGGCGTTCTCAAGGAGGAAGTGGAGGCGGTGGCTGCCCTCGCCGCCGCCGAGCAGGATACCGAGGGACTGGAACGCCTCGACGGTGAGCCGGTAGCCGCCGGGCAGGACGGGCTCGTGCTGGAGCACGTACTCGGCGATGCGACGAGCGCGTTCGACGTCCTGCGGGTAGCGGGTGTAGTGGGCGGCGACCTTGCGCTCGATACGGGGGTACGCGGCCCGGTAGACGTCGTCCGCGTGCGCGTCGAGGGAAGGCAGTCCGCCGGTGATCAGGGCGGCCCGCAGGCCCTCGGGCGCGGTCGAGAGGTAGTTCACGGTGCAGAAGCCGCCGAAGCTCTGCCCGAGGACGGTCCAGGGGGCGCCGCCGGTGACCTGGGGGCGGACGGCCTCGCAGTCGCGGACGATGGAGTCGGCGCGGAAGCGGGTCAGGTAGTCGGCCTGTTCGCGCGGACCTCCGCGCAGCGGGAGCGTCTGACGGTTGGCGGGCGTGGAGGCGCCGGTGCCGCGCTGGTCGAGGAGGAGGACGCGATAGTCCTCCAGGGCGCGGCCCAGCCAGGCCTGCTTTCCGATGAAACGGTGCGCCCCGAAGCCGGGACCGCCCTGGAGGTAGAGCAGCCAGGGCAGGTCGGCGTCCGCCGTGCCGCTCGCGACGACCTCCCGTGCGTACAGCTCGATCGTCTCCACGTCGGGCGCGTCGTGGTCCAGGGGCACGGTGAAGCACCGGTCGGTGAGGACGACACCGGGCTGACGGTAGCTGAGGCTCAAAGGGGCTCCCGGGACGGACGGAATCAGGACGCGTGCCAGTTCAGCACATGATCCGGCGGTGTTCACGCCCGGGGATCGAGAAGCCGTCCCTGTCCAGCCGCTCAGCCGGTGCCGGTCGCCCGTACGACGGGGCCGCCGCGTCGGAGGGGGTCAGCGCGCCGCCAGGCTGGAGCGGCGCACCACCAGCTCCGGCTGGAGCACGACCCGCTGGTGCTCGTGCTCGCGCGCCCCCTCCTCCGCCTCTGTCTCCTCCAGCAGCAGTTCCGCGGCGAGCGCGCCCATGGTGACGGCGGGCTGCCGAACAGAGGTGAGGGGCACGGCTGCCGCCGCGGCGAACTCGATGTCGTCGTAGCCCACGAGGGCGAGATCCTCGGGAACGCTCACCCCGGCCGCGTACAGGGCCTGCAGGACGCCGAGCGCGAGCAGGTCGTTGGCGCAGAAGACGGCCGTCGGTCGGTCGGCGAGCCCGAGCAGCCGGGCACCGGCGTCCCGGCCCGCGGCGACGTCCAGGCGCTCGGTGGGCAGTTCCCGCAGCGCCTCGGGGCCGAGCCCGGCCTCGGCCAGCGCGTTCAGGGCGCCGATGCGGCGGTCCCTGACCTGGTGGAGTCCGGGCGGCCCGCTGACGTAGGCGACGGAGCGGTGCCCGGCGTCGACCAGATGCCGCACGGCCAGGGCGCCGCCCGCCACGTCGTCCACCGAGACCGAGCACTCCGTGGTGCCCTCGGCGACCCGGTCGACCAGCACGAACGGGATGCCGTGGCGACGGAACGCCTCGATGTTGCGGCCGGTCGCGTCGGCCGGGGTGAGCAGGACGCCGCGCACCCGCTGCTCGGCGAAGAGCGAGAGGTACTCGGCCTCCTCCGCGGGGTTCTGCGCGCTGTTGCAGACCATCACCCCGAGCCCTGCCTCGCGGGCGGCCCGCTCGGCGCCGCGGGCCACATCCACGAAGAACGGGTTGCCCATGTCGAGAACGAGCAGCCCCATGATCCGGCTGCGCCCCGCCCGCAACTGCCGGGCGGACTCGCTGCGCACATAGCCGAGACGGTCGATCGCGGACAGCACACGTGCGCGGGTGGGAGCGGCGACGGTCTCGGGACGGTTGATGACGTTCGAGACCGTGCCCACGGAGACTCCGGCGACGCGGGCGACATCCTTGATACCCACCGACTGGGCCATCGGGCGGGAACCTCCAGGGCTACGAGGGGCGGCGGGGAAAACCTCACATTACCTGCATGCCGCCCCACTTCCGCCCCGGTCGGGCACCGGGTCGAACCGGAAGCCGGAAGTCCACCGACGGGGTGGCAAGGGCGTCCTCCCGGGTCTCCGTGTGCGGGAGCCGGCCGCCGGGTCAGGCGAGGTGGAACACCTCGGTGAGGGGCCGCATGGCCTCATCCGGTCGAGCGCCGTGCGGCGCGACTCAGAACGGTGCCATCTCCGCCTGCCAGCGGGAATTGACCTCGGTGGCCGCCGCTCCGGCTCGGGCGGCGGCGAAGTCCTCGGTCTCCAGGTAGCCGACCAGCAGGCCGTCCTCGCGCAGAAAGAGCGAGTAGTTGTGCCAGCCGGCCGTCGAGAGGGCCCTGAGCATCTCGGGCCATACCGCGGCATGGCGCTCGCGGTACTCGTCGAGACGGTCGGCCCGGACCTGGAGCACGAAGCACACGCGCTGCATCGAAGGGCTCCCGGGCACTAGAAGTCGAACTGGTCGATGTTCTCGGCGTCGAACACGGTCGGCTTGCCCAGGTTGATCACGCCGTCCTTGCCGATGGTGTACGAGGTGTCGCCGGCTTTGAAGGTCTCGCCCTCCTTGCCGGTGATCTGCCCGGACACCAGGGCGACGGCGGTACGGGCGGCCAGTTCGCCGAGCTTGGCCGGGTCCCACAGCTCGAACGCCTCGACCGTGCCGTTCTTGACGTACTTGCGCATGTCGTTCGGGGTGCCGAGACCGGTGAGCCGGACCTTGCCCTTGTACTTGGACCCGGACAGGTACTGGGCGGCGGCCTTGATACCGACGGTGGTCGGGGAGATGATCCCCTTCAGGTCCGGGTGCTCCTGCAGAAGGCCCTGGGTCTGCTGGAAGGACTGCTGGGCGTCGTCGTTGCCGTAGGCGATCTTGACCAGCTTGACGTCCTTGTACCTGGGGTCCTTCAACTCGTCCTTCATATAGCCGATCCAGGTGTTCTGGTTCGTCGCGGTCTGCGCGGCGGACAGGATCGCGATCTCGCCCCGGTAGCCGATCTGCCGGGCGAGCAGCCGCACCTCGGTGCGGCCCAGGTCCTCGGCACTGGCCTGGGACACAAAGGCGTCACGGCATTCGGGCCGGGTGTCGGAGTCGTAGGTGACGACCTTGATGCCGTTGCTCATGGCCTGCTTGAGCGCGGTGCACAGGGCCCCCGGATCCTGTGCGGAGACGGCCATCGCGCTCACCTGCTGCTGGGTGAGCGTGTTGACGTAGCTCACCTGGCCGGCGGTGTCGGTGGCGCTGGACGGGCCGACCTCCTTCGACTTCGAGCCCAGCTCGATGAGGGCCTTCTCGCCGCCCTTGTCGGCGGAGGTGAAGTACGGGTTGTTGACCTGCTTGGGCAGGAAGCCGACGGTGAGGCCCTTCTTGAGGGCGGCGCCCGGGTCCGCCTTGCCGGCCGAGGCGGTCGAGCCGCCGCTCTCGTTCTTGACGTCGTTCTTGGTGGTGCCGCCGCAGGCGGTGGCGGCGAGGGCGAGGGAGGCGACGGCGGCGAGGGCCGTGCAGCCACGGCGGATCGCTGAAGCACGCATGGGCGGAGATCCTTTACGCGGGTGAGCGGAGGGACGGGGGCGGAGCGGACACGGCTCGGCGGGCCGCCCTCGCGACGGAGATCTGTCGCCCGACGCGGGGGCCGAGCACGGAGACGACGAGCAGGACACCGGTGACGACGATCTGCGACTGCGCCGAGACGTTCAGCAGACTCATCACGTTCTGCAGCGCACCGAGCAGGAACACCCCGGCGATCGCGCCGCCGAGCGTGCCCTGGCCGCCGTCGAAGTCGACACCGCCGAGCAGTACGGCAGCGACGACGGAGAGTTCGAGCCCGGTGGCGTTGTCGTAGCGGGCGCTGGCGTAGTGCAGGGCCCAGAACACGCCCGTGAGCGAGGCCATGAGACCGGTGGCGAGAAACAGGGTCAGCTTGGTCCGCCTGACCCGGATGCCGGCGAAGCGTGCGGCCTCTTCGCTCGCGCCGATCGCGAACAGCGACCGGCCGAACGGGGTCGCGTGCAGTACGACCACGGCGACAGCGAGCAGCACCAGGAAGGCCGGGAACGCCTGGGGTACGAAGGTGTTCCCGATGCGCCCGGCCGCGAAGTCGAGGTACTGCGTGGGGAAGTCGGTCACGGCGTCCGAACCGAGCACGATCTGTGCGATGCCCCGGTAGGCGGCGAGGGTGCCGATGGTGACGGCGAGGGACGGCAGTCCGAGCCTGGTCACCAGCAGGCCGTTGACCAGGCCGCACACCAGACCGAGCAGCAGACACAGCGGGATGATCGTCTCGATCGCCATCCCCTCGTTCCACAGCTTGCCCAGTACGGCGCCCGACAGGCCGGCGGTGGAGGCGACCGACAGGTCGATCTCCCCCGCGACCACAAGGAGAGTCATCGGCAGCGCGATCAGTGCGATCGGCAGGGTGTTGCCGATGAGGAACGACAGGTTCAGGGCGTTGCCGAAGCCGTCCACGAAGGAGAACGACAGCAGCAGGAGGACGAGGAGCAGGGCGCCGACGACCGTGTCCCAGCGGATCGCGCGCGTCAACGAGTCAGGCATGGGGTGCGTTCCCCTCCTCGGGTGCCGGTCGGGCCGGCTGGTTCACGGCGGGCCTTCTCGCGCCCGACCTCTTCAGGGCCACGGCCACACGCAGCGCGACGGCGCGGTCGACCGCGATGGCGAGCAGGAGCAGGACGCCGTTGATGGCCAGCACCCAGACGGAACTGACGCCGAGAGCGGGCAGCACACTGTTGACGGAGGTCAGCAGCAGGGCGCCGAGCGCCGCTCCGTAGACGCTGCCGGAGCCGCCGGTGAAGGCGACACCGCCGACCACGACGGCGCTGACGACGGTGAGTTCGTAGCCGCTGCCGGTGCCCGAGTCGACGTTACCGAACCGGGCGAGGTACAGCCCGCCCGCGAGTCCGGCGAGGGCGCCGCAGAAGATGTACGCGGTCAGGATCCGCCTGCGGACCGGAATGCCGGCGAGCCGTGCGGCCTCGGCGTTGGACCCGAGCGCGTACAACTCGCGCCCGCTGCCGAAGTGTTTGAGGTGGTACGCGGTCGCGACCAGGACGCCGAGGGCGATCAGGGCCAGCCAGGGGATCGCCGTGATGCCGCCGGAGCCGAAGTCGACGAATCCACCCGGCAGATCGGCCGCCGTGATCTGGCGCGACCCGACCCAGATGGAGTCGATGCCGCGGATGACGTACAGAGTGCCGAGGGTGACGACGAGTGCGGGCACCTGACCGAGGCTGACGAGCAGCCCGTTGAGCAGGCCGAAGCCGACGCCCACCAGGACCGCGAGCAGCAGCGCCACGACCGCGTTCCCACCGCCGTGCAGGTAGATGCCGGCGGCGAAGGCGCTGATGCCGAGGGTGGAGCCGACGGACAGGTCGACGTTCCCGGTGATCACGACCAGGGACTGGCCGGTGGCGACCAGCACCAGGACGGTGGCGTTGAGCAGCAGGTCCTTGACGCCCTGTTCGGAGAGGAACTCGCTGTTGCCCAACTGGGTGACCACGATCATCACCACGAAGACGGCGAGGAGGGCGAGTTCACGCATCCGGAAAACACGGTCGACCAGCCGGGCGCCGCCGGACCCCGGCACCTCGGCGGCGGGGGCGGCACGGGGCGCGGTCACTGTCATACGACGGCCCTCCCGGTGACGACGGGGGCCGTCACGGAGGCCCTCTCCATGGCTGTCATACGGCGGCCCTCCCGGTGGCTGCGGCCATCACGGTTTCCTCGCCGGCTTTCGAGCGCGGGATGTCGGCGGTGAGCCGGCCCTCGTGCATCACGAGCACCCGGTCGGCCATGCCGAGGATCTCGGGCAGGTCGGAGGAGATCATCAGGACGGCCACCCCCTCGGCGGCCAACTCGCTGAGCAGCCGGTGCACCTCGGCCTTCGTACCGACGTCGATGCCGCGCGTCGGCTCGTCGACGATGAGCACCTTCGGACGGGTGGCCAGCCACTTGGCGAGGACGACCTTCTGCTGGTTGCCGCCGGACAGGGTGGAGACGGCGTCGGCGATCCGGGCGTACTTCACCTGCAACCTGACGGCCCAGTCGAGGGAACGGCTGCGTTCGGCGCCTCGGTTCATCAGCCCGGCCCGGGTGGTCGTGCGCAGCCCGGTCAGACCGATGTTGCGCTCGACGGACATGTTCATCACCAGACCCTGGGCGCGCCGGTCCTCGGGCACGAGGGCGAGCCCCGCGGCCATGGCGGTGGAGGGCGCCCCGTTGGTCAGTGCCCTCCCGTCGACCTCGACCTCTCCCGCGTCCCACCGGTCCACGCCGAAAACGGCCCGCGCCACCTCGGTACGGCCCGCGCCGACGAGCCCGGCGAGACCGACGATCTCTCCGCGGCGCACATCGAAGGACACGTCCGTGAAGACCCCCTCCCGGGTCAGCCTCCGTACGCTCAGAGCCACTCCGCCGGGCTGCACGTCCTGCTTCGGATACAGCGCGTCGAGATCGCGTCCGACCATACGCCGTACGAGATCGTCCTCGGTCATCCCCTCCAGCAACTCGCTCGCGACCAGGGCCCCGTCGCGGAGGACGGTCACCCGCCGGCAGACCCGGAAGATCTCCTCCAGCCGGTGGGAGACGAACAGCACCGCCGCGCCCTGGTCCCGCAGGGTGCGGACGACCCCGAAGAGCCGGGCCACCTCGCTGCCGGTCAGGGCGGCGGTGGGTTCGTCCATGATCAGGATCCGGGCGTCGAAGGACAGCGCCTTGGCGATCTCGACGATCTGCTGGTCGGCGATGGACAGGCCGCGTGTGGGGCGCTCCGGGTCGAGGGCGACGCCGAGGCGCCGCATCAGGGCCGCGGTCGCCGCGTGGGTGGCCTTGTGGTCGATGCGGCCGAGGGCACGCCGTGGCTGGCGGCCCATGAAGATGTTCTCGGCGATCGACAGGTCGGGGAAGAGGGTCGGTTCCTGGTAGATCACGGCGATGCCGGCGTCGCGTGCGTCGGCCGGGCCGTGGAAGACGGTCGGCTCGCCGTCCAGCAGCACCTGGCCGGCGTCCGGCCGGTGGACACCGGCGAGGGTCTTGATGAGGGTCGACTTGCCCGCGCCGTTCTCACCCGCGAGGGCGTGCACCTCGCCGGGGAACAGTTCCAAGGACACCTCCCGCAGCGCGCGTACCGCGCCGAAGGACTTGGAGATGTCCCTGAGCGCCAGCACCGGCGCCGGACCCGTGGCGGACGGTTGGGTCATGGGAGCTCCTCGACGACACCGGCGGGGCGGCCCTTCCGGCATTGTGAAAGGTTTCAAATGGGTTGCCGGGGACGGTAGGCGCGCCAGCCTTGTCGAGTCAATGGGGTCGCCTGGAAAAAGTTCCGAGAGCCAGATGTCACACGGGAGTCACGAACGGACGGGCCCGCGAGGGGGATTGACACTCCCCCTGGAGACTCCTAGCTTCCGTCCTGAATCGTTTCACGCATCGCTTCATGCACGACTTCACGCACCACTTCATGAAACGGCTTCATGAAACGGCTTCATGGCATCGCTTCATGACATGTGGATCCCTCCGACACCTCAGGAGCCCCGAAGTGACCGAGCTCGCCGCGGTGAAGGCCGCGCTGCAGACCCAGGCCGTCGAGACGCCGTCGTGGGCGTACGGGAACTCGGGCACTCGGTTCAAGGTGTTCGCGCAGCCGGGGGTGCCGCGCACGCCGCAGGAGAAACTGGACGACGCCGCCAAGGTGCACGAGTTCACAGGGGTCGCGCCGACGGTGGCGCTGCACATTCCCTGGGACCGGGTCGACGACTACGCGGCCCTGGCCGAGCACGCGCGCGAACGGGGCCTGCGGCTGGGTGCGATCAACTCCAACACCTTCCAGGACGACGACTACCGGCTGGGCAGCATCTGCCACCCGGACGCGGCGGTGCGCCGCAAGGCCGTCGGCCATCTCGTGGAGTGCGTGGACATCATGGACGCCACGGGGTCGAAGGACCTCAAACTGTGGTTCGCCGACGGGACGAACTACCCGGGCCAGGACGACATCCGCGCCCGGCAGGACCGGCTGGCGGAGGGCCTGGCCGAGGTGTACGCACGGCTCGGCGACGGTCAGCGCATGCTGCTGGAGTACAAGCTCTTCGAGCCCGCGTTCTACACGACCGACGTCCCGGACTGGGGCACGGCCTACGCGCACTGTCTCAGGCTCGGCGAGAAGGCACAGGTCGTCGTCGACACCGGGCACCACGCGCCCGGCACCAACATCGAGTTCATCGTCGCCACGCTGCTGCGCGAGGGAAGGCTCGGCGGTTTCGACTTCAACTCCCGTTTCTACGCCGACGACGACCTCATGGTGGGCGCCGCCGACCCCTTCCAGCTCTTCCGCATCATGTACGAGGTGGTGCGCGGCGGCGGGTTCGGCCCGGACGTGGCGTTCATGCTCGACCAGTGCCACAACATCGAACCGAAGATCCCGGCGATCATCCGTTCCGTGATGAATGTGCAGGAGGCGACGGCGAAGGCGCTGCTCGTGGACGCCGAGGCGCTCGCCTCGGCGCAGCGGTCCGGTGATGTGCTCGGCGCGAACGCGGTGCTCATGGACGCCTACAACACCGACGTACGGCCGCTGCTCGCCGAGGTCCGCGAGGACCGCGGGCTGGACCCGGACCCGATCGCCGCCTACCACCG
Organism: Streptomyces sp. NPDC052036; assembly: GCF_040680495.1. Classification (NCBI taxonomy): domain Bacteria; kingdom Bacillati; phylum Actinomycetota; class Actinomycetes; order Kitasatosporales; family Streptomycetaceae; genus Streptomyces; species Streptomyces sp. NPDC052036. The sequence continues at coordinate 15,900 of NZ_JBFAWW010000035.1, read as the reverse complement.
GTCCGGCTGGGCGGAGACGATCGCCGCGGAGCGGCTCGGCGGACAGCAGGCCGGCTGGGGCGCGTGAGCGCGGGTCCGCCGGCCGCGCACACCGGCGACCGACGGGACGCACCACCGGCCCGACCGGCGAAAGCGCACGGTCGGATGCCGGCGCGCGTCCGGCGGCAGCCGGGCCGCGGCTATCCCAGCAGTGCCTGGGTCCCGAGCACGGTCAGCAGGGCGAGGCGTTCGGCGTCCTCGGTGCCGGGCTCGGCCGTGTAGACCATGATGCGCAGGTCGGCGCCCGCCACGGTGAGCACATCGCAGTCCAGGTCCACCGGGCCCACCTGCGGATGGTCGACGGTCTTACGGGCGGACTCATGGTGGCCGACCGCTCCGGAGTCCCACAGCTCGGCGAACCGCTCGCTGTGCGCGCGCAGTTCCCCGACCAGGCGCCGCAGCCTGGGGTCGGCCGGATAGCGGTCGGCGGCGGCGCGCAGGTCCGCGACCAGCGCGGCCTCGAAAGCGCGCCGGGACTCGGGAGTGTGCCGCACCCGGGTGCCCTGGCCGAGCAGATTGCGCCACACGGCATTGCGCTCGTTGCCGCGCCATCCCGACGGATCGCCCATCAGCGCGGCATACGGCGGGTTGGCCAGAAGCAGGGTCCAGGAGGCGTCGTAGACGGCGACGGGGGTTCCTGTCAGCCGGTCCAGGAGTCGCTGGACACTCGGGGTGAGGTGCGCGGGAACGGTGTCGGGGCCCGGCGGTGTCAGCCCGGCGAGCCGGAACAGGTGCTCACGCTCGGCTGCCGACAGCCGCAGTGCCCTGGCCAAGGCCTCCACGACCTGGGCCGAGGGGTGGGACGCGCGGCCCTGTTCGAGGCGGGTGATGTAGTCGACGGAGATCCCGGCCAGCAACGCCAGCTCCTCGCGGCGCAGGCCGGGCGCGCGCCGCTGCCCGCCGGAGGGCAGCCCTGCCGCCTCGGGTGGGACCCGGTCACGCCAGCGGCGCACCGCCTTGCCGAACTCCGGCGTCGCCATGCCGACCAGTGTCCCCTGTGGAACGCGTGTCTTCCTGGTACCGGTGGTCCCAGGAAGAGGGGGTCCCTGGCTGTGCGGCGGGCCGCGCACCACCCTGGAGCCATGACAACAACACTGATCACCGGAGCGAACAAGGGTCTCGGCTTCGAGACCGCCCGTCGGCTCGTCGAGGCGGGGCACACCGTGTACATCGGCAGCCGGGACGCCGATCGCGGACGCCGGGCCGCCGAAGAGCTGGGCGCGCGAGCCGTCCTGCTCGATGTCACCGACGACGCGTCCGTCGCGGCCGCGGCCAAGAGCATCGAGGCCGACGGCGGACTGGACGTCCTCGTCAACAACGCCGGCGTCGAGAACCGGACGCCGGACGGTGGCGTGATGGGCGCCGCGGAGGTGACCGCCGACGCGATGCGGGCGGTGTTCGAGACGAACGTCTTCGGTCTGGTCCGCGTCACCCACGCCTTCCTGCCGCTGCTGCGGCGATCGGCCGCCCCCGTGGTGGTCAACGTCAGCAGCGGTCTGGCCTCGCTGGCCAGGGTCACCGCCGAGGGGACGCCCGCGTACGGCTATCCCGGGGTCGCCTACCCAGCCTCGAAGGCGGCGGTCAACATGGTCACGGTGCAGTTCGCGAAGGCGTTCCCGGACATGCGGATCAACGCGGTGGAGCCCGGCTACACGGCCACGGACCTGAACCACCACACCGGCCTCCAGACCGTGGAGCAGGGCGCCGAGATCATCGTGCGCATGGCCCAGGTGGGCCCGGACGGCCCGACCGGGGGCTACTTCGACGCGGAAGGTTCGCTTCCCTGGTAAGACGCCCCGGCGCCACGCGGTGGTGCGTGCTCCGGCACGCACCACTACTGCCGTATGTGACCGCCCGACGCCACCTTGACGGGGCCACGTCCGCCCACTACGTTCCTGAAACGATTCAACCGACAGGGAGGACCGAGACGTCATGGCATCTCACCCCGAAGCCGCCGCCCTCCTGGCCCGCTCCCATCGACTCGGCGCCGACCCCCGCAACACCAACTACGCCGGCGGCAACACCTCCGCCAAGGGCACCGCGACCGACCCCGTGACCGGCGGTGACGTGGAGCTGATGTGGGTCAAGGGGTCGGGCGGTGATCTCGGCACGCTGACCGAGTCCGGGCTCGCGGTGCTGCGACTGGACCGGCTGCGGGCGCTCAGGGACGTCTACCCGGGCGTGGCGCGGGAGGACGAGATGGTCGCCGCGTTCGACTACTGCCTGCACGGCAAGGGCGGCGCGGCCCCGTCCATCGACACCGCCATGCACGGTCTGGTGGACGCCGCCCACGTCGACCACCTCCACCCCGACTCCGGGATCGCGCTCGCGTGCGCCGCCGACGGCGAGAAGCTGACCGCCGAGTGCTTCGGCGACACGGTGGTGTGGGTCCCCTGGCGGCGGCCCGGCTTCCAACTGGGCCTGGACATCGCGGCCGTCAAAGAGACCCACCCACAGGCGATCGGCTGCGTGCTCGGCGGTCATGGCATCACCGCCTGGGGTACCACGGCCCAGGAGTGCGAGCGCAACTCCCTGCACATCATCCGCACCGCCGAGGAGTTCCTCGCCCGGCACGGCAAAGCGGAGCCGTTCGGGCCGGTGCTCGACGGGTACGAGCCACTGTCCGACACGGAGCGCCGGAAGCGGGCGGCGGCGCTGGCCCCGTACGTGCGCGCGCTGGCCTCCCAGGACCGGGCACAGGTCGGGCACTTCACCGATTCCGGTGTCGTCCTCGACTTCCTCGCCCGCGCCGAGCACCCGCGCCTCGCCGCGCTCGGCACCTCCTGCCCGGACCACTTTCTGCGCACCAAGGTCCGCCCGCTGGTCCTCGACCTGCCCGCGACCGCACCGCTCGACGAGGCGATCGCCCGGCTGACGGAGCTGCACGCCGAGTACCGCGAGGAGTACGCCGCCTACTACGGGCGTCACGCCCTGCCCGACTCCCCCGCGATGCGCGGCGCGGACCCGGCGATCGTGCTGGTCCCCGGCGTCGGCATGTTCTCCTTCGGCAAGGACAAGCAGACCGCGCGCGTGGCGGGCGAGTTCTACGTCAACGCCATCCAGGTGATGCGCGGCGCCGAGGCCGTGTCGTCGTACGCGCCCATCGAGGAGTCGGAGAAGTTCCGTATCGAGTACTGGGCGCTGGAGGAGGCCAAGCTCCGGCGGATGCCGAAGCCCAGGCCGCTGGCCACCCGGGTGGCGCTGGTGACGGGTGCCGGCAGCGGGATCGGCAGGGCGATCGCGCACCGGCTGGCCGCCGAGGGCGCGTGCGTCGTCGTCGCCGACCTGAACGCGGAGACCGCCACGGCGGTCGCCGAGGAACTCGGCGGTGCGGACCGGGGCGTCGCCGTCACGGTGGACGTCACGTCCGAGGAGCAGATCGCCGAGGCGTTCCGGGCGGCACTGCTGGCCTTCGGTGGCGTCGACCTGGTGGTGAACAACGCCGGAATCTCCCTCTCCAGGCCGCTTCTCGAGACATCGGCGCGGGACTGGGACCTCCAGCACAACGTCATGGCCCGGGGCTCCTTCCTCGTCTCGCGTGAGGCGGCCCGGGTGATGATCGCGCAGGGGCTGGGCGGTGACATCGTCTACATCGCCTCCAAGAACGCCGTCTTCGCCGGTCCCAACAACATCGCCTACGCGGCGACAAAGGCCGACCAGGCGCATCAAGTGCGCCTATTGGCAGTCGAGTTGGGCGACCACGGCATCCGTGTCAACGGGGTCAACCCGGACGGTGTGGTGCGCGGCTCCGGGATCTTCGCGGGCGGCTGGGGCGCCCAGCGGGCGGCCGTCTATGGCGTCCAGGAGGAGAAGCTCGGTGAGTTCTACGCCCAACGCACCCTGCTGAAGCGGGAGGTGCTGCCGGAGCATGTCGCCGGTGCCGTCTTCGCGCTGACGGGCGGCGACCTGACGCACACCACGGGGCTGCATGTCCCGGTCGACGCGGGTGTGCCGGCCGCTTTTCTGCGATGAGCGCGGCCGTGACGTCGTACGCCGCGGTCGATCTGGGCGCGTCCAGCGGTCGGGTCATGGTCGGCCGTGTGGGCCGCGGCACCCTGGAGCTGACCGAGGCCCACCGGTTCCCGAACCGGCCCGTCGCCCTTCCCGAGGGGCTGCGCTGGGACATCCTGTCCCTGTACACGGGCGTCCTCGACGGGCTGCGCGCGGGCGGCCCCGTCCGGTCGGTCGGCATCGACAGCTGGGCGGTGGACTACGGGCTCCTGGACGCCGACGGCGCTCTGCTCGGCAACCCGGTGCACTACCGCGACACCCGTACCGAGGGCATCGCGGAGAAGGTGTGGGCGACCGTGCCCGCGCAGGAGCTGTACGCCGCCACGGGGGTGCAGTACGCGCCCTTCAACACGCTGTACCAGCTCATGGCGGCCCGCTCCTCGGCGGAGTTCGCGCGGGCCAGGCGGCTGTTGCTCATCCCCGACCTGCTCGGCTACTGGCTGACGGGTGAGCAGGGCACCGAGCTGACCAACGCCTCCACCACCCAGCTCCTCGACCCCCATACCGGTGACTGGTCGTACGGCCTCGCACAGCGGCTGGGCATCGACCTGAGCCTGTTCGCCCCGCTGCGCCGGCCCGGTGACCCGGCGGGCCTGCTACGCCCCGGCGTACTGGCGCGGACCGGGCTGACCGGTCCGGTCCCGGTGACCGCGGTCGCCTCGCACGACACGGCCTCCGCGGTGGCCGCGGTACCGGCCGTGGGCGAACGGTTCGCGTACATCTGCACCGGCACCTGGTCCCTGGCCGGACTGGAACTTCAGGCTCCGGTGCTGACCGAGGCGAGCCGCGCCGCCAACTTCACCAATGAGCTGGGCCTGGACGGCACGATCCGCTGTCTGCGCAACATCATGGGGCTGTGGCTGCTCCAGGAGTGCCTGCGGGAGTGGCACGACCCGGACCTGCCCGCGCTGCTCGCGGCGGCGGCCGACGTGCCCGCACTGCGGTCCGTCGTGGACGCGGGAGACACGGCGTTCCTGGCGCCCGGCCGGATGCCGGGCCGCATCGCCGAGGCGTGCCGGGCCTCCGGGCAGCCGGTGCCGGACTCCCCCGCCGAGATCACGCGCTGCATCCTCGACTCGTTGGCGCTCGCGCACCGCCGGGCCGTCGCCGATGCCCAGCGGCTCGCCGACCATCCGGTCGACGCCGTGCACATCGTCGGGGGCGGCACCCGCAACGCGTTGTTGTGCCAGCTGACGGCCGACGCCTGCGGACTGCCGGTGCTGGCCGGGCCCGCGGAGGCGGCCGCTCTCGGCAACGTCCTCGTCCAGGCCCGGGCCGACGGGCTCCTCGGCGACCGCACGGACCTGCGGCGCCTGCTCGCCCGTACGCAGCCGCCGACCCGGTACGAGCCGCGGGGCGACCCGGCGTCGTGGCGTGCCGCGGAGTCCCGTCTCGCCGCGCCGTGAGACAGAGGTCTCCCCCAGGCCGCGTCCGCCGATTACCCTGTACTCATCCGATGATCAACCCCAAGGAGCCGCGATGCGTGTCGCTCTGTTCCTGACCTGCGTCAACGACACGCTCTATCCGGACACCGGCCGCGCCGTGGTGAAGCTCCTGACCAGACTGGGCGTTGAGGTCGACTTCCCGCTGGCGCAGACCTGTTGCGGGCAGGCGCACTACAACACCGGCTATCGCCATCAGGCCGAGCCGCTCGCGGTGAAGTTCTCCGATGTATTCCGGGATTACGAGGCGATCGTGACCCCTTCCGGGTCCTGCGGGGCGATGGTGCGGGAGCTGTATCCGCGCATGGGAGAGCGGGCGCAGGCGGAGGGCCGCGGGGACGCCCTCGCGGCCACCGTGGCGTCCGTGGTCCCGAAGACGTACGAACTGACCGAGTTCCTGGTGGACGTGCTGGGAGTGACGGACGTGGGTGCGTACTACCCGCATCCGGTGACCTACCACCCGACATGTCACGGGCTGCGGAGCCTGCGGCTCGGCGACCGCCCGACGCGGCTGCTTCGGGCCGTCAAGGGACTGGAATTGATCGAGTTGCCCGGTGCCGAGGAGTGCTGCGGCTTCGGCGGCACCTTCTCCGTGAAGAACCCCGACGTCTCGGCGGCCATGGGCGTCGACAAGGTACGCAACGCCGAGTCGACGGGTGCGGAGGTGCTGTGCGCGGCGGACAACTCCTGTCTCCTGCACATCGGCGGCACGATGGCACGTCTGCGCGTCGGCATGCGGCCGGTGCACATCGCGGAGATCCTGGCGAGCACGGAGGAGGAGCCGCCGGCATGAGGGGCGTCGTCGTGATGAAGGGTGGCCCCGTATGAGCGGGACGTTCGTCGGTATGCCGGCGTTTCCCGAGGCCGCGCGCGAGGCGGTGGGCAACAGGACACTGCGGGCCAATCTGCGGCACGCCACCCACACCATCCGCGCCAAGCGGGCCAGGGCCGTCGCGGAGATGTCGGACTGGGCGGAGCTGCGCGAGGCGGGCAAGCGGATCAAGGACCACACGCTGCGTCATCTCGGCCGCTATCTCGTGCAGTTGGAGCAGGCGGTCACGGCGGCCGGGGGCATCGTCCACTGGGCGGCGGACGCGGAGGAGGCGGGCCGGATCGTCACCGAACTGGTGAGGGCGACCGGCGAGTCCGAGGTCGTGAAGGTCAAGTCCATGGCCACGCAGGAGATTGGTCTCAACGAGGTGCTGGAGGCGAATGGCATCCGTGCCTACGAGACCGATCTCGCCGAGCTGATCGTGCAGTTGGGCAAGGACCGGCCCTCGCACATCCTGGTCCCCGCGATTCACCGCAACCGGGGGGAGATCCGCGACATCTTCCGCTCCGAGATGGGCGCGTGGGGCCGTCCCGCTCCCGACGGGCTCACCGACACACCCGCCGAACTCGCCGAGGCGGCTCGGCTGCATCTGCGGGAGAAGTTCCTGCGCGCCAAGGTCGCCGTCTCGGGCGCGAACTTCATGGTCGCGGAGACGGGCACGCTGGTGGTGGTCGAGTCGGAGGGCAACGGGCGGATGTGCCTCACGCTGCCCGAGACGTTGATCTCCGTCGTCGGCATCGAGAAGATCGTGCCGACCTGGCGGGATCTGGAGGTGTTCCTCCAAACGCTCCCCCGGTCCTCGACCGCCGAGCGAATGAACCCGTACACGTCGATGTGGACCGGCACGACGGGCGGGGACGGCCCGCGCGCCTTCCACCTCGTGCTGCTCGACAACGGCCGGACCGACACCCTCGCCGACCAGGTCGGCCGTCAGGCCCTGCGCTGCATCCGCTGCTCGGCGTGTCTCAATGTGTGCCCGGTGTACGAGCGGGCGGGCGGCCATGCCTACGGCTCGGTGTACCCGGGACCGATCGGAGCCATCCTCAGCCCTCAGCTGCGGGGCACCCAGAGCGCGATCGACGCCTCGCTGCCCTATGCCTCGTCGCTGTGCGGCGCCTGCTACGACGTGTGCCCGGTCGCCATCGACATCCCGGAGGTGCTGGTGCATCTGCGGGAACGGGTGGCGGAGGGAGGGCCCGCGACCCGGGCGGGCAACAAGGTCGTGCTGCGGCCGGCGCGGGGACACGCGGCCGAACGGGCGGCGATGCGGGCGGCGCTCTGGGCGTTCAGCCACCCCGACGCGCTGCGCACGGGCCAGCGCCTGGCGTCGCGTTCGCGTCGCTTCCTGCCGCGGACCCTGCCCGGCCCGGGCCGGGCGTGGAGCGCGAGCCGGGACCTGCCGACGCTGCCCCCGGAGCCGTTCCGCGACTGGTGGCAGCGCACGCACGGAGGGAAGGAGGCGGACAGGTGAGCGGCAGCAGGGATCTGATCCTGGGCCGGGTGCGGCGCGCGCTGGCGGACGTGCCCAAGGCCGACATGCCGTACGAGCAGGACGTTCCTCGGGACTATCGGGAGCGGCACGGCGAGCGCACCCCGGCCGAGACGGCGGACCTGCTCGCGGAGAACCTCGCGGACTACCGGGCGATCGTGCACCGGACGGACACCGCGGAGCTGCCCTCGACCCTGGCCGGTCTGCTCGCGGCGCGCGGCGCGCGGACGGTGCTGGTACCCCCGGGACTGCCGTCCGGCTGGCTCACGGGCGTCGAGCAGGTGCCCGACCGGGCGGAGAGCACCCCGTACGAACTCGACCGCGTCGACAGTGTGGTCACCGGCTGCGCGGTCGCGATCGCCGAGACCGGCACCCTGGTGCTGGACGGCTCACCGGATCAGGGCCGCCGCCGTATCACCCTCGTCCCCGACCACCACATCTGTGTCGTACGCGTCCCGGACCAGGTCGTGGACTCCGTGCCCCAGGCACTGCGGCGGCTCACCCCGGGCCGCCCGCTGACCTGGATCTCCGGGCCGTCCGCGACCAGCGACATCGAGCTGGACCGGGTCGAGGGGGTGCACGGTCCGCGCACCCTGGAGGTGGTGCTGGTGAGCGAGGTGTGACCGGCGCGGCTAGCGTGAGGGAATGATCCGGTTCGAGCAGGTCACCAAGCGGTATCCGGACGGCACGACGGCCGTCGACGACCTGTCCTTCGAGATCGGTGAGGGCGAGTTGGTCACGCTGGTCGGACCGTCCGGCTGTGGCAAGACGACCACGATGATGATGGTCAACCGGCTGATCGAGCCGACCTCGGGACGGATCTTCGTGGGCGGCGAGGATGTCGCGACCGTCGATCCGGTGCGGCTGCGGCGGCGGATCGGCTATGTGATCCAGCAGGTCGGGCTGTTCCCGCACCGGACCGTGCTCGACAACACGGCGACCGTGCCCTGCCTGCTCGGCTGGAAGAGGGCGCGGGCACGGGCCCGCGCGGCCGAGTTGCTCGACCTGGTGGGCCTGGACCCGAAGACGTACGGGCCGCGCTATCCGGACCAGTTGTCCGGCGGCCAGCGGCAACGGGTGGGGGTGGCGCGGGCGCTGGCCGCCGACCCGCCCGTGCTGCTGATGGACGAGCCGTTCGGGGCGGTCGACCCCGTGGTGCGGGAGCAGTTGCAGGAGGAGTTCCTGCGGATGCAGACCGCCGTGCGCAAGACGGTGCTGCTGGTCACGCACGACATCGAGGAGGCCGTCCGGCTCGGCGACCGGATCGCGGTGTACGGGCAGGGGCGCATCGAGCAGTTCGACACGCCCGGGACGGTGCTGGGGACGCCCGCGACACCGCGCGTCGCCGCGTTCGTGGGGGCGGACCGGGGGCTGAAGCGGCTGTCGGTGACGGAGATCGAGCCGAGCGACCTGGAGCAGCCGCCGGTCGTACGGCTCGACGAGGCCGGCGGGCGGGCGGCGGCCCGGCTGAACGCGCAGGGCGCACGCTGGGCGGTCGTGCTCGACTCCGCCGGTGATCTGCACGGCTGGGCCGGCGTCGACGAACTGGCCCGGGGCGGTCCGGTCCGCGACCATGCGCACCGGATGAACTCCTGGGTGCCGGTGGGCGCTCCGCTGCGGCAGGCGTTCGGGGTGATGCTCCAGCACGACGCCGGCTGGGTGGCGGTACTGGACGGGCCCCGCTTCCTGGGGGTCCTGACGCCGGCCAAGCTCCATGAGGCGCTCCGCCGCTCGGTGGACGCGGACGCGCGGGGCGTCTCGCGCCGGGAGGTGACCTACGAGTCGGTGGCGGACGCGTGAGGACGCCGGCCGTCGGTACGTCGGGCCGTCGGCGCCCGCCCGGCCGGCCGGCGGCGGGGCCGCGTCATGTCAACAGGCCCTTGTCCGTGAGATAGGCGCGGGCCACGTCCTGCGGCAGTCGGCGCCAGCTGTCGACCTGCTGGTTCATCGACGCCAGATCCCGCGTGGTCAGAACGGAGTTCAGGACGCCGAGCGCCTGGGCGACCCGTGCGCCGCCGGCGCGGGAGCGACTCACGACCGGGACGATGTAGTCCGCGTTCTGCAGATGTCTGTCGTCCGCGAGCAGAACCAGTCCGAAGGCGTCGAGGGTCGCGTCCGTGGTGGTCGTCAGCACCATCTGGTCCCGTTCGCTCTGCACGGCCCGCTTGGCCTGGGTGGTACCGACGCCCTTGGGGTCGACGCCGATGATGTCGATGCCGTACACCTTCTTCAGCCCCGGTGCGCAGTACGGCCGCCGTACGCATTCGTCGCCCGCCGCGAGCCGTACCTTCAGCCCGGACCTGCCGAGGTCGCTCAGCGACCTCAGACGGTGCTCACGGGCATAGGCCGCCGACACGGCGAAGGCGTTCTGGTCGACCGCCCGGCCGGCGTCGAGCACGGTGAGCCCACGGGGTGCGGCGAGTGCGCGCAGGGCCTTCATGGTGGCGTCGAGGTCCGGCGAACCGACGGGAGGGGCATCGGGGCCGTTGGCCCTGGCGTCGAGCCAGTCCGCGAAGGTGGCCGCGTACTCGGGGACGACGTCGATCTGCCCTGATTCCAGGGCGGGTTCGTACAGCTCACGGTTGGCGACGGTGATCAGCGATGTCTTGTAGCCCGCGCGGTTCAGCAGCAGGGCGTACATCTGGGCGAGCAGATCGCTCTCGGTGAAGCCGGCCGAGCCGACGGTCAGATGTCCGCTGTCGCGCGGCGATGCGGTGACCCGGCCGCGGGTCTCCAGGGAAGGACCCGTGGCGCAGCCGGCGAGCAGGCCCATGAGGCACCCCAGGAGCAGGCACACGGCCGCCGCGCACCGTCTCATCGCACTCCTCCGGCGCGGGGCGGGGCCAGCCGCTCGACGGCTTCGAAGACCCCCTCCACGATCAGCGCCAGCGCCGCCACCAGTACGGCCCCGGCCACGACCTGCGGTGTGCTCGCCAGGTTGAAGCCCGCGGTGATGATCCGGCCCAGTCCCCCTCCGCCCGCGAGCGCGGCGATGGTCGCGGTCGCGACAAGCTGCACGGCGGCGATCCGCACCCCGTTCAGGACCATCGGGAGCGCGAGGGGAAGTTCCACGTGCAGCAGCGTCTGCCGGCCCGTCATCCCCATGCCCCGCGCCGCCCGCACGACACTGCGGTCGACCTCGCGCATGCCGACGTAGGCGTTCGTGAGCAGGGGCGGTACGGCGAACAGCACGAGGGCCACGACGGTGGGCCCCTCCCCCCAGCGGCCGAGCGGGGTGAGCAGCAGAAGCACCAGGACGGCGAAGGTGGGGACGGCACGCCCGACGTTGGAGATGTTGACGGCGAGCGCCCCGCCCCTGCCGAGATGGCCGAGGACCAGGGCGACCGGCAGGGCGATCGCACAGCTGACGACGAGACAGCAGAGGGTGAGCAGGACGTGCTGCGTCAGCCGGTGCCCGATGCCGTCGTCGCCCGGCCAGTGCGCGGGGTCGGTGAGCCAGTGCCAGGCCTCGCCGAGGGTCCTCATCCGCGGGCCGCCCTCGCCCAGGGGGTGATCAGCCACTGCACGCCGAGCAGCAGCAGATCGGCGGCCACGGCGATCAGCACGCAGAGCACGGAAGCGGTCAGCACCTGCGCCTTGAAGTACGTGTTCATGCCCGCGTAGATCAGATTCCCGAGTCCGCCGAAGCCGACGATCGCCCCGACGGTGACGAGGGAGACCGCGGAGACCGTGGCGATGCGGAGGCCGGCCATGGCGGCGGGCAGGGCGAGCGGGAGTTCCACGGCGAGCAGCAGCCGGATCGGGCCGTATCCCATGCCGTGGGCCGCCTGCCGGGTCTCCTCGGGGACGGCACGCAGCCCGGCGAGGATGTTCCGGACGAGCAGGGTGAGCGAGTAGAGGACCAGACCGGCGACCACCAGAGTCGGTGACAGTCCGTACAGGGGCAGCAGCAGCGAGAACATCGCCAGGGACGGGATGGTGTAGAGGATCGTGGTGCCGGCGAGCACAGGCCCGGCGATCCCGGTCCAGCGGCGCGCCAGCAGGGCCAGCGGCACGGCGACGACGAGACCGATGAGCACGGACGCCGCGGTCAGCTGCAGATGCTCAGCCACCGCGTCCAGGAGGATATGACGGCGGGTGCGCACGTACGCGCCGCAGATCCACTCGTTGCGGGCGAGGCAGTCGTCCGGGGGCGCGGTCACGGGTCCATTGCACCGGGTGGGTGAGCGGGCCCGCAGGTCGTAGGGGTCCGTCCGGGGTGCGGTCCCACGCTACTAGGGCGTGTTTCGAAAGTAGGGTCGTCCGCCCGAAGGGCGGGGCCCGCGGCGTCTGGTGCGGTGCATCGCAAGGCGGAGGGGCGTCCGCGTACTGGGCATACGCGGACGACCCCGACAACGCGGCGAGGTGCCGTGCCTGGGGGCACCTCCCAGCCGCCAGCCTGGGCGAGTCGCGGGCCGGACGGGACTTTCGAAACACGCCCTAGTGCTGGTTCAGGGCCCGTGCCGCCACCTTCAGGTCCGAGACGAGACCGGCGTACGCCGCCTCCCGGTCGTCGGCGCGCAGGACCGCCGAAGGGTGCACGGTCGCCACGACGTACTGCTCGTCGGCGCCGGGCATCGGCAGCAGGCTCCCCCGGTCCTTGGTCACCCGGAACGAGCTGCCCAGCAGTGCCTTGCCCGCGGTGGCGCCGAGGGCCACCACGACCTCGGGGCGGACCAGGTCCAGTTCCGCACGCAGCCAGGGCTTGCAGGCGCTCAGCTCACGCAGGCTCGGCGCCCTGTGGATGCGCCGCTTGCCGCGTTCGGGAACCACGGTGAACTTGAAGTGCTTGACCGCGTTGGTGACGTAGGCCGTGCCGCGGTCGATCCCCGCCTCCGCAAGCGCCCGGTCCAGCAGATGTCCGGCCGGTCCGACGAAGGGTTCGCCCTGCCGGTCCTCCTGGTCACCGGGCTGCTCCCCGACCAGCACCACCCGTGCCGAGGTGTCCCCGCTGCCGAACACGGTCCGGGTGGCGTTCGCGTACAGGGGGCAGCCACGGCAGTCCGCGGCGGCGCGCCGATATGCGGCCGGCTCGCCGTCGTCCGGCAGGAAGGGCGTCGCGTCGTAGGCGCTCGCCCGGGCGTCGTCGGGACGGCTCATACCGGCCTCGCTTCCGGGCCCCGCCGGGCCGGGCCCAGAACTCGGAGTACCCCTCCCCCCGGCTCGCACACCCCTGGCGGAGTGGCGACGATGGAGGAAGCCGACATCGCACGCGCCACGCCGTCACGCCGCCTCGGAGGGGCCGATGACCATGGACGCCCATCCGGGCAGGCCGGGGAAGCGGGAGCCGGACGCCACGGCGCCCCAGACGGAGCGGATCTTCGAGCTGGAGGAGGAGGTCAGCCAGCTCAAGGAGGCCGTCACCTCGCACGCGGTCGTGGACCAGGCGATCGGGATGCTGGTGGCCGTCGGCCATGTGACCCCGGCCCAGGGGTGGGAGGTGCTCCGGGAGGTCTCCCAGCACGCGAACACCAAGCTGCGCCATGTCGCGGAGCTGATCCTGATCTGGGGAGGCGGCGGGGATCTGCCGACCGATGTCCGCGATCTTCTGGAGGACACGCTCGACCGCTACGGACCTACGCGGCTCCCGGAGGACCCGCCGCGCCCTTGAGTTCCCGCCCCGGCCCCGCCCCGATGTCACTCGTCCGGCCTGTTCGGCGGGCCCCGGTCAATATCCCGTCGATTTCCCTCCGTTGCCCGCGGGCCGCGTGTTTCAAATACCCTCTCACGGATAGTCCGGAAGGAGCGGCGCACTGCCAAGCCGTTCCCGGGAGGGTTCGGCAGTGAGCCCGCCCGCAAACGGCCGTCCGGTCGACGAGTGGCCGATCCGGGCGGCCGGATGCGATCCGGTCGCATGGGGCGGGAGAGCAGCCTCTGGATTCGGTGCGGACGGACTCCCGGTAGCAGGCGCGACATCGGGTCGCCGAGTCTCAGGCAATATCGGCGAGCGCCTCCTCGCGTATCCGGGCACAGCATCCGCTGAGCAGTCGTGAGACATGCATCTGGGAAATACCGAGTTGGTCCGCTATCCGGCTCTGGGTCATTCCGCAGAAGTAGCGCAGATAGAGGATGGTGCGCTCGCGCTCGGGGAGCGACCGCAGACACGGCTTGACGGCCTCTCGGTCGACGATCAGGTCGTACCCGGAGTCGGCCTCACCGAGGGCGTCGCCCAGTGCGTATCCGTCGTCGCTGCCTGCGACCTCCGCATCCAGGGACAGGGCGGTGAAGCTGTCCATGGCTTCCAGACCCACCCGGACGTCCTCCTCGCTGAGGTGGGCGTGCTCGGCGATCTCGGCGACGGTCGGGCCGTGCCCGGGGGATTCCTGGGATATCTCCTTGACCGCCGTCCGCACCCGGTTGCGCAGGTCCTGGACCCGGCGGGGCACATGCAGGACCCACATGTGGTCGCGGAAGTGCCGCTTGATCTCACCAGTGATGGTGGGGATGGCGTAGCTCTCGAAGGCGTACCCCCGCGCCGGGTCGTAGCGGTCGACCGCCTTGACCAGTCCCAGCGCCGCGACCTGGCAGAGGTCCTCGACCGACTCGCCCCGCCCTCGATACCGCCGGGCGATGCGGTCGGCCATCGGCAGCCAGGACCGCACGATGTGCTCGCGCAGCGTCTGGCGTTCGGGGCCCTCGGGCAGTTCGCGCAGTTGCGCGAAAGCGTCGGTGGTGTCGGGTGCGTCGTCATGGGGATGTTGCTTGGCCTTGACCGTGATGCGCATCGAGCTTTCAACTCCCTCAAGGGGCTGACTGGGCAGTCACCGTGGGAAGGCGCATCGACGGACCACGCGGAGAGTCACACACCCGGGATCTGCTGGGCCAGTTTCCACGGAGGTGCCTCCTGTCCGAAGCACTCTTATGAGCCATTCCCGACTTTCCTGGCACCAAACAATTCCTGAGGTACGTTTCATGGCTCACCGGGGTTACTCATGGTCTTCTCATCGCTCCGAAAAGTGAGCGGGCAATGCGGCGCGGCAAAGCGCCGGAGCACGGTTCGGGGCATGGAATTTCAAGGCCCTGGTAATTCCAGGGAATTCATCGGCTCCCGGTCGTGGGACTTTCCGTGGCGGGGCGCAGCCAGAGCGTGGCGAGCGGGGGGAGCGTGAGGCGGATGCCGTGCCCGGGACCGGTGCCGGGCGTCACAGGGCCGGTGTTGCGGACGTCGCTGCCGCCGAAGCGAGCCGCGTCGGTGTTGAGGACCTCGTCCCAGGCCGGTACGTCGTCGGGCACGTCCAGGCGGTAGTGGTGACGGACGACCGGCGAGAAGTTGGACACGGCGAGCAGGGGGGCGCCGTCCGCGTCGAAGCGCAGGAACGCGAAGACATTGTCGTCGGCGGCGTCGCAGACCACCCAGCGGAACCCGGACGGTTCGGTGTCGCGCTGCCACAGGGCCGGGGTGCGCAGGTAGATCGCGTTCAGGTCGCGCACGAGGTCGCGCACGCCCCGGTGGTCGGCCGCGGCATCGTAGCCCGGGTCGAGCAGCCACCAGTCGGGGCCATGGGCCTGGGACCATTCGTCGCCCTGGGCGAACTCCTGTCCCATGAACAGGAGCTGCTTGCCCGGGTGGGACCACATGAAGCCCAGATAGGCGCGGTGATTGGCGCGCTGCTGCCACCAGTCGCCGGGCATCTTCGACACCAGCGACCGCTTGCCGTGCACCACCTCGTCGTGCGAGATGGGCAGGACGTAGTTCTCGCTGTACGCGTACACCATCGAGAACGTCATCTCGTGGTGGTGGTACCTGCGGTGCACGGGGTCCTTGGACGCGTAGACGAGCGAGTCGTGCATCCAGCCCATGTTCCACTTCAGGCCGAAGCCGAGTCCGCCGTGGTCGGTGGGCCGGGTGACGCCGTCCCAGGCCGTGGACTCCTCGGCGATGGTGACCGCCCCGGGGCAACGGCGGTAGACCGTGGCGTTCATCTCCTGCAGAAACGCGACCGCGTCGGGATTCTCGTTCCCGCCGTGCTCGTTCGGCCGCCACTGGCCGTGCTCGCGCGAGTAGTCCAGGTAGAGCATGGAGGCGACCGCGTCCACGCGCAGACCGTCGATGTGGAACTCCTCGCACCAGTACACCGCGTTGGCGA
>NZ_JBFAWW010000034.1:0-87489 GCF_040680495.1 Streptomyces sp. NPDC052036 | reverse complement strand
CGTACTGCAGCCATATCGTCCGGAGTCACGCTCTCTCAACGCCACACCAGGCCCGGAGGACACACGTCACCACAGCCGACCTGACCAAGCCCTGCCAGCCACCCGCGCGTGTGCCGGTGACGTCCCGCCCTGGGGCCGTCGGCACTCCTGTTCCATCCGGGGGTGCGCAGCCTCTCACGGCCGCTGCGCACCGCCGAGGCATGCGCGCCGCTCGGCTGGGGCACGGATGCGGACATCATCGATGGACGCTACGACTTCCCTACCGGCATCCGGCCCGGATGATCAACGCGCGGGCCGGGGTGCCGCCTGGCACCCCCTTGATCAGGACGGCTTCGCGGCCGGGTGTGACAGGGTGGGGTCCTGGGCTCTCGGCACGGGGGCGCCTGGCCCTCTGGAAACCTGACGGGCTCTGCACGCCGGTGCGGCGTAACGTCGTTTTTGTGGATGTCGCTGCGGACAGTCTTGTGTCCCGTGCCGCGCGTGAGGTCAGTCTGCGAGCAGACGAGCTGATCCATGATGTGGAGCGGTCCTTGCAGCGTGAAGTTCCTCAGGTGTGGGAAGACCCGGACATCGCCCGCATGACGGCGCAGAACGTCGCTGAGCACGTTCTCGCGGCGTTGGCCGGTCTGGTGGACGGTATCGAGCCGGGCCGGATCGAAACGCCGGCTGGCGACCCTGACCGTGCGGGTCGGCTGGCCCGCCGCGGGATCCCGCTGAGCGTGATGCTGCGGGCCTTCCGGCTCGGGCAGGGTGTCATCGTCGACCGGCTGCTCGAGGAGATGCCGCGGCTGACCGACGATGCCGAGTTGATCAGCGCTGCGGCGCGTACGCTGATCGTGACGATGGCCGGTTACATCGACCGCATCTCGGAGCAGGGCGTGACGGTCTACCAGGGGGAGCGGGATCGGCGACTGCAGTGGCGGCTGTCGATGGTGAACGAGGCGGGCATGCGCATCGGCACCACGCTGGACATCGCCCGAACCGCGCAAGAACTGGCGGACCTCGCCACCGAGCGCTTCGCCGACCTGGTCACCGTCGACCTGCTCGACTCTGTGCTGCACGGAAACGACGTCCCGGGCGAGGGCTCTTTGACGTTGAGGCGGGTCGCCCAGCGATCGGTGGTGGAGGGCGACCCGGTATCGACGATCCGGCCGCAGCAGCTCCACGTCCCTGCGCAGGGTTCGCCGCCGGCTCGCGCCCTGATCACCGGTCAGCCCTCCCGCCGCATCCGCCCGGCAATGCCCCGTGATGTCGTCGGCGGTGGCCAACTGGCCCATTCGACGCTGGTGGTGCCCCTGCGGGCACGGGGCTCCACACTGGGCGTCGCGCAGTTCATCCGGCACCGCAACCCCGATCTCTTCGACGACGAGGACCTGCTCCTTGCCCAGGGGATCGCCGCCAGGGCGGCGATGGCCGTCGACAACGCCCGCCGCTACACGCATGCGCGTGCCACCGCTCTCACCCTGCAGCGCAGCCTGCTCCCGCAGCACACCGCGGAGCAGTCAGCCGTGGAGATCGCCTCCCGCTACCTGCCCGCGGGGGCCCAGGCCGGGGTGGGCGGCGACTGGTACGACGTCATCCCGCTGTCCGGGGCCCGCGTCGCCCTGGTGGTGGGTGACGTGGTCGGACGCGGCATCCATGCCGCCGCCACCATGGGGCGGCTGCGGACCGCCGTGCGCACCCTGGCCGACATCGACCTGCCGCCCGACGAACTCCTCACCCACCTGGACGACGTCGTCATCCGCCTGTCCGCCGAAGCCTCCACTGACCCGACCGTCGAAGCGGCCGGGGACATCGGCGCGACCTGCCTGTACGCCGTCTACGACCCCGTTTCCCGCCAGTGCGCTCTCGCCCGCGCGGGGCACGTGCCGCCCGCCGTGGTGAGCCGGGACGGAACCGCCGACCTCCTCGACCTGCCCCCCGGACCGCCGCTGGGTCTGGGCGGCCTGCCGTTCGAGGTGGCGGAGTTCGACCTGCCCGAAGGCAGCCTCCTCGCCCTGTACACCGATGGCCTGATCGAAGCCCGCGACCACGACATCGAAGCGGGTATCGCCCTGCTCCGCCAAGCCCTCGCCCAGCCCGCTGTGTCCCTGCAAGCCACGTGCGACACCGTGCTCGAGGCTTTGCTGCCCGCTGATCGACCGCACGACGATGTCGCCCTGCTCCTGGCCCGCACCCACGTCCTTGGGGCTCGCCAAGTCGCCAGCTGGGGCGTGGAAGCCGACCCCGTCGCCGTGGCCCGGGCCCGTTCGGACGTCGCCCAGCAGCTGAGCAGGTGGGGGCTGGAGGAGCTCGAGTTCACCGCCGAACTGATGGTCAGCGAACTGGTCACCAACGCCATACGTTACGGTCGCCCTCCCATAGGGCTGCGCCTGATCCACGACCGTGCCCTGGTGTGCGAGGTCTCCGACACGAGTAGCACCACCCCTCACCTGCGCCGGGCCCGCACCTTCGACGAGGGAGGACGGGGCCTGCTTCTGGTCGCCCAGATCGCGGAGCACTGGGGAACACGCCACGCCCGACAGGGCAAGACGGTCTGGGCCGAGCTGAACGAGAAGGCGTCCGCCGGATTCTCGGCACGGGACTCCTTGTAGGTTCAACGATGGTCAAGAGCCCTGCAGGAGCTGAAGGCGCGTACATGCGATCACGCGGAAGGCGCGGTCGCAAGCAGCGCGCAGCTGAGCATCGTGTCGACCACGAGCTCTGAGCGTGATCAGCGGGGGCAGTCGATGTGCTGCTCGGACCAGATCGTCTTGCGGTTCTGGCCGTGGCGGCAGCCCCAGCGCGTGCCGAGCTGGGCGACGAGGAACAGGCCGCGTCCCCCTTCGTCGGTGGTGCGGGCGCGCCGCAGGCGGGGCTGGGTGCTGCTGGAGTCGGTGACCTCGCACACCAGAACGTTGTGGCGGATCAGGCGTAGTTCGGCTGGCGGACGGCCGTAGCGGATCGCGTTGGTGACCAGTTCGCTGACGATGAGTTCGGTGGTGAAGAGGAGGTCGTTCAGCCCCCACAGGGTGAGTTGGCGGGCTGCCCATTCTCGGGCTTCGCAGACGGCGGCCAGGTTGGCCGGGATCTCCCAGTGAGCAGTGTTCTTTGCCGGTACGGCGCGGGTGCGGGCCAGCAGCAGGGTCGCGTCGTCGCGGGGCATTTGGTCCACCAGGCCGGCGAGGAGGGCCCGGCCGGTTTCGTCCAGGGCACGGCCCGGACGGCAGGACGCGGCGAGGGCATCTGTCAGGCACCGCAGCCCTTGGTCGATGTCGCGGTCGCCCCGTTCGATCAGGCCGTCGGTGTAGAGGGCGAGGATGCTGCCCGGCTCGAGGTCGATCGTGGTGGTCTCGTACGGCATGCCGCTGACGGACAGCGGTGGCCCCGGGGAGATCCCGACGGGTTCGGCGCTCCCGCCGGGCCGGACCAGAACGGGGGGCGGGTGCCCGGCACTGGCCATGGTGCAGCGCTGGGTGACCGGGTCGTAGACCGCGTACAGGCAGGTGGCGCCGATGCTGTCGTGGCCGCCGGGCGGGGCTTCGGCCGCGAGGCGCTGGACCAGGTCCGCAATCCGGGTGAGCAGCTCGTCCGGCTCCATCTCGAGGTCCGCGAGCGTCTGGATGGCGGCGCGCAGGCGGCCCATGGTGGCACTTGCCGGCATGCCGTGGCCAACCACGTCTCCGGCGACAAGGGCCAGCCGGAGAGAAGGCAGGGCAATGGCGTCGTACCAGTCGCCGCTGATGTCCGCCCCGCCGCCTGCGGGCAGGTAGACGCCGGCGGTCTCGGCTGCCGCAGTGTCGGTCGTGGCCGGGGGAAGCAGGCGCTCTTGCAGCGCCACGGCCGCCCTGTGCTCGCGTGTGTAGCGGCGGGCGTTGTCGATGGCGAGCGCACCCCGCGAGGCGATCTGCTTCATGAGGTCCGCCTCGTCCTCGGTGAACGGGTCTGATCGGCCGGTGCGCCAGACCACGATGTCACCGAGGGTCAGGCCGCGCGCGTACAGCGGCGCCACCATCACCGTATGGGCGTCTTCCGGCAGAACATACTGGGCCGGCTGCGGGCCGCCGAACAGCGCGACGAAGTCCTCACGGCCATAGACGACGGTCTTGCCGTGCTGGGAGCTGCGCAGGAGAGGGTGGTCGGACAGGGGTGGGACGAGGCCGCCGTGCCGGATGCCGGCCGGCCACACAGCGTCGGCCGGCGCCAGGGCCGCGGTGCGCAGATGGAGATCTCCACCGCCCACCTGCCTGGATGGCTCGTCCCCCTCGAACACGGAATGCGCAAGGACGACTACGGCCAGATCTCCGAACGCCGGTGCGATGACGTCCGCAAGGTCTTGCGCGGTGCGCACGACATCCAGCGACGCTCCCACCCGCTCGGCCACCTCGCGGGCGAGATCCAGATGGCGGCGGGTACGCAGCTCGTCGGCGCTGTCGATGTACAGGGCCGCGACCCCTGTGGGCCGTCCTTTCCCGTCCTCCAGACGGAACGCGGACACAGACAGCGTGTGCGGTCGCGCCGGATCCTGCCGCCAGCGCACTTGCTGGTTCCTGCGGACCGCCGGGACGCCCGTCTGGAGCACCTGACGCAGGACTGCCTCGAGGTCCTCGGCATCCTCGGCGCACAGGACGCCGGACAGCCGGGTACCGGGCTGTACCGGCCGGCCGTCGAGAGCGCCCCGCGTGGCGTTCGTTTGCACAGTGGCGAGATCCGTGTCGTGCAAAGCGATGGTGATCCGGTCCTGCGAGGACAGTGCGCGCAGGAGAGCTGCGCCCTGCTCGTGGTCGGCGACGCTGTGTGTGGGTGCCGCAAGGACGAGGAACTCCGCCGAGCCCTCCACCTCTATGGTCCGGAAAGTGACATCGATGACGTCGCCGCACCGGTGCCGCAGCCGTACCCGGCCCGATGCCGGCATCTTCGGGCCATTACGCAGATCGTCGGGGAGATCGGCCATCAGTTCCCGCACAGGGCGGCCGCAGACCTCCTCGGCGGTGACACCGGTCAGGTCCTGTGCTGTCGCGGTCCATCGCACCACCGCACCGCGACCGTCGAGCACCGCGGCTGCCAGGCCGTCCAAGGAGTACGCCCCACCGGCCCCACCGGGATCGGATGAATATCCATTAATTGCGTTCACGTTCATTTGTGCACTTTCCTGCGAGGGTCTGTAGCGACGTCCGGGGCCACCTTCATCTCGGTGATCCACACAGCAGTCGTCGCCGGGGCCGGCAGCGCATCACGCAGCGGCCGTGGGGAACAGGTCCTGTTCGGCCCAGACGACCTTGCCGTCCGCGACGGAGCGGGAGCCCCACCTGCGGCACAGCCGAGCGACGAGGAAAAGACCGCGGCCGTTCTCGTCGAGGATGCGGGGATGACGGGGGCGCGGGCTTCTGGTGTCGCCATCGAAGACCTCGCACGTCAAAACCTGGTGCTGGATGAGCCGTAGGCGGTTGGGTCCCTCGCCGTAGCGGAGGGCGTTGGTGACCAGTTCACTGACGATCAGTTCCACCGTGGTCACCAGATGCTCAAGCCCCCATGCGCTGAGCTGACGGGCAGCCGCCCGCCTGGCGGTACAGACCGCGGTCGGCTCGCTCGGCAGGTCCCACGAGGCGACCTGGGCCGGCTGCAGTGCGCGGGTTCGCGCGAGGAGCAAGGTGACGTCGTCGGGCGGTGCCTGAGCCGGCAGGGTCTCGATCACCTGCGAGCACAGGTCCTCCAGGGGTGACTCAGGCTGTGCCAGGGCGGCTCCCAAGCGGTGCAGGCCGACGTCGATGTCGTCGTCGCGGGACTCGACCAGACCGTCGGTGTAGAGCGCGAGCAGGCTTCCCTCGGGCAGTTCCAGTTCCACGGACTCGAAGGGGACCAGTCCAAGGCCCAGGCCGAGGGGGGCTCCGGCGGGCAGGTCGGGAAAGACGACGTGCCCCTGCGGGTCGATGATCGCGGGCGGGGGGTGCCCGGCCCGCGCCATCGTGCACTGGCGGGTGACCGGGTCGTAGACGGTATACAGGCAGGTGGCACCCGCCACAGCCGGGACTTGGTCCGGATCGTCGGCGTCTTCCTCGCTCAGCCGCCGGACCGTGTCATCCAGGTGCGCCAGCAGCTCATGAGGAGGCAGATCCATGTCCGCGAGCGTGCGGACGGCGGTGCGCAGCCGGCCCATCGCTGCCGCCGCGTTGAGACCGTGCCCGACGACATCGCCGACGACGAGGGCCACCCGGGCGCCGGACAGCTCGATCACGTCGAACCAGTCACCCCCCACGCCGTACTCCATATCGGCCGGCACATAGCGCGAGGCCACCTCGACGGCGGCACCGCCCTGCACCCGGTGGGGAAGCAGGTCGCGTTGCAGCGTGAGGGCCGCGGTGCGCTCACGCGCGTACCGGAGGGCGTTGTCCAGGCAGAGAGCGGCCCGGGTGACGAGTTCCTCGGCGAGGAGCAGGTCGTCCTCCTGGAACGGCTTCTGTTCCTCGGAGCGGCCGAACAGCGCCAGTCCCAGCACGCAGCGCCGCGCACGGATGGGCACGACCATCAAAGAGTGGACGCCGCTGTCCCGCACCTTCTGCGCCCGCACCGGGTCATTGTCGACCCACGGGCCGGCCTGGGTGTCCAGCACCGGCTCCAGGTGAGACCTGCCCGTGCGCAGGACGGCAGCGAACGGCGAGCCCGGGTGGGCGTGGCGCACCTCTTCCCGCGCCCACGGCAACTCCAGGACACCCAGGTCGATGGAGGCCAGACCGGCACGGCGCAGCGGCGGCAGGCGGCCGCTCGTCGTGCCGGTCCGTGGCGAGGGCTCCACGCCGAACGGAACCGACTCCACCAGATCGACGAGGGCGTGGTCGGCCAGCAGGGGCACAGCGATCTCGGCCAGTTCCTGCCCGGTCTGCATGACGTCGAGGCTGCTGCCGATGCGCGTGCTGGCTTCGCTGAGGATGGCCAGGCGCTCGCGCGCCCGCCGGTTGCCGGTGACATCCACGCTCAGGGAGCACACCCCCAGCGGCTTGCCGTCCGCGTCCTGGAGGCAGAAGAACGAGGCCGAGAACACGTGCTCCCGATGCCGGCCGGCCGGTGGCCACGCCCGGTACTCGTGGACCATGGTGGTACCGCTCTCCAGCACCTGCCGCATCACCACCTCGAGCGCTTCAGCCTCGAAACCGGGCAGCGAATCCTTCAGACGTTGCCCGAACCGTCGGTCACGAGGAATTCCGTCGTGGCTCTCCATGGCGTCGTTCACCCACGTGCAGCGCAGCTGCAGGTCACGAACGACGATGCCGACCGGTGCGTGGGCGAGCAGCGACTCGCGTACTGATCCGTCCGCCGCTCCCGAGGAGAGCGCGCCTATGTCGGCCCCGGACACCAGCCACCGGGTGGCGGCGCCCTGTCCCCACAGCAGCGAGATCCGCAGCGTCATGGTGAGCATGCGGCCGTCGCGGTGGCGGACCGCCACGGTGCCGGACCAGCCACCTTGCGCACGGCACTGCTCGGCGAACGCCGACGTCCTGCCGGCGTCCCCGGGGGGCGACAGTACGTGTGCGGCCGACCGGCCCACCACCTCCCCGGCCGAATACCCGACCAGCTGCTCGGCGGCGTGCGTCCACCCCACCACCGTCCCCTGCGCATCGAGCATCGCTATGGCCGCGTCGGGTATCTCGCGGGGGCTCACCGGCTCGGCGAGGGGCATGTGATCAGTGTTCGTCATCGAGGTTCGTCCCATAGGTGCGGGGGTGAGGGGGCGTCGGCATGCGGCATGGCAAGCCGTTGTGCAGCCGGGGTGAAACGGTGACGCCGGGGCTGAGGATCACCCGGGCGGCAGCAGCCGCCTCGGGTGTGCGACTCGGCCGCTGGTTGAGCGGCCCACCGGCGCGGCATCCGTCTGCCTTGGGATGCTTTGCCCATTTCTGATGAAATTATCAGAGACGACCATCTTCTCGTCAATACCCCCAGAACTGATCACATCATCAGATGTGGTGGGATGGCGTGAATGGGTGGGCTTCCCGCTCCGGCCGGGGGCTGCTCCCCCGCGTGGCTGCGGAGTCGCGAGGGGGCGGCGTCCGGGGTGGACGGTTGAGGCCTCAGGTGTGATGATGAATTCATCACAAATGGTGCTTTTGTCAGGAGGGGTGTCCATGACGGCCCCGTCCATGAACCGATTCGAACGCCGCCGGGCCGACACCCGGCAGGCGCTCGTCCGCGCCGCGCGGACGATCCTGGCCGAACCCGGCGGCACCAGTGCCAGCATTCGCGCCATCGCGGAGCGCGCGGACGTAGGCTTCGGCTCCTTCTACAACCACTTCACGGGCAAACCAGATCTTTTCGACGCGGCCGTGGCGGATGCACTGGAGGAGTACGCCCAGGCCGTCGACAAACGCCTGCACGGCCTTGACGACCCCGCCGAGCGCCTTGCCGGGGGCGTGCGGCTCGGCGCACGCCTGGCCGAGTCGCACCCGGAGATCATGCGGGTCCTTTGCCACAGCGAGCTGAGTCGCATATGTGCCGGTCACGGGCTGGCTCCCCGTGCGAAGCGCGACGTGGAGCAGGGCATGGCCTCGGGCCGATTCACCGTGGTCGAGCCCTTCATCGTCCTGACCGTGCTGAACGGCAGCCTGCTGGCGCTCCTGGAACTGTGGCTGAAGCGGCCCGAAGCCGACAGCGACCGCGCCGCAGGCAAAATGGCCGAGTCGCTCCTGCACATGCTCGGCCTCTCCCCGGATGAGGCCCGTACCCTCGCCCGACGTCCCCTTCCCGATCCGCCATGAAGAGCGTCACGCCCCCTGCCTGCCGTCATGGTGTGCCGGCTCGCAGTCCTCCTGAGCCGGCCCCGCGGCCTCCTCGCGCGTGCGCAGGATGAAAACGCCCCACCCGGGGCGGCCTCCTCCAGGTTGACCCAGGGCCGCGTCCGGGTTCCGGTGGCGATCGGCAGCCGGACGCACCTCGGCAGGGCCCGGTCCGCCGGCAGGCACCGAACCGCCGCTCCGCGCCCCGTGCCAGCGCATCGGCAGGCCAGTGGTGTCCGCTGCCGCCGGGCCGAGCGGCGCCTGATGGGGCAGCGCGGCCTGTCGTGGGAGACGGGATGCGCCCCCGGCCAGGGCCAGCGGGCCGGCGCAACCTCCTTGTGCGGCCTCTGCGCGGCCCGCAGCCCGCCCGGCGACGCGCTGACGATGACGTTACGGCCGCCCTTGGGGCTGTGGGGGAGACCCTGCACGCGCGCACGGCGATTGCTCCAGGGGCGCCGACGGCAACTGTCAGCCCCAAGCGTGGCCGAGGTTGAACGCGGCGCTGATGAGGGCGGGGCGGGTGAAAGCCCGCGGGAGGCTGCCCATCTCCTCTCCGGCGCGGCTGATCTCCTCGGTGCACAGGCCGAGACGGTTGACGTGGGTGAGCCTCCCCTCAAAGGCCAGGCGGGCTTCGTCCAGGCGCCCGGCGGGGGTGAGGGCGGGTCTTGTCCGTCGGGTGCGGCCAGGTCCGGGGCGGCGCGGCCCAGCCTCTGCGGTGTCCCGGTCGTCTCGCCGGCCAGCAGGCCCGTGAACGCGGCGCACACCGTCGGGGGCGTGCGGGCCGGCTCCCCCTCGACGTTTCCATACGTCGTATGGTAATACTGGCAAGGTCCTTCCATACGCCGTATGGGAGCTTTGCTCGGACCGCGCCAGGCGCCACACATCGCCGGCACAAGCCGTTGGTGCAGACCGCACCGACCGGGAAGGAAAGACCATGAAGAAGCTCACGACGCGCATCGCTGCCGCTGCTTCCTGCGCGGCGGTCGCCGGTATCGCCGTTCTGGGTGCCGGGGGCACCGCTTCGGCCGCGGCCCCTGTGTCCGCGCACGTCCACCGCCCGGCCGCCGGCGCCAAGGCCGACTACCGCTGGGACCACGGTGTCGGCTACCTGATCGAGCAGGGCTGCTCCTGGGACGACATCCGCGGCCGGCACCGCGACCACCGCGTCACCGGCTCGACCCGGCACGGTCGCGATGGCCGCTTCTGCCGCTGGGACGGCAAGGGATGCTGCGACTGGAAGTCCGGCAGCTCGTACCGGCATGACCGCAACCGCTACGAGCACGACGGCCGGATCCACGGTGACCGGTGAGACCCAAGCGCCTGCGCCCGCTAGTGCAGGGGCGTGCCCTCGCTGTGATGCCGGACGGCGGCAGGGGCGCGACCGGTGATCCAGGTATCAGCGCTCCTCACCCGCTCCCAGGCGGCCGGCTGACTGAGGGCCTGGCCCTCGCTGCGGACACCCGCCATGAGCCGCAGGCTCGCGTCGCCCAGCTACCGCGACACCGCCAACCGGGCGGTGTGACGATGCCGTCAAGCGCCCGGGACCTGTCCTAAACCCTCTCCCTTCGTTGCCTCTTCGCTGCTGGCCCAGCGAAGCGGGCCAGCCAAGACAGAGACCTCCTGGAGTGAAAGTCGATGGAGTCTTTGAAGAACGTCGTGCAAGGTGTAGCCGTGCAGCTCGTTATCTCGCGCTGCTACTCGCTGCCCATATGCATGCGCCTGCGGTACGAGCCCGCTGACCCGTATGTCGTCCGCGCCGTCTTCTTCGTCGACGGTGACGATCCGGTTGAATGGGTCCTGGGACGTGATCTTCTGGTCGACGGCCTCAGAGGTCCCGCAGGCGACGGGGACATCCGGATCTGGTCGGCCGTGTGCCGTGGTGACCAGACGATGTACATCTCCCTCCGGTCTTCCGCGGGCACCGCCTTGCTCGAGGCTTCCGTG
The DNA here is from genome assembly GCF_040680495.1 of Streptomyces sp. NPDC052036. Classification (NCBI taxonomy): domain Bacteria; kingdom Bacillati; phylum Actinomycetota; class Actinomycetes; order Kitasatosporales; family Streptomycetaceae; genus Streptomyces; species Streptomyces sp. NPDC052036. The sequence goes on along the minus strand of NZ_JBFAWW010000034.1, from coordinate 76,798 downwards.
CAGGACGTCAAAACATTCCTGGGGAACACGCAGGATCTGGTGCCGCAGGGCACCGAGTCCGCACACATCGACTGGCCCGTCGAACTGGCGAACCTGCTCGCGGAACGCTGAGACAAGCCCCAACTTCCCTTGCGGAATACATCGGTCGCACGCTCCCTCGTCCGCTGCGCCGGACGGAGGATCCCGACACGGCCTTTCACAGCACCCGGGCGATGGGCCAGTGGCGGACTCAACGGCCAACGATTCCGCCGGCGATGACCGGGCGCCGTCCGGTTGCGTGATTGAGTGCTTCCATCGGCCCTTGAACGCTTGATGCGTCGGAGCTGGCCGGCAGCCCGATGACGTGACGAAACACAGCGCCCGTGGCGGATCATGAACATCCTGATCGTAGGCGGCAGTGGCTTCCTGGGCCGCGAGTTGGCTCAGCAGGCATTGGCAACCGGGCACGCCGTGATGAGGGAAGGCTGCGGCCGAAACCGCGATCCGCCTGTTCGCCCGGCCGCCGCCATCGCTCACACCTCGCTGATCACCGGCGGCGATGGCTCCGTGCACGGGTCATTCATCCACGATCTGATCACCAGGCGACGAAACGGCGTGCTCTCGAGCTGACCGCCTCCGATCCTGCAAGCGTGTGCCACCGTGCAGGATCAGATGCAGTCAGCCGTTACGAGCTCGGTGTCCTGATCGTCGAACGCGAGGGATGGGACGCCTCCGTGCCGACCGCCGCGCCGACAACGATTCCCCGGCGCGCCGGACGTCCGCTTGGACTCGGGTGCGGCGCACAGTGCGTACTGACCTGCGCGGCGCCCGCGGCTTCCTGCGGTGCGAGCCTCGTACCTCTTTCCCCGGCCCCCGGCAGACCATGTCCGTCAGCCGGCGCGGGATTGCGGCAGACCCTCCCCGGGGGCAGGGCGAAGCGGCCCCTCCGGCACGCGGTGAGGTCTGGTCCACCGGGGGAGCGACGGACTCAGGCCTGCGTCAACGGGGCCATGCCCGCCTCTGGCGCGCTTGCTCTCGGGTGAACGGTGGAGCAGATGGCGGTGCCTCCTTGTGCGCCCGCAGTCTGTGCTCGCCCGGCCGCGGGCCGCCTCAGGCCGCCCGCGTCCTGGGGCCGCGGGCTCAACGGCCGGTGCCCTGGCCGTCGGTATCGGTGGTGAGCCGGTTTTCCAGGCCCGAGATGAGTGTGTCCAGCACCATGCGGAACATGTGGTCCTCGTCGGGGCCTGCACCCGTGGGTCCGTCTTCGGCGGCAGTGGTGGTGGGCGTGAGGTTCGACCACTGGTGGAGTGCGCCGTTGAGTTCGGCGGTGAGGACGCCGATGACGACGGCGCACATGACGGCGGCGACCTGCGGGATCTGTGAGTGCGGGACCCCGGCGGCCTCCAGTATCGCGGTGAGCGCGGCCCAGAAGGGGTCTTCGGGCTGGATGAAGTCCGGCTGGCCGAAGGAGTAGGCCATGAGGTTGGGGTGGCGGTGCGCCAGGGTGCGGAAATCCGTGGCGAGTAGGCGGATGCGCTCCTGCCAGGGGGCGTCCTGCAGCGTCACGGTGCGGAACTGGGCGCCGACCATTCTCGCCACGCCGCGCAGCAGGGCGTCCTTGTTGGGCACGTGGTGGTACAGCGACATCGGGTTGGCGTCCAGCACGGTGGCGAGTTTGCGCATGGTGAGCGCCTCGACCCCGTCCGCGTCGATGAGCTGCAGGGCGGCGGCATAGATCCCGGCCTCGGTCAGAGGCACGTCTCTCTTTCGCGTCCCGCGCGGGGGGCGCCTCACCTTTTCCATACCGCGTACGGTACCAGCCCGTGCAGCGTACGGAAGGAGCCCGATTGCGGCGGGCGGGGGAGTCGCGCCGTCGGTCTGGAGGGGCGCTCGACCTTCCGTACGCCGTATGGTATCAATTCCATACGGCGTATGTTTCTGTGGCGCATCGCAGCACCCACCGGTGCCCTTGCCCATCCCTCACACCAAGGAGCAAGCCATGACCACCGCGAACGGCCTTCGCCCCATTCGGTCCCCGCGCGGGGTCCCCCTCCTCGGCAACACGCCGCAGATCCCCGACACCAACCCCGCCGCGTACATCGCCGGGCTGTCCCAGCAGTTCCCAGAGGGCATCTTCAGCCTGGACATCGCCGGCCAGGAGAACGTCTTCGTCTACGACCCGGACCTGATCACCGAGGTCTGCGACGAGACCCGTTTCGGTAAGCCGATCTTCGCGCCGCTGACCCATGTCCGGGACTACACCGGCGCGGGCCTGTTCACGGCCGCCGACGACGAAGAGGTCTGGGGTATGGCGCACCGCATCCTCATGCCGGCCTTCAGCCAGCGGGCCATGAAGAGCTACTTCGGGCAGATGCTGGAGATCGCCCGGAATCTGGTGGGCAAGTGGGAGCACAGGCAGGGTCAGCCCGTCAACATCACGGACGACTACACCCGGCTCACCCTGGACACCATCGCCCTGTCGGGGTTCGGCTACCGGTTCGACTCCTTCGCCAAGGAGGAGCTGCACCCCTTCCTCAACGCGCTGCTGGAGGCGCTGATCGAGTCGATGCGGCGCTCGCAGGAGCTGCCGATGATGACCAGGATGCGCAAGGCGGATGACAAGAAGTACCGCGAGAACATCCAGCTGATGCGGGATCTGGTCGAGAGCGTGATCAAGGAGCGCCGCCAGGGGAGGAGCAGCGGTGAGGAGGACCTGCTGGGTCTGATGCTGCAGGCCACCGACCCGGAGACCGGCAGGCCGCTGGACGACGCCAACGTCCGTGACCAGGTGGTGACGTTCCTGATCGCCGGTCACGAGACCACCAGTGGTCTGCTGTCGTTCGCCACGTACTCGCTGATGCGCAATCCGCACGTCCTGGCCCAGGCCTACGCCGAGGTGGACCGCCTGATGCCCGGCGACACCGTCCCGGACTACGACACGATCATGAAACTGGATGTCATCCCGCGCATCCTCGAAGAGACCCTGCGCCTGTGGGCTCCGATCCCGCAGATCATGAAGTCCCCGCTGGAGGACACCGTCATCGGCGGCCGCTACCAGCTGAAGCAGGGCACGAAAACGGTCCTGCTGATGGGTCCGCTGCACACCCATCCCAAGGCGTGGGAGCGGCCGGATGAGTTCGACATCGACCGGTGGCTGCCGGAGAACCGCCCCCAGCACCACCCGCACGCTTACAAGCCGTTCGGCAACGGCCGCCGTGCCTGCATCGGCCGGCAGTTCGCGCTCACCGAGGCCCGCCTGGCGCTGGCGCTGGCGCTGCAGAAGTTCAAGTTCTCCGACACGGTCGACTACAAGATGGACGTGCGGGAGGCGCTGACGCGCAAGCCCGGCGACTTCGAGCTGATCGTCCGCCGTCGTCAGGAGCACGAGCGGACCGTGTTCGGCGCCGCGGACCTGCAGACCGAGGACACGCAGGCGCAGGCCGCGGTCAGCGGTGTCGGGGTGAACCTCACCGTGGCCTACGGCTCGAGCCTGGGCTCGTGCGAGGACCTGGCGCGCACCATCGCCGACCGCGGCGAGCGCTCCGGGTTCGGCACCACCCTGGTCGGCCTGGACGAGCTGGGTGACAACCTGCCCACCGAGGGCCTGCTCGTCGTCGTGGCTTCCAGCTACAACGGCAAGGCCCCCGACAACGCGCAGCGTTTCGACGACCTGCTGGCCGCCGGACTGCCCGCCGGCTCGCTGTCGGACGTGCGGTTCGCGCTGCTGGGCGCCGGCAACACCCAGTGGGTGGCCACCTACCAGGCCTTCCCCAAGCGGATCGGGGAAGGCCTGCTGGCCGCCGGTGCCACCCCCGTCATCGAGCGCGGCATCGCGGACGCCGCCGGTGACTTCGACGGCATGGCCAGTCGCTGGATGAACACCCTGTGGACCACCCTGGCCGAGGAGTACGCCGCCGACACCTCCCAGGCCAGCGGCCCGCGCTACCAGGTCCAGCTGCTCACCGAGGCGGACGTGCGCCCCGCGATCGTCTCCGAGCAGGCCTACCCGCTGACGGTGGTGGCCAACGAGGAGCTCGTGGCCGACGCGACCGGCCTGTGGGACTTCCAGATCGAGCCGCCGCGCCCGTCGGCGAAGTCCATCACCATCGAACTCCCCGAGGGTGTCACCTACGACACCGGCAACCACCTGGCCGTCTTCGCCAAGAACGGGCCCGCGCTGGTCGACCGCGCCCTCGCCCGCCTCGGCGTCGACCGCGACCAGGTCCTGCGCCTGAACCAGCCGGCCGGCGGCCGCACCCACCTGCCGGTGGGCACCCCGGTCACCGCCGGCCTGCTGCTCAGCGAGTTCCTGGAGCTGCAGGACGTGGCCACCCGCTCCCAGATCCAGACGCTCGCCGAGTACACCCGGTGCCCCTGGACCCGGCCGCAGCTGCAGGCGTATACGGCCGAGACCGGGGAGGCCGAGGAGCGCTACCGCAGCGAGATCCTCGGCAAGCGCATCTCGGTGCTGGGCCTGCTGGAGCGCTTCCCGGCGGTCGAGCTCCCGCTGGCGGTGTTCCTGGAGATGACGGGCCCGATCCGCCCGCGCTTCTACTCCATCTCCTCCGCCCCGCTGGCCAGCCCGCGCCACGTCCGCCTGACCGTCGGCCTGCTGGAAGGCCCGGCCCTGTCCGGCGACGGCCACTACCGCGGCACCTGCTCCTCCTACATCGCCGGCCTCGAGCCCGGTGACGTCGTCTACGGCTACGTCCGTGTGCCCTCCCCGGCCTTCGCCCCGCCCGCCGACCCGGCCACGCCGCTGATCCTGATCGGCCCCGGTACCGGCATCGCGCCGCTGCGCGGCTTCCTGGAGGAGCGTGCCCACCAGCACGCGAACGGCACGCAGGCGGGCCTGTCGCAGGTGTTCGTCGGCTGCCGCCACCCCGAGCACGACTACTTCTACCGGCAGGAGATGCAGGACTGGGAGCAGGCCGGGATCGCCCAGGTGCACACCGCCTTCTCCGCGGTGACCGGCCACCCGGCCCGGTTCGTGCAGAACGCCATCGCCAATGCCGCCGACACGGTCTGGCAGGCCATCCAGGACGGCGCGTACGTCTACGTCTGCGGTGACGGCCGCCGCATGGCCCCCGCCGTCCGCGAGGCGCTCGCCGCGATCTACCGCGAGCGGACCGGCAGCGACGACGAGGCCGCCCAGCAGTGGCTCACCCGGCTCGAAGCCGACGAGCGCTACCAGCAGGACGTCTTCGCCTGACACCCCTGACGTCGGGGGCGTGCGGCGCACCTGGCCGTGCCGCACGCCCCCGGCCTTCACTGACCCGACTGCCATGAAAGGCAGATGATCACGATGGACGCCATGCTCGCCGGACGCTTCGACCTGGACACAAGGAGGTTCGCCGTGGAAGAGGTCCCCGTCCCCGTACCGGGCCCGGGCGAGGTCCTCATCGAGGTCAAGGCCGCCGGGGTCTGCCTGTCGGACGTCCACCTGATCGACGGCTCCCTCGTCCCGCTGTTCGCCACCTCCAAGATCGGCGACCCGATCCGCCTCATCCTCGTCCCCTGACGCCTGTCAGCAGGACGGCAAGCCACCCTGGGCAGGGGTGAGTGGGCGCCGGTGCTTGAGGGAGCACCGGCGCCCACGGCTGTGTGGACGGTCGGCGAAGAGGGGACGACGGGCGTGGGTGCGCGCGACGAACGTCAGGCCGGGTGACTCCTCACCGGCATGGTCGGCGCACGAGGGCGTCGCCGACGCGCACCCCGACGAGTACGGTGCAGCGGAGGACCTTGCTGAGCCCGGCCGGGAACTGGTGGGTGATCGAGTGACAGCGCGGCCGGCTTGTTCGCGCGAGCAGCGAGGACGAAGGGCCCTGGTCCGAGGTGGAACGGGCGCTCACCCTCGATGAGGTAGCCGCGGGCGAGAAGCCCGTTGGTCAGCTCCTGAACGGAGCTCTTCGCCGCGTCCAGGGCGGCTGCCAGCTCAGCCAGCGTCACTCCCCGCGGGCTCAAAGCCGCGGCTTCGAGGATCCCGATCACTCGGTCGACCGTGCGATGCGGGCGGCACTCGGCGAATGGCTGCGCTCACGCAGCATCAAGGTGCCGCGATCTCTGCTGCGATCCTGACGACGCCATGACCTACGACGGGCCTCACTGGTGGACGGGCAGGTGGCGCGGCCAGCCGATCACATAACGTTCTGCCGGTAGGCGGGCGGATCCTCATCCAGGTGTGCCGGGCGCAGGTGAGCATCTCCTCGAAGGCGAGGAGAGGTTCAGAGCCATCCGCGGCGCGCCGCCTGTGCGCCCGCCTGGAATCGGCTCGTCGCTCCGAGGCGGGAGGTCAGGTCGGTGATCCGGCGGCGCAGGGTGCGTTCGCTGAGGTTGAGTTGGCGGGCTATGGTCTCGTCCTTCAGCCCGGCGTGGAGCAGGTGGAGCAGAGCACGGTCGGCCTCGCTGAGGTCGGGCTGCTCTTCCGTCTCCCGGGCCTCGCTGCCGAACACGGGGGTGGCCTGCTGCCAGCTGGCCTCGAAGAGCTCGACGAGGGCGTCGCACAGCGGTGACGGGTGGACCAGGGCGGCGGTACTGCGCAGGCCGTCGGCGCCGGCGGTGAGCGGAACGATGGCGTCGCGGCGGTCGAAGACCAGCAGCTTCAGCGGCACATGGGGCAGCACCCGGGCCTGTTCCCCGAGGAGCACGAGGTGCTGGAGCAGTTCCGCGCGCTCGGGGATGGCCAGCACCTGGCTCGAGTAGATCGCCCGTGCCCGCACCCCACGGGCCAGCAGGTCCTCCTCGGCCTGCAACGCATTCGCGTCAGCCGTGAGATACGGCGGGGTGTCGAAGCACAGGACCTCGTGCTCGGCGCCCGCCATCAGCTCGGTGAGCCAGTCGGTGATCGCGGTCGGCCCCTCGATGATCTCGACCAGTCGGCTCGGATCGGAGCTCAGCTTGCGCTCGTTGAACTCGGCACCGTAGGCGTCCAGCGCGGCCTCCGCGCGCTCCAGCTCCAGACGGCGCGTGCGGATCAGGGCGGCCAGGCCGATGCGCGGATCCAGCGGGGCGTAGCGGGTGGGCCGCACTGCCGAGGGCACCGCGAGGCCCGCTGCGACCAGTTCGTCCAGCATGCGGCGCGCCTGTGCCGTGCTGCAGGACTGATGTCTGGCCAGTTCGGTGGCGGTGAGTGGCGGCGAGGCCAGTAGGTGGCGGTAGGTGCGCTCGGTCGGATCGTCGAGACCCAGGGGTTCCAGCACCAGCTCGCCTCCCTCCTGTGTTTCCCGGCCATAGGCGGCGTATGGCCGCTACCGGCCGCTGACCGGTGTCGGCCAGCCATTGCGCACCCGATGAGACGGGTGCGCTGGCACAGTACCGGCATCCCCTACAGGGCGGTTCACCAGTGCTTCCCGCAACGCAACCGCCCTTGTCCCAACGAGAGGCGCGTGGTCACTTGAGAATGAGTAGCAAGGGCATACGCTCCGGCATGGTCGCCACCGTGCTGGGGCTGGCCGCCGGCCTGCTGGTCACACCGCCGGCTCAGGCAGGCCCTCCGCAGGGCGCGAAGAACGTCCGGCTGACCGCCGGCGCGATCGAGCAGCTGAGCAAGCGTTACCAGCCACGGATCGACGGCACGCCCGGGCAGGTCGCCGCCCAGGAGGGTCCCGCCGCTGCCGCGCCGGCGTTGCCGGACACTGCGCCGAAGGCGACGGCAGGCTCGCAGGAGCGATCGGACACTGCGTCCACCGCTCCGGGCTTCAAGCGAACCGGCCAGTGGGAGACCGCGCGAGGCTTCGCCGAGGGCGTGGCGCTCGGCGGCACCAAGGACTGGGTGGGCGTCTTCAGCGGCGGCACCGTCGCCCGGTACGACGCCCAGGGCAAGCAGGTGTGGACCCGCGGAACCACCTCCTTGTACAAGGACTGGCAGGTGACTCCCGGCAACTGGTTCCAGCCCTACCCGTATCTGCCGAACCTCTATGTCGGCTACAACCCGTACCAGATGTCGGCCACCGGCAAGCAGCCGTATGTGACGGGCGACTTCAACGGCGACGGTGTCCAGGACGTCGCCGTCGCCTATGCGGTGGGCGACTGGCCGTTCCGGCCGTTCTCCTCGCCCGGTTCGAAGGTGGACTACGGCACCTTCGTCACCGTCCTGGACGGCCGTACCGGAAAGACGGCGTGGAGCAAGCTGGTTCCCGGCTACGTCGGCACCATGCTGTTCCAGGACGGCAAGCTGATCGTCGCCAACACGGTCGGCCCGGACTGGGGCGGCGATCCGGTGGCCGAACAGGGCGACAGCCGCAGCAATCTGACTGCCTACAGCTTCGGCCACGCCGGTGACGGCAAGCTCACCGGGATCGCCGACTGGACCTACTCGACGCACGCGCCGTGGGCCTACTGGGGCGATCTGGCGTCGATGGGAAGCGGCCGGATCGCCGCGTCGTGGTCCGACACCCCGATGGACCTGGGAAGCCCGCGCCCGGCGGACGGCAACGTGCTGGTGCTCAAGACCTCCGACGGCACCGTCGCGGCGCACACCAAGACCCCCGGCTACCCGCGCATGCTGGTCAAGGACCCGGGCGCGGACCGCGTTCTGGTGGTCGAGCAGAACGACCCCTTCGACAAGGTGCGCTGGGACCTGACGGCGATCGACGCGCACAGCGGCGAGCGTGCGGTGCTCGCCTCACGTGAGGGCACCGTGCCGGAGGCCTTCCACGTCCTGCCGAACGCGAAGGACGGCCGACCCCGGTTCGCTGTCGCGGAGCTCGGCATCGACGCCGACATGTCCGACGGTCAGAGCACCATCTCCGGCTGGGACGCTCAGGGCCACACCCTCTGGTCGTACACCACGGCCTCCACGATCGGCGGGCCGAACGCCCCGACCATGGAGCTGTCCTCCGACGCCAAGGGCAGCGAGGTGTTCGCCTCGCTGTCCGACCCGAAGACCGCCACCGCCGCCACCCCCGCAGGTCCCGAGCACACCCAGCTCATCGGACTGAACGCCGCGAGCGGTCACCTCGACTGGCGGCAGGACGGCGCCGTCTCCGGCGACACGCTCACCCCGTACCAGGGCGGACTCCTCACCGTCGGCTACGACGACACCGCCTACACGGTCAACCCCCGCAGCGGTACGTCGCACGCCATGCCCCTGGCCGGCGACCCCTACGCGGCCGTCGCCACGGACGTGAACCGGGACGGGACCAGGGACCTGGTCGTCGCCGGCCAGAGCCGCGGTGTCTTCGCCCTCGACGGCAGGACCCTGAAGAAGGCGGCGCCGACCGTCCTGTGGCGGGCCACCGTCGACAGCTCGGTGCACGCTCTGCGCCTCCTGCCGGACCCCGGCAAGGACGCGGCCGGCGACTCCGTGGTGGCCGCGACCGACCACGGCTTCGCCGTACTGGACAGGCACAGCGGCGAGGTACGCGCGAACGTGCACACCGGCGGCTATGTCGCCTCGCTCACGGTCGTGGGCGACGGCCGCGGCGGCTCCGAGATCGTCGTCCCGGGCAGCAGCCTGACCGCGTACACCGCGCAGGGCAAGAAGCTGTGGACGTACCAGCCGAAGGACACGGCGGGCAAGAGCCTGGTCTTCTCCAGCGTCACCACGGACGGCGCCGGACACCTCTTCTTCGAGTACGGCGGCACGCACCACGGCATCGGCCTGCCCACGCAGGCCACCGATCCGGCGCCGACGGCGGTCAGCCTGGACGCCGCCACCGGCATCCCGAACTGGACCGAGACCCCGGCCGATTCCGGTGCCGTTGCGATCGTGCCGACCAACCCCGCCCTGGCCGACCCGAACATCCCGGGCGCCGACGGGCATGGTGTCGCCTTCGCGTACACCGGCGATCTCACGACCTACCAGCACCTGGTCCAGGTCCTCGACGCGCGCACCGGCGCGGTGATCAAGAACTACGACAGCCCCGGAGCGTCGCAGGGCTTCGTCGCGTCCAAGAAGACCGGCCTGGTCGAGATGCGCGAGTTCAACGACTACGTGTACCCGGCGGACGGCGGCGAGCCCTACGACGTGCCCACCTTCCTCGGCTTCCACTCCGGAGTGTTCGCCAGGTCCGTCGGCGGAACCGAGGCGTTCGTCGGCGCCTACCAGAACCTGTGGTCCTACGACACACCCTTCGCGGACAACGACGGGTTCCTCCGCGAGAGCGCGACGGACTTCGCCCTGGGGGCGAGCCAGGTGGAAACAGCGGCGCTGGGCGACGGCCCGGGCGACGACATGATCGGTCTCGCGCTCGACTGGCGGGCCCTGAACATCTCGGCGCAGTCGATCGGTAACGCCGTCAACGACATCGACTACTTCCCGCACGGCCTGACCACGTACAAGCTTTCCGAGGACGAGCCCACCCGGATCCCGACCCCTCCGAACGGCGACACGTCGACCGCGGCCCCGCAGGCCGCCGCCCCCAAGGCCGGTCAGGTCCAGGGCGACCGGATGCGCAGCGCGAGCCCGCTCAAGGACCTCGCCATGCCGATCGGCACCGCGTCGGTCCCGATCGAGATCCAGAAGAAGACTCCGGCGGCCACGAAGCTGAGCGTGGGCCAGGACAACGCCAAGGAGGCCGCCCCCGGCTACACCCCGCAGCAGATCCAGGCACGGCTGGGCCTCAAGGGCGACGGAACGGGCCAGACGATCGCGATCGTCGACGCCTACCACTACCCGACGGCGAAGGAGGACCTGAACCACTTCTCCGCGCACTTCAACCTGCCGCCCACCTGCGACACGGTGGGTTCGGGCAAGGACTGCTTCGACTTCCAGCAGGTCTACGCGGACGGCACCCAGCCCGAGGCGGACACCGGCTGGAACGAGGAGGCGGCGCTGGACATCGAGTGGGCGCACTCGGTGGCCCCGCACGCCAAGGTCGTCCTGGTCGAGGCGAAGGACCCGGGCATGGCCGCGCTGTCCCGGGCCGACGACGCGGCCGCGGCACTGCACCCGGCTGCGGTCAGCAACAGCTGGGGCGCCGGCGAGTTCTCCGAGGAGGCTTTCTACGACAGCCACTGCAAGCTGGCCGACGCGGTCTGCGTCCAGTCCACCGGAGACTTCGGCTACCCCGGCAGCTATTCCGCCACCAACCCCTACGCCCTGGCCATCGGCGGCACCAGCCTCCGACTGGACGCCGACGGCAACACCGTTGACGAGACGGCGTGGAGTTCCACCGGCGGCGGGCTGAGCTACTTCGAGCCGCGCCCGGCCTACCAGGACGGCGTGCAGTCCTCGCCGCTGCGGGCCACGCCGGACGTCAGCTTCGTGGCCGATCCCGCCACCGGCGTGCCGGTCTACCTGACCATGACCTACGGTGGCGCCACCCATTCGGTGTGGTTCAAGGTGGGCGGCACCAGCCTGTCCGCCCCGGTCTGGGGTGCGATCATCGCCTCGGCCGACCAGCTCCGGGCCGCCGCCGGCAAGCCGCACCTGGCCGCGGCCGGCCCGGACGGCGACACTGCGCACACCGACGTCTACGCGCTCGGCAGCACCTCCCTGCGGGACATCACCTCCGGCTCCAACGGCCCCTGCGGCGCGGAGTGCACGGCCGGCCCCGGATACGACACCGTCACCGGCCTCGGCTCGCCCATCACGGGCGTCGACGCGGCCCTGGCGGCTATGAAGTAGCCATCCAGGGGAGCAATGCTTCGCCCCGCCGCTGTGCGGCGGGGCGAAATGCTTGTATGGGCCAGGCAGCCCGGAATTCGAACCGCGGGTGGAGCGCCGGGACCGCGTCCCCGCGCAGGAGCACCTTGGTGGAGTCCTGTACGCCACTGACCCCCGGGCTGTCTCCGGGCTCGAGGATGACGACGGTCGCGTCCACCCCTGCCCCGACCAGGGCCGTGCCCATCTCGTACCGGCGGAGCCTGGCTCCGACTACGGACAGTGCCGCCGCCTCCGTGGTCAAGGACGGGAGCATCTGCATCATCTGCTCACCCTGTCCAGGGAGACGGATCAGGGCTGATTGAGCGTGACTCGATACGCGCCCTGGTGGATCGCCCCGGTAGAGGCCTCTCGACATTTCCATGCGTTGTAGTAATACTCAGACATGCTTCCATACGATGTATGGAAGGGTGGGCGTCCTCGCACATGCCGAACGAGAACAAGGGTCAGATGATGTCGAGCTCGGAACCGGGAGCATTCGTAGAGGCGCCTGACGGCACACTCGTCCACTTCATCGACTTGGACTTGCATGCCGAGGCTCTGGCCGAGGCGATCCCCGGCGCCACCGTGCGCATCATTCCCGGTGAGGGGCATTACGCCATCGCCCAGGTCCCGGAAAGGGTCACCCCGCTCCTTGCTGAGGCGCTCGGGATTCCGGACGAACTGGTCCCGAAGCGGTAGGCGCACCACCAGGGTCACCGGCTTGATGTGTCCCGCCTTGGCACTGGGACGCTTCGACTCAGGCGCAACCCGGCTTTCCGGCAGATCGCCGCCCGACCATTGGAGGATCAGCCCCCGTGACCGACTCAGTGGACCATCTGGTCGACGTTCACGCCCACTTCGTGACTCCCGCCTACGTGCAGGCGGCTGAAGCAGCCGGGATCCTGCGACCCGACGGCATGCGGAATTTTCCGACCTGGTCGGTGTCCGGCCATCTCGACCTCATGGACTCCGCCGGTATCCGCAGCAGCGTGCTGTCCATCTCCTCCCCGGGCACCCACTTCGGCAACGACCGGGCCGCGCGCGGGTTGACCCGCGCGGTCAACGAGTTCGCGGCCGACGTGGTGCGTACTCACCCGGACCGCTTCGGACACTTCGCCTCCCTTCCTCTGCCCGACGTGGACGGCTCCCTGGCCGAACTCGCCCACGCCCTGGACCGTCTCGGCAGTCATGGCGTCGCCATCGAGACGAATGCCGGCGGAATCTACCTGGGTGATCCGCGCTTCGAGCCGCTCTGGAGGGAACTCGACTGCCGGGAGGCCGTGGTCTTCGTCCACCCGACCTCTCCGCCCTCTCATGAGGCTGTGTCGCTGGGCCGGCCTCGCCCGATGCTGGAGTTCCTCTTCGACTCCACTCGCGCGGTCGCCGACCTGGTCTTCGCCGGAGTTCTCCGGCGGTATCCCCGTATCCAATGGATCATCACCCACTGTGGTGGCACCCTGCCGTTGCTCGCCGACCGCATGGAGCTCTTCCGCACCGCCTTCGGTAGCGGCACCGGCGACGGGCCAACGGTCCAGCAGCAATTGCGGCGCCTCTGGTTCGACATGGCCGGAACCCCGTTTCCGCACCAGGTCCCGGCGCTCGTCCGGGCTTTCGGCAGCGATCGGCTGCTGTACGGGAGTGACTACTGCTGGACCCCGGCCGCAGGGGCCTTCGCGCAGATCGCGTCTGTGGACGCCGCCGAGCAACCGGACGACGCCACCTGGCGGCGGCTCACCCATAAGAATGCCGCCAAGCTGCTACCGGGGCTTTGCGGCGCGTAGCTGGGGCTGTGCCCGCTGTGCTGTCAGCCGAGGTCCGGCAGCGGGTGCCGGGTGACCTCATGGGCGTCGTCCGGGGGGACGCCGAGCATGCGCAGGACCATTTCGGCGAGGTCGGAGGCGGCCTCGTCCCCGTCGAGGTCGGGCCGGTCCAGCCGCAGCGCCACCAGGGACATCAGGGTGCCGCCCAGGGCGGACAGGGCGGTGGTCGCGTTGCTGCAGGTGAAGCGGCCCGAGGCGATGCCGATCTCCAGGTCGCGCAGGGCTCGCGGGGCGAGTCCGCGGTCGGAGTGGATGTAGGCCAGACCGCGGTCGCGCAGGATCCGCATGAGTTCCGGGTGGGAGTCGGTCATCCGGGCGGTGAGCCGGAAGCCCGCGGCGACGAGTTCGGCCGGGTCCTCGATGCCTTGTACGCGCTCGTCGATCACCTGCCCGAACTCGTCCAGGGCGTCCGTCACTGCGGCGTCGAACAGCTCCGTCTTGGACTCGAAGTGGTTGTAGAAGGAGCCGAAACCCACGTCCGCGCGCTCGGCGATGGCCTGGATGCTGGCGCTGGTGTCCCCGGTCTCCGCGAGGATCTGCCGGGCCGCGCGGACGAGTGCCTGGCGGGTCTCGGCGCGGCGCCGCTCGAAGCGGTTCTTGGGCAGGGCTGACGTCGGCATACGGGCGAGTGTAACAACCGTAGCGATGAGTCTTCCATTACTGATGAAATCCTCAACTCTTTGGCCTCGTCCTATTGACGATGAGGAACGCCAAAGTTGATGATTTCCTCATTACGGCAGTGTTGCTTGGAGGACACCATGTCCCACACCCCTGTTAACGGGGCCGCTCCCCAGACGCCCCACCAAGACCTTCACAGCGAGCTGGGCGCCTTGCGCGGCGAGCACCCCGGACGTGCCCACAATCCCGTGATCAAGGTGGCCGACCTGGCCTGGCTGGAGTTCGAGAAACCGGACCTGGACCGGGCCGAGGTCTTCGCGCGCGACTTCGGGTTTGCGATCGCCGCCCGCACCGAGCGGGAGCTGTGGCTGCGCGGCACGTTCGGGGGTTCACCGTGCATGGTCATCCGCCGCGGGCGTGCGTCCCGCTTCATCGGGCCGGCGTTCCGCGCGGCCGAGCGGGCCGATCTCGACCGGCTTGCCCGCGCCACCGGCAGCACCGTCCAGGACATCGACGTACCCGGTGGCGGGCAGTCAGTCACGATGCTCGATCCCTCGGGCCTCCCGGTCCGGGTCGTGTACTGCGCCCAACAGCTGTCCGCGCTGCCTGAGCAGCCACCGCTGGTCCTCAACACCGGCACCGAATTTCGCCGTACGAACGCCACCCAGCGTCCGCCCCGCGAGCCGTCCCGTATCCAGCGCCTTGGCCATGTGGTGCTGGAGACACGGGTGTTCGCCCGCACCCTGGACTGGTATCTGGACACCCTCGGGCTGATCGTGTCCGACTTCCTGTTCCTGGACGGGCAGCGCGAGCGCGGGCCGACGATGGCGTTCATCCGGTGCGACCAGGGGAGCGTGGCGGTCGACCACCACACGCTGGCCCTGCACCTGGGGCCCGGTACCGGCTATGTCCACTCGGCCTACCAGGTCACCGACCTGGACGCGATCGCCGCCGGCGGGGAGTACCTGGCCGAGCGTGGCTACAAGCGCAGCTGGGGCATCGGGCGGCACATCCAGGGCAGCCAGCTCTTCGACTACTGGCGCGACCCCGACCACTTCATGCTGGAGCACTTCGCCGACGGCGACCTGTTCTCCTGCGACCTCGAACCCGGATGGGCGCCGATGTCGGCGAGCGGCCTGGCCCAGTGGGGCCCGCCGGTCACCCGCGACTTCCTGGGCGCCAACCCCTCTCCCGCCAAGCTCCGCGAGGTCATGACGGCCCTGCGCGGCGACAACGAACTCGACCCTGCACGCCTGCTGGGCCTGATGAAAGCGATGTCCGCATGAGCACCAACGTTTTGCGCACCGCCGACGGCTGGTGGGTCGTCCGGGACGACCGCGCCGTCCGCATCGAGACCAAGGCTGCCACCACCGCTGAGCTGCTCGCCGACCGGGACGCGGTCCGCGAGGCCGCCGCCTCCGCGGAAAGCGGCACGCCCGTCGCCGACCTGGTGGCCCTGCCTCCGGTCACCACCCCCTGCCGGGTGGTCGCCCAGATGGTCAACTACCGCAGCCACGCCCGCGATTCGGGCTTCACCGGTGACATCCCGCCCACCTTCTTCCGCAAGGCCTCCGGTTCGGTCAGCGGACCGCACGACGCGGTCGTGCGCCCCGCACATGTGAAGTTCCTCGACTACGAAGTCGAACTCGGTCTCGTCCTGGGTGCCCCCCTGCCCGTGGGCACCGTCGTCGAGGAGCAGGACCTGCCGCGCTACGTCGCCGGCCTCGTCCTGACCAACGACGTCAGCGCCCGCGACGTCCAGCTGACCAAGACCCAGTTCTACGAGAGCAAGTCCTATCCGACCTTCACGCCGACGGGGCCGTACCTGGCCCTGCTGGAGCCCGGGGAGTTCGCGCATCTGCTCGACCTGCGGCTGCGCCTGTCGGTCAACGGCGTCCCGCGCCAGGACCGCACGCTCGCCGACATGATCGTACGGCCCGCGCAGGCGCTCACCCTGCTCGCCCGCTTCCAGACCCTCGATGCGGGCGACCTGCTGCTGACCGGCACGCCCGGCGGCACGGCCCTGAAGGCCCCGCCCAAGCCGGTCGCGAAGATCAGTGCGCTGCTGCCGCCCGCGCTGAAGTGGAAAGCGTTCTTCAAGGGCCAGGCCAAGAACCCCCTCTACCTGCGCAACGGTGACCTCATCACCGCCACGATCGCCACCCCGGACGGGCGGATCGACCTCGGCGAGCAGCGCACCGCCGTGACGGACGCCCCATGAGGTCCGCATCCCGGAGACCGGTGGTGATCATCGGTGCGGGACCCGTGGGCGTCACGGCCGCCCTCCTGCTCGCCCGGCACGGAGTGCGCAGCCTGCTCCTGGAACGCCACCAGGACGTCTACTCCCTGCCGCGCGCCGTCGTCGTGGACGACGAGGTCCGCCGGATCCTGCAGAGCGTCGGCATCCACGAGGAGTTCGCCGCCCTCGCCCGCCCGGCGCGCGGGCTGCGACTGCTGAACGCCCAGCACCGCGTGATCACCGAGTTCCCGCGCTCCCTGCAAGGACACCACGGCTTCCCGCAGACCAGCATGTTCGACCAACCCGAGCTGGAACGCCTGCTGCGCGCCGCCCTGGCCCGCCGCCCGGAGTCCGAGCTCTGGGGCGGGGTGGAGGTCGTGTCCGTCACGCAGTCCGGCACAGGGGACACCGACGGATCGGACGGTTCGGCGGGCCCGGTCCGGGTCACCTTCCGCCGCGGCGGCAGCGACGAGGAGGAGCACCTGTGGGCCGATGCCGTCCTCGGCTGCGACGGCGCGGGCAGCCTCACCCGCGACGCCATCGGCGCCGTATGGGAGGACCTGCACTTCGAAGAGAGCTGGCGGGTCATCGACGTGCGCACCACTCTTCCGGTGCGCACCTGGGAAGGCGCCGAGCAGATCTGCTGTCCCACTCAGCCGGCCACGTTCATGCGTGTCAGCGAGGACCGCTACCGCTGGGAGTTCCGGCTGGCCGACGGCGAGTCCCTGGACGGCCCGGGAGGGCGGGAGCGCCTTCGTGAGCTGGTCGCCCCCTGGGTGGGCCCGTCGTCCGATGCCTCGCCGGATGATGAGTTCGAGGTGATCCGGCAGGCGCAGTACACCTTCCGCGCCCGCCTCGCCGACCGGTGGCGCCGAGGACGCGTCTTCCTGCTCGGCGACGCCGCCCACCTCACCCCGCCCTTCATCGGGCAAGGCCTGTGCGCAGGCCTGCGCGACGCCCACAACCTCACCTGGAAACTCGCCCGTGTCCTCCAACAGGGCGCGCACGACGCGCTGCTGGACACCTACGAGCACGAGCGCAAGCCGCACGCCCGCCACGTGATCCGCGTCGCGGTCGCCGTCGGCTGGGCCATGACCGGCGGACAGGACCGCGGCGCCGCGCTCCGCCGGGCCGTCGTGGGCGCGGCCTGTCGCATCCCGGGCGTGACCGCGGCGGTGAGCGGAGACCTCAGCCCCGCCCTGACCGCCGGCCCGCTCATACGGCGCCGCCCCCGGCTGACCGGCCGTGTACTGGCCGGCACCTTCTGCCCGCAGCCTTGGATTGAGCGCAACGGCAGACGAATGCGCCTCGATGACGTCCTCGGAACCTCCTTCGCCGTCCTGACCACCGCGCCGCCCACCCCCCAGGTGACGGCCGTGGCCACGGCACTGGGCGCACCCACCTTCCATGCCGGCGGCCTCGGCGACGGCGGCACCCTGGCCGCCTGGCTGGCACGCGGCCGGGCAGACGCCGTCTTGCTGCGCCCCGACCGCGTCGTGATGGACACCGTCCCCGCCGGCACCAGCGACTTCACGGGCACCGCCACCTGGGCCTCCCTGCTGCACGCGGGCCGCGGTACCGCCGATGCCCGGCTCGTTTCCCCGCCGAGGAGCACCACACCATGACCGCCCCGCATCCCACGCCGCATCCGGCACCCTTCTTCACCCCCGACCCGCACGCAGCTGCCGGCAGCCGGATCGCGGACTTCGCACGCTGGGCCGCCCGGCACCAGGGCGCCGAAGACATCCCCGGCCCCACCGACTACCAGGCCCTGTACCGCTGGTCCGTCACCGACCTGGAAGGGTTCTGGGCCGCGGTGTGGGAGTACTTCGCCATCGATGCAACCACTCCGTACGAACAGGTGCTGGCCGAGGAGACCATGCCCGGCGCCCGCTGGTTTTCCGGCGCCACCCTCAACTACGCCCACCACGCGCTGCGCAACCTGCATCCGGACGCTCCCGCGATCATCGCGCTGGACGAGACCGGAGCCGGCAACGAGATCACGGGCCGGCAACTGCGCGCCCAGGTGGCCTCGGTCGCTGCCACTCTGCGTGACCTGGGCGTCGGACAGGGCGACCGGGTGGCGGGCTACCTGCCCAACACCCCCCACGCCGTCATCGCCTTCCTCGCCACCGCCAGCCTGGGCGCGGTGTGGTCGGTGTGCGGCCAGGACTACGCGCCCAAGGCCGCCGCCGACCGCTTCGCCCAGCTCGAACCGGCGGTGCTCATCACCGCGGACGGCTACCTCTTCAACGGCACCACCCATGACCGCCGCGCCGCTTCGGTTGAACTGGCTGCTGCCCTGCCCTCCTTGAAGGGCACGGTTCTCGTGGACCACGTGGGCCTCGCATGGCCCGAGGACGGCCACTTCGCGCTGACGGTTCCCTGGCAGGACGCGGCCACCCGCGTCGAGTACCTCACCATCACCCCGGTCCCGTTCGACCACCCTTTGTGGGTCGTCTTCTCCTCCGGCACCACCGGCCTGCCCAAGGGCATCGTCCACGGGCACGGCGGAATCCTGCTCGAACACCTCAAAATCCTCGCCCTGCACTGTGATCTGGGCGTCGGGGACCGCCTGTTGTGGTACACCACCACCCACTGGATGATGTGGAACCTGGTCGTCTCCACTCTCCTGACCGGGGCCGCCACCTGCACCTACGACGGCAGCCCCGCACCGCAGGCGCGCCCGGACATCCTGTGGGAGCTGGCGGCCCGCCACAAGGTCACCGTCTTCGGCACCAGCCCCCAGTACCTGCTGGCCATGGCCAAAGGCGGCATCGAACCTGCCGTGCACGACCTGTCGGCCGTCCGCGTGATCGGCTGCACCGGCTCCGCTCTGCCCGCCTCCGCCTACCCCTGGGTCCGCGACCACGTGGGCGCGGGCGTTCAGCTCGCCTCCACCAGCGGCGGCACGGACGTCGTCTCCGGCTTCGCCGGCAGCGCACCCACGACCCCCGTCTGGGCCGGGGAGCTGTCCGCCCCCAACCTGGGCGTGGCACTGGCCGCCTACGACGAGCACGGCACCCCGGTCCGCGACGAGGTCGGCGAACTGGTCGTCACCCGGCCCATGCCCTCGATGCCGCTGCACTTCTGGAACGACCCCGACGGCAGCCGGTACCGCGACGCCTACTTCGCCGCCCACCCGGGAGTGTGGCGGCACGGCGACTGGATCACGCACACCTCCCACGGCTCGGTGATCGTCCACGGCCGCTCCGACGCCACCCTCAACCGCAACGGTGTCCGCCTGGGCAGCGCCGACATCCACGACATCGTCGAACGCCTCCCCGAGATCACCGAGGCCCTCGTCATCGGAGCGGAGGAACCCGACGGCGGCTACTGGATGCCCCTGTTCGTCGTCCCCGCGCCCGGCGTGAGCCTCGATGATGCCCTGCGCGACCGGATCCGCGACGCGATCCGCACCGGCGCCTCACCCCGCCACGTCCCCGACGAGATCCTCGCCGTCCCCGCCATCCCGCACACGAAGACCGGCAAAAAACTCGAAGTCCCCGTCAAACGACTCCTCCAGGGAGCCCCCGCCGAGCAGGTCCTCAACCCCGCAGCACTCGACAACCCCGACCTGGTCTCCTACTACGCCCGCCTGGGCGCGGAGCGGAGCAAGCAGTCAACACCCCGCACATGACCTCGGCCGTGGGCCCACAGGCCCAGATGACAGCACCGGGAGCCCGTCCTCGGCTCCGCAAACCCTGTCCGGCCGAGTGGTGCCGGGGCGGAGAACCCGCCCCGGCATCACACCATCCGCACACCCACGTAAGAGAGAAACCGTGAGCATGACCGACCGTGAACCGCAGACCCTCGATGTCCTCGATGACGCCGAGCGAAAGCTGCTGTTCACCGAAGCCCGCACCGCCAACACCTTCGCGGCAACGGCCGTCACCGACGACGAACTCGCCATGATCTGGGCCCTCGCCCGCTGGTCGCCGAGCGCCGCAAACAGCCAGCCTCTGCGTGTGCTCTTCGTGCGCACCCGCGAGGGCAAGGAGCGACTGGTCCAGCATCTCGACGAGGGCAACAAGGCCAAGACGCTCAGTGCGCCGGCCGTGGCGGTCCTGGCGTACGACGTCGACTTCCACGAGCAGATGCCGACAGTCTTCCCGGCCCGCGGCGACATGCTGCGAGCGGCGTTCGCCGGTCAGACTGAGACGCGCGAGACCCTCGCCGCCTACAACTCGGCACTGCAGACCGGGGTCTTCCTGCTCGCGGTGCGCGCCGCCGGTCTCGCGGCCGGTCCCATGGCAGGCTTCGACAAGGCCGCAGTGGACAAGGAGTTCTTCGTCGGCACCAGCTGGCGTTCGCATCTGGTGGTGAACATCGGTCACCCCGGTGTCGACCCGTGGTTCCCGCGGCTGCCCCGCGTGCCCCTCGAGGACGCCGTCGCCTGGGCCTGACGGTACCGCCGCCTGGTTGCGCGGGACCCGAAGTCCGAGCTTCCGCGAACGGGCGGCGTAGTCCCTGTTGGATCGACGTGTTGAAGCGGATCGAGCAGGGGTGGATGCGTGCCGGGTTGGCGTACGTACTGGGTGCCTAAGGATCGCCGGGTAGCGGGGGATCGAGTGCCCGTTCTGGTCGGGCGGGCGGACCTGGCCGAGCGTGCGGACCGAGCTGGGATTCATCCTGGGGATCCGATCCTTCTTTTCAACCGGCGGTCCAACCCGAGACCCAAATCGAGCGGTGAGGAGTGGCCCCTGCCAATGAGGCGGGTGCAACTTCTCATGCTGCGCCGGCCGGATGCCCTTTGCGGCGGTGGCATTCGCTGCCCTTACTCTCACGACTGCGTCCCGCCCGGCCAGGAAGGTTCCGGGCTCGACGTCGTTCTCCCAGCCCCAGCGCGTATGGCACACGTCCTGGGACACTCGATGGCGCGGTGGCGGCGGTGCAACTGGCTGATGACGGTGCCGTCGGCGATGTTGAATGCGGCGAACAGGCTGGTGACGCCATGACGCAGGTAGTCATCGGCAGCACGGGCTGCGACCGGTCCAGGGCCCGCACCCGGGAATTTTCGTCGCCGCAGCGCATCGACCAGCACGGATGCAATATCCGGCATGTACACCGGTGCCGAGCTGGGACCACCCGGCAGTCAAGGTCCGCACGGGTGGGACACTACTTGTCCTCAACTGAAGACATCATTTGATGACAACACTCGACGACAGGAACGGCCCGCCCCGTGCATCCGATATCCGGCCCCGCCCCCTCCCTTTGGCAGCAGCGGGCGCTGGTCCCCGTACTGGTATCCCTCGGCATGCTCGTCGCGATCATCAGCAGCCTCGGCGCCCCGCTGATCCCGACCATCGCCGCCGTGGACCACGTCTCGGTTGCCGACGCGCAGTGGTCCCTCACCGTCACGATGCTGGTCGGGGCCGTCGCTACTCCGGCCATGGGGCGTCTGGGAGACGGACCCCACCGCAGGAAGGTGATCCTGACCGGTCTTGCCGTGGTGCTCCTCGGGAGCCTGCTGGCAGCTCTGCCGCTGGGGTTCGCCTGCCTCATCGTGGGACGGGCACTCCAGGGCGTGGGCATGGGCCTCGTTCCGCTGGCGATCGCCACCGCGCGAGACTCCGTGCCGCCCGCGCGGGCCCGGTCGGCGCTGTCGACGCTCTCGCTCACGACGGCGGCCGGCGTCGGTATCGGCTACCCGGTCACCGGACTGCTCGCCGAGAGCCTCGGGATGTACGCGGGGTTCTGGTTCGCCGTGATCGCCACCACTTTGGCCCTCATCGCCGCGGCCGTCGTGCTCCCCACGCCTCCGGTGCGTCCGGCACACCCGATGGACGTAGTGGGGGCACTGCTCCTCACGCTCGGCATGAGCGGGCTCTTGTTCGCCCTCACCCAGGGTGAACGCTGGGGCTGGGGATCGCCCCGACTGCTGGTGCTTGGCGTCGTATCGGTGTTGTTGCTGATCGGCTGGGCACTGCACGAACTGCGTACCGCTCATCCCCTGGTGGACCTGCGTCTCATCCGTGACCGCACGGTCTTCGCCGCGCACCTCACCACCATGATGGGCGGCATCGGCATGTATCTGCTGATCTCCCTCGTGACCCGGTACGTGCAGACGCCACCGAGCGCCGGGTACGGCCTCGGGGCCTCCGTGGTCGTCACCGGCTTGATCTTGGTGCCGTTCTCGGTGACCAGTCTGGTGGCCGGCCGCATGGTACGGATTCTGATCCGTACCCAGCCGCCGGTCCGCCTGCTGCCCGTGAGCTGTCTGCTCTCCCTCGCGGCCCTGCTGACCTTCGTGCTCGCCCACGGCGGCCTGTGGGAGGTGTTCGTGACGATGGCCCTGGCCGGACTCGGTGTAGGCGTCAACTTCGCGGTCACGCCGGGGCTCGTCGTCGGCGGTGTCCCCGCGCACGAAACAGGGAGCGCCATGAGTTTCAATCAGGTCGTGAAGTACATCGGTTACTCGGTCGGCAGCGCCCTCAGCGCCGTGATCCTCCAGGCCGCCACCACGCCCGGGCAGGATCTTCCCCCCGAGAGCGGTTACCGTACAGCCGGGCTGACGGGCTGCGCGGTTTGGGCCGCCACCGCCTTGGTGGCGTACGTCCTGATCCGGTCGGGCGCGCGTGTTGCCTCGGCGAGGATCCGGGTTGGGCATCCCGCACTCGCCGCCGACGGCGGCTCGGTCCCGGACGGCGAG
Source organism: Streptomyces sp. NPDC052036 (assembly GCF_040680495.1). Taxonomy (NCBI): domain Bacteria; kingdom Bacillati; phylum Actinomycetota; class Actinomycetes; order Kitasatosporales; family Streptomycetaceae; genus Streptomyces; species Streptomyces sp. NPDC052036. The sequence continues at coordinate 53,903 of NZ_JBFAWW010000034.1, read as the reverse complement.
GGTCTCGTCCCGGGCACCGGGGCGGAGCGGTGAGCGGCGAGGCGCCAGGGCGCCGCCGCGACGCGGCCCGTAGCCGCGAACTCCTGCTCACGGCGGCGAGCGACCTGTTCGCCGAGCGGGGTTTCGACCGCACCACCATCCGCGACATCGGTGAGCGCGCCGGAGTGGACCCGGCACTGATCGCACGCTACTTCGGCAGCAAGACCTTGCTGTACGTCGCCGCGTTGCACGCCGAACAGGGCGACGTGGCCCTGGCCGATCTCTTCGACGAGCAGCGGCTGCGCGAGGTCTTCGACAGGGCCGACCGGCGCGGCTCCGTCCCGCTGCTCCAGGTCGCGGTGCAGCCACTGAGCGACCCCGCGGCGCAGGACGCTGCACGCGCGGCGCTGCACGCGCGACTCGTCGAGCCGCTCCACGGGCGCTTCGCCCGTGAAGGGGTGGACCGGCCGCGGCTGCGCGCCGAGTTGGTGGCGGCGGCCGTGGCCGGGATCCTGCTGGGCCGGCACTCCGGAGCCTTCGACGAACTGGCACAGGCCAATCCCGGCGACCTGATCGAGCTGCTCCGGGGCACCCTCCTGAGCGAGGACTGACCGCTTGCCGCAGAGCGGGTCAGGGCACGGTAAGGATGATCTTGCCGTGAGCCCTGGTGGCTGCGCATACCTTCGGCGGCTTCGCGGGCCTGGTCGGATGCTTAGGGGCCATAGATAATCAACACGCTGATTTGATCTTCGCGGTGAGTGCGGCTCCGTGCGTTTCGGCGTAAACGAGGAGGCCTGCGAGGGTGCTCAGGTGTGCTGCAGGGGTCAGTAGGGGCAGTCCTCGGCCCGGCTGATTCAGCGGAATTGATCAATCTACGTCCTGACAGCAGAAAAGGGGCTGGTCGGACATGCTGGGGCGGTACTGCTGCGCCGGTGCGCGGACAGGGCGGGGCTGACCGGCGCCCTCGCCGCCGTGCTGCCGGTGGGGTGTCGGGCGAGACTGGCGCGACCGGGCGACGGTGGTGGTCCAGTTGGCGGTGGCCATCGTGCTCGGCGCGGCGAACCTGAGCGAGGCTGAACAACTGGGTCTGCATCACCGGGACTTGTTCGGCCCGTCCGCTTCGGACTCCACTACTTGTCGGACGCTGGCCGGTCTTGACGACACTGTGCTGGCGCTGGTCGCGCAGGCCCGGAGGAAGGTGCGCCGGCATGTGTGGTCGCTGCTGCACCTGCGGCCCGGCGGCTTCCCCTGGCTGAGCGTCGCGGGGCGGCGCCTGAAGGGCTGGATCGTGGTGGACATGAACGCCACCATCATCACCGCAGCGTCGAAGAAGGAACGGGCGGCGGCCACCTTCAACGGCAGCTTCGGCTTCCATCCGCTGGGCGCCTGGTGCGCGAACACCTCCGAGTGCCTGGGCATGGAGCTGCGGGAAGGGAAGCCGGGCGCCAACGCCGTCGCCGACCGCCTGCGGGTCCCTGCCGCGGCACTGCGGCAGATACCGCACTCCAGCCAGGCCAAGCTCCTCGTGCGCGTCGACGGGGCCGGGGCCGCCCACGGCCTGCTGGAGCGTCTGACCGCCTTGAACACCAAGCGGCGCACGGTGCGTTTCTCCGTCGGCTGGAAGATTACCGACGAGGATGAGGAGGCGATCGCGAAGCTGCCCGAGAAGGCGTGGGAGACCTCGCTCGCGCAGGATGGCACCCTCCAAGAGGGCTGCATGTCCTTCCTGGGGCTGTGGCAGCCTCTCAGGACCGCCTGAGATCAGCTGAACGAACCGCCGGATGCGGGCCCGCATGTCCGATGGTGCGGGGGCGGGCCGGGAGAACCGGTCCGCCTACCCGATCTCGGCCTGTTGTTCGGCGGGGCGTAGCCCGGCGGTCCACTTCTCCTCGATGCGGCCGAGCTTCCACACGGCCAGGGCAGCAGCCCATGTGGCGAAGAAGAGGCCGACGATGACGAAACCGATGACGTTCAGGTCCAGGCCGCCGATCCAGTCCCAGAATGCGCCGTGCAGGCCGGTCTTGTCGGCGAGCAGGCCCAGCAGTTCGGCGGTGCCGATGACCAGCGCGACGGCGACGGACAGGCCGGTGATGGTGAGGTTGTAGTAGACCTTGCGTACCGGCTTGGAAAAGGCCCAGCCGTAGGCGAAGTTCATGAAGGAACCGTCGATGGTGTCCAGCAGGCTCATGCCGGCCGCGAAGAGGACCGGCAGGCAGAGGATGGCATACCAGGGCAGGCCGGAGGCCGCTCCTGAGCTGGCCAGCACCAGCAGCGCGACCTCGGTGGCGGTGTCGAAGCCGAGACCGAACAGCAGGCCGAGCGGATACATCTGCCAGGGCTTGGTGATCGACTTCATCACGCGTCCCAGCAGGCGGTTGACGAGGCCGCGGTTGTTGAGCTGCTGCTCCAGCGCGGCCTCGTCGAAGTGGCCGGAGCGCATCTGCCGGAACACCTGCCAGATGCCGGCGAGAATGACGATGTTGATGATGGCGATGATGTAGAGGAACGTGCCGGAGACGGTCGTGCCGATCAGTTCGGTGACGTGGTGCAGCCTGGAGTTGTCATCGCGGACTGGTCCCGCGAGGGATTTGACGCCCAGGGAGAGCAGGAGGGCCAGCCCGAACACGATGCTGGAGTGCCCCAGGGAGAACCAGAAGCCGACCGACAGGGGGCGTTGGCCCTCGCCCATGAGTTTCCGGGTGGTGTTGTCGATCGCGGCGATGTGGTCGGCGTCGAACGCGTGCCGCATGCCCAGGGTGTAGGCGCTCACCCCGATGCCGATCCCGAAGCCCTTGGTTCCCAGGCTGTAGTGCTCCGGCGTCACGATCGTCACCAGCGTGAACCACCCGATGACATGGAGGGTGATGATGAAGGTGGCCATCCCGGCGGCGCGGCCCCACTCGGCGCGGCTCATTGAGCCGGATATGCGGCGCCAGCGGGAAGGGGGGCTGTCGGGGGCCGTGCGCGCGGCTGTCATGCGTGGTCTTCCTTCACTTCTATCGCCAGGTCAGTTATGACGTGTGCCGTCGCGGTGTCCAGTGGAGGGAAGCCCGCGACAGGGTCATGGGCGTCTCGCCCGGTGGGCGGGAGGGGTCGTTGAGTCCGCTCCCGCCCACTGTCCTGCCCCGGGCGGGTTCAGGGGGCACTGGTGCTGGGACCAGCGGCCGCCTCGCCGGCAGGTACCAGGGCGGCGTGCGCAGCTGAGCCCACAGGTGCAAGGGCGCCTTTCTCAGCGGTGATCGTGGCCCCGGTCGTGCTCGTGCCGGTTCCCGCCGTGGTCGTACCGGTTGCAGTCGTCCCGGTAGTTCGTGTCGTGCTTCCAGCCGCAGTCCTTGTCATCCCAGCGGTAGAAGTGACCATGGCGGTCGGACCGGTGCGAACGGGTGTAGCAGTCGTCGTGCTGCCGGTCGCGGTAGGAGTCATCCCGGCAGCAGGCCTCCTTGTGGTGGTGCCGGTGGGTGACACCGTGCTCCCGGCGGTAGTCGTCGGCCTTGATGCTGACGGCTGAGTGCTGGACAGGCGCGGACACAGGAACCGCGGCGGAGGCGGTGCCGCCGGCACCGAGGACGGCTCCACCCGCGACCGCGGCGGAGGCGGCAGCGAGAGAAATGCGCTTCGTGAGCTTCCTCATGATTTTCCCTTCAGGTGGGCGCAAGCGGCAATCCCAGCGATTGCTCGTGCAAGTGATGCGATGCGCCATCTGTTTGTCGGAGCCGCATTCGGCGCGGTTCGCCCCTCGTGAGGGCTGGCCGGCGGCTGTTGGTCGTAACGGAGGCCGCCCGATGCGGCAGCGCTCCGCTGCTTTCCATACGGCGTATGGAACTTCTTCAGTTGACCATACGGTGTATGGAAATGTCGAACCGGGGGTCTTGCGGTGCAGAGGCGCCTCTCCCGGAAAGGGGCGGGGCCCGCTGTCGATGTGCTGCCGGCTGACACCGCGAAGGCCGGGCGGGCCGCCGGCGCGCTCGTCTCCTTGTTCTCCGGGGCGCATTGCGTCAGTGGCCCCCTGCGGCGCGTCAGGCGCCGGACGTGCGCTGCCAGGGTTGTGCAGTAGAAGGTCGCCTCGTTCCCGACGGTGACCGCAGGGCGCGCCGACCCGGGGCGGGGGCGGCCCCCGGCGAATGTTCGCCCTCATCCGGCCGGCGCGCCGATGCGGGGCGTGCCGGCGTCGGCCGGCGCGGGCTTGGGCTACCGGATCGGGCGTTGGTGCCGACATGAAACGGCCTCCGAGGCTCTGCCAGGAGGACCAGCCGGGCGGCGGGGTCATTCCGGCGGGAGTCTGTGCGGCGCGCCGCCCTGCGGATGGCGGCCTGGCGGCCTGCCCGTGACGCCTTGAGGGCCTCCTGCCGTCCTCGCGCGCTTCTCGCCCAGCGCTCATCGCGCCCGCCGGGGGAGGTGGTGTGACGCAGGTCTCTGTGAGACAAGTTGACTCATAGGCGTCCTGTGAGCCAATCTGTCTCACAGAGGGGGTCGCGCAAAGGTGAAATCCCGCGGCTGCCCTCATACGTCATCTATGCCGCCGCATTTCGCGCGCAAAGTCTCTACTGGAGGAAACGATGACCTCTACGATCACCAAGAAGGCGGGCAAGGGCCGCACGGACGGTGTGGTCTCCGAGCTGGCTGCCTACTTCAGCGTCAAGCCGGGGCGCGAGGAGGAGTTGCGGGCGGCCTGCCAGCGGTTCGTCGAGGAGCTGCGCCGTCAGGACCCGGCGCAGACCATCAAGACCGGTCTGCGTGACACCCGGCACGTGGTCTTCGACGGCGGCAGGCAGCTGCTGTGGGCCACCACGTTCGAGACCGAGTGGGACCCTTACGTCGACGACGCGATCCTGACCGTGGGCTTCGAGCACTTCGCGGACTGGATGCAGCACACCGCCGAGTGGGACGAGCTCTTCGCGTGGGTGGAGGAGGCCGGCGGCATGGAGGCGCTCTCCAAGAGCGGCAACAACCCCGACTTCGAGGAGAACGTCCGCAAGTCCACTGCCGGTCTGAAGAAGATCCTGCAGGACGCGCAGTCCCAGGCCGCCTCCTACTTCAACCCCCTCGGCCCCCTCACGATGCCGCAGGTCGTCAAGGCGCAGCAGGTCAACGACGCCTTCCAGGAAGTCCTGGACAACCCCGCCGCCGAGGAAGCGCTCTCGCACCCGGCCCTCAAGCCGCTCCTCGCCCAGGCCGCTGCCTGACCCCCACGCCCCTGGGAGGGGGCGACACCATCCCCGCCCCCTCCCAAGACCCAGGTCGCTAGCCGCAGGCGACTTTGTGAATGTACTCACGTTCACAAAGTCGCCTGACGGATTCCCCTTGGAGAGAGTGCACACGGCCATGAGCCCCGACGCGATAGCCCGCTGGCAGTTCGGAATCACTACCGTCTACCACTATCTCTTCGTGCCGCTGACGATCAGTCTGGCCGGCATCACGGCCGGCCTGGAGACGGCATGGGTGCGTACGAGGGAGGAGAAGTACTTCCACGCCACCAAGTTCTGGGGGAAGCTCTTCCTGATCAACATGGTGATGGGCGTGGTCACCGGTCTCGTCCAGGAGTTCCAGTTCGGCATGAACTGGTCGGCGTACTCCCGCTACGTGGGCGACGTCTTCGGGGTACCGCTGTCGATGGAGGCGATCATCGCCTTCTTCTTCGAGTCCACGTTCATCGGGTTGTGGATGTTCGGCTGGAACCGGCTTCCCCGTCGCCTGCACCTCTTCTGCATCTGGATGGTGTCCCTGGGCACCGTGCTGTCGGCCTACTTCATCCTGGCGGCGAATTCGTGGATGCAGCATCCGGTCGGTTACCGGATGGACCACGGCAGACCTCGGTTGACCGATTTCTCAGAGGTGCTCCTGCAGCCCACGGCGGTGTTCGCCAGCCTGCATGCGATCACCGCCGCCTTCGTCACCGGCGGAGCGTTCGTGACCGGTATCGCCGCCTGGCATCTGTGGCGCGCACAGCGCACCCAGATCCGGGGCGGCGTGGTGGACGGCGGGCGGATCCGCGTCATGCGGACCTCTTTGCGGATCGGCCTCGCGGTACTGACCGTGGCGGGTATCGCCACCGTTCTCGACGCCGACACCCTCGGCAAACTGCTGATCGATGAGCAGCCGATGAAGATGGCGGCCGGCGAGGGGCTGTGGGACACCGCGGCGAACGCCCCCTTCTCCGTGGTCGCCGTCCCGGACGTGGGCAAGCACCACAACGCCTTCGGCATCGACATCCCGTATGTGCTGTCGTTCCTCGCCCACAGCAACCCGCACACCCCGGTCACCGGTATCAACAACGCGGCAGGGGCCATGGCGGCGCAGTACGGCGGCTCGCCGGGAGATTACCTTCCCAACGTCCCAGTGGCGTACTGGTCGTACCGCTTCATGATGCTCTTCGGGATGACCTCCGTCGCCGTCGGCGCGGCGGGGCTGTGGCTGACGCGCAACCGGCGCTGGATCGCCCCGGCCTTCGTCACCCGGTCGGAGGAGGTCCCGCACCTCATGCTCACGAAGAACCGGGCTCTGGGACCGTTTTTGACCAAGTGGGCCTGGCGGGCGGCCGTCTGGACACTGGGATTCCCGCTGATCGCGAACTCGTTCGGCTGGATCTTCACGGAGTCCGGCCGCCAGCCGTGGGTGGTCTATGGCCTGATGCGCACCTCCGACGCCGTCTCCCCAGGGGTGAGCGCCGCGGAGATGCTCACCACCCTGATCGGATTCACCCTCCTGTACGCAGTCCTCGCCGTCATCGAGGTCAGGCTGATGGTCAAGTACGCCACCGCCGGCCCTCATCTCGACGAGCAGCCGCCGCAGCGTGACCCCCGGCTGCGCGGTCCGTCCACCGCCGAGGACGACGACAAGATCCTCACCTTCGCCTACTGACCGGCCGTCAGGACGTTTCGCCATGCACCTCCACGACTTCTGGTTCCTGCTGATCGCCTTCTTCTGGACGGGCTACTTCGTCCTGGAGGGCTTCGACTTCGGCGTCGGCGTGCTCACCAAGCTCCTCGCCCGTGACGAGCCCGAACGCCGCGTGCTGCTCAACACCATCGGCCCCGTCTGGGACGGCAACGAGGTGTGGATGATCGCGGCCGGCGCTGCGACCTTCGCCGCGTTCCCGGGCTGGTACGCCACATTGTTCAGCGGCTTCGACCTCCTGCTGTTCGCCGTCCTGGTCTGTCTGATCGTGCGGGCGGTGGGTTTCGAGTACCGCGCCAAGCGCGACGGCATCCGGTGGAAGCGCAACTGGGACCACGCGATCTTCTGGTGCTCGCTGCTGGCGCCGCTGCTGTGGGGACTGGTCTTCGCCAACATCGTCCACGGGGTGGCCATCGACCGGCGGTACGTCTACACCGGCGGGCTGAGCGGGCTGTTCCACCCCTACGCGGTGCTCGGCGCGCTGGCCCTGTTGGCGGTATTCACCGTCCACGGAGCGGTGTTCGTCGCGCTCAAGACCGTCGGTGACATCCGGGAGCGGGCTCGCGCACTCGCCTTCAGGCTCGGCGCCCTGGCCGCGCTGCCCGCCGCCGGCTTCCTGGTCTGGACCCAGGCGGACCGCGGCAACAGCCGAAGCCTGGCGACGGTGGTCCTCGCGCTTGCCGCATGGGGGATCGCGCTCGCCTGCACCAGGGCTCGCCGCGAGGGATGGGCGTTCACCTTCTCCGCCGCCACCGTGGCGGCCACGGCTGCCACGTTGTTCCTGACTCTCTATCCCGACGTCATGCCTTCCACGCTGAACCCGGCCTGGAGCCTGACCGTCACCAACGCGTCCTCCTCGGCGTACACGCTGGGGATCATGACCTGGGTGGGCGCCGTCTTCGCTCCGCTGGTCATCGGCTACCAGGGCTGGACGTACTGGGTGTTCCGCAAGCGCATCGGCACTCATCACATCCAGCGGACCGACTCACCCGGACACGCTCACGCCCCCTCGCACGCACCTTCTCACGCACAAGGATCCGTCATGACCCTCGCCCTTGTCCCGGACAGGCCACGCATCCTCATCGCCGGCGGCGGCTACGTCGGCCTCTACACCGCGATGCGCCTGCTGAAGAAGCTGCCCCGCGGCGAGGCGACCGTCACCGTCGTGGACCCCCGGTCGCACATGACCTACCTGCCCTTCCTGCCGGAAGCGGCAGCCGGCAACGTGGCCCCGCGCAACCTCGTCGCGCCGCTGCGAAATGTCCTGACGGGCGCCGAGGTCGTCACCGGCCACATGGTCTCCGTGGACCAGGCGGCCAAGGTCGCCCACGTCCGTACTGCGGCGGGTCACACGATCGAGCTGCCGTTCGATCACCTCGTCGTCGCGCTCGGCTCGGTCTCACGGACGTTCCCCATACCCGGCCTGGCCGAGCACGGCATCGGCATGAAGTCCGTCGAGGAGGCCATCGGCCTGCGCAACCACGTCATCACCCAGATGGACCGCGCCGATTCCACCACGGACGAGGCGGTGAAGCGCAAGGCCCTGACCTTCGTCTTCGTCGGTGGCGGCTTCGCCGGTGTGGAGACCATCGCAGAGGTCGAGGACATGGCCCGCGACGCGGCCCGGAGCTACCGCCACGTCAGCAGGCAGGACATGCGCTTCATCCTCGTCGAGGCCGCCGGTCGCATCCTGCCCGAGATGGGTGCGGACCTCGGTGTCTGGACCATGGAGAAGCTTCAGGGACGTGGCATCGAGGTGTACCTGGAGACCTCCATGGAGTCCTGCATCGACCAGCACGTGGTCCTGGCGAACGGGGTCGAGACGCAGGCCTCCACGATCGTGTGGACAGCCGGCGTCCGCCCCAACCCCGTGCTGACCCACTTCGGCCTGCCGCTCGGCCCGCGTGGCCACGTCGACACCCTTCCCACCCTCCAGGTCAGGAGCCTCGGCCACGTGTGGGCCGCGGGCGACAACGCCCAGGTCCCCGACCTGGCCGGGCAAGAGGGCGCGTGGTGCCCGCCGAACGCGCAGCACGCCGTACGTCAGGCCCCGGTGCTCGCCGACAACATCATCGCGGCTCTGCGCGGCCGGCCACTGAAGGAGTACCGGCACAAGAACCTGGGCGCGGTGGCAGGCCTCGGCCTCCACAAGGGCGTCGCGATCCTGTTCAACAGGTTCAAGCTCAAGGGCCGCCCGGCGTGGTGGTTCCACCGCCTCTACCACGGCAGCCGGGTGCCGACGCTGAACCGCAAGATACGCGTGTTCGTGGACTGGTTGCTGGCCTCCCTGCTGAAGCGGGAAACCGTCGGCCTCATCGAACTGGAGCACCCGCGCGATCCGTTCACCGAGGCGGCCCTGCCGTCCCGCAGCCGTACCTGATCCTTCCCCCCCCTTGTTCTGTCCCTGCCTGGAGGGCTGTCCCCATGTCCCAGAACACCACCACCACCACCGCTCGCGGCACCGAGACCGCATTTGAGAACGTGACCGACCCCTCGTACCGGCGTCGCTGGTGGATCCTGTTGGTCATTTCCCTGTCCATGCTGATGGGCGTCCTCGACGGCACCATCGTGAACATCGCCCTGCCGTCCGCCCAGCACGACCTTGGCTTCTCGGACGCCGACCGGCAATGGGTGGTCACCGCCTATGCGCTGGCCTTCGGCAGCCTGCTGCTGCTCGGTGGCCGGGTTGCGGACCTGGTCGGGCAGAAGGTGACCTTCCTGGTGGGTCTGGCCGGTTTCGCGGCCGCTTCCATGGTGGGAGGAGCGGCGAACGGTTTCGCCATGCTCGTCATCGCGCGCGCCGTCCAGGGCCTGTTCGCCGCCCTGCTGGCCCCGTCCGCACTGTCGCTGCTGATGACCACCTTCACCGAACCGCGCGAGCGGGCGAAGGCCTTCACCGTCGCGGGCTCGGTCGCCGGTGCCGGAGGAGCCATCGGCCTGATCCTCGGGGGAGTGCTGACCGAGTACCTGGACTGGCGCTGGACCATGTACGTCAACGTGGCCTTCGCCGCGGTGGCGTTCGCCGGTGGCGCAGCCCTGCTGCACCGCAGTGCACGCGACACGTCCTCGAAGCTCGACGTCCTCGGCACCCTGCTGGTCTCCACCGGCCTGTTCTGCCTGGTCTACGGGTTCTCGAACGCCGAAACGCACGGCTGGGGCTCGATTGCGACCTGGGGCATGCTGGTGGCCGGTGCCGTACTGGTGGCTGCCTTCGTGTGGTGGCAGAGCAGGGCGGCGTATCCGCTGCTGCCCCTGCGGGTCCTGCTGGACCGTAACCGCGGTGCCTCCTTCGCTGCCCTCTTCGTCACCGGCGCGGGCATGTTCGGCGTGTTCCTGTTCCTGACCTACTACCTGCAGCAGAGCCTCGGTTACAGCGCCCTGAAGACGGGCTTCGCCTTCCTGCCCATGATCGTGGCATCGTCGTCCGCCTCCGCCGTGGCCAACAACGTCGTGGTGCCGCGCATAGGGCCCAAGCCGGTGGTACCGCTGGGCATGGCCATTGCGGCCGTCGGCCTGGTCTGGATGACCACGCTGGACCTGAACAGCGGGTACGCGGCGCAGGTACTGCCCCAGTTGGTGCTCGTCGGTGTGGGGCTGGGCACGGTCATCGCGCCCGCCATGAGCCTGGCCACTTCCGGTGTGGCCGCGGCCGATGCCGGGGTCGCGTCCGCCGCCGTCAACACCGTCCAGCAGGTCGGCGGTTCCATCGGCGTCGCCCTGTTCAGCACGATGGCCTCCGACGCCGCCACCCACTACCTCTCCGGCCGCAACCCCAAGGACCCCGGCGTCCTGGCCCGCGCCGGCCTCGAGGGCTACTCCACCGCCTACTGGTGGTCGGCGGCCGTCTTCGCCCTCGGCCTGGTCGTGACCGTTGTGCTCTACCGCCGTGGCGTACCCCAGCACGACGAGAGCGCCGCACCGGTCGTCCACATGTGACGCACTCCTCGGGCGTCCCGGCTTCCCTCCTCCCCTTCTATGAGACAGAATGACTCATAGAGCGTTGTAAGGCACATTGTCCCACGGAAGGGAGTAGTAGGTTGCAGGTCAGAACTGATCCGCGTCTGTTGCGCAGTCGCGAGGCCATGGTCGCCGCGGCCACCGAGCTGCTCGCGGAAGGTGGGCTGGAGGCCGTGACGCATCAAGCGGTCGCCGCCCGTGCCGGCGTCGGCAGAGCCACTGTCTACCGGCACTGGCCCGGCCTTCTCGATCTCCGTCTGGCCGCACTGGAAGCCGGTATGCCGCCTCTGCCTGCTGTGCCCGAGGAGATTCGGGCCGCTTCGGGCAGCGATCCGCGAGCGGAGCTCGTCCACAATCTGGGCGTGCTCGCCGAGCGGCTGGACGACGAGCACACGGGCGCCGTCCTTGTCGCGGTCATCGGCGGCTCGCGGAGCGATGAAGACATGCGCCGCCTCCGGCAGACGCTGATGAACCAGATCGCCGACGCCCTCAGCCCCGCTGTCGCCGCGGCCGTCGAGCGCGGCCAGCTTCGCCCCGACGTCACTCCCGAGACATTTGCCATGGCCACGGTGGGCCCCCTGTTCTTCGAGCGCTTCATCGCCGGGAACCGCCTGGGGCGTGACACCGTGGAGATCGTCGTGGACGCCGCCCTGCGGGGCTGGTCCTAAAGCGTCGCCGCGTCCTGCGTGAACGAAGGCGGCCCGCCCTCGCCGTGACGGCGGGCCCGGTCCGGCGCCGCTGGATGTCCCCCATCCGGCCGGGTGAGACGGCGGCGCCGGTCATTCGTATGTCTTGAACTGCTCGAACTGATGTGACTCAGGTCACTCTGAGACAAGTTGACTCATAGAGAGGCTGTGAGTCAATCTGTCTCACACAGGGGTCGCGAAACAGCCGATCCCGCGACTATCACCTCTTGTCGCAAATGCCACCGCATTTCGCGCGCAAAGTCTCTACTGGAGGAAACGATGACCTCTACGATCACCAAGAAGGCGGGCAAGGGCCGCACGGACGGTGTGGTCTCCGAGCTGGCTGCCTACTTCAGCGTCAAGCCGGGGCACGAGGAGGAGTTGCGGGCGGCCTGCCAGCGGTTCGTCGAGGAGCTGCGCCGTCAGGACCCGGCGCAGACCATCAAGACCGGTCTGCGTGACACCCGGCACGTGGTCTTCGACGGCGGCAGGCAGCTGCTGTGGGCCACCACGTTCGAGACCGAGTGGGACCCTTACGTCGACGACGCGATCCTGACCGTGGGCTTCGAGCACTTCGCGGACTGGATGCAGCACACCGCCGAGTGGGACGAGCTCTTCGCGTGGGTGGAGGAGGCCGGCGGCATGGAGGCGCTCTCCAAGAGCGGCAACAACCCCGACTTCGAGGAGAACGTCCGCAAGTCCACTGCCGGTCTGAAGAAGATCCTGCAGGACGCGCAGTCCCAGGCCGCCTCCTACTTCAACCCCCTCGGCCCCCTCACGATGCCGCAGGTCGTCAAGGCGCAGCAGGTCAACGACGCCTTCCAGGAAGTCCTGGACAACCCCGCCGCCGAGGAAGCGCTCTCGCACCCGGCCCTCAAGCCGCTCCTCGCCCAGGCCGCTGCCTGACCCCCACGCCCCTGGGAGGGGGCGACACCATCCCCGCCCCCTCCCAGGACCCACACCGGCGTGACGACTGCGCCCACGCACCACAGTTCTGGAAGGCATCATGACCACGGACAAGGGCAGCGCCCTAGAGCTCGGCGCCCTGGAGCTCGACGACATCCAAGCCGCCGCTCTGGAGCCACGGCCGACGCCCTACGCGGGCTCCTACCTCGCCCTGCGCATCGACGACCGACGGCAGGGCCGGGAGCTGCTTCGGCGGCTCACCCCCGTCCTCGACTCGGTCGCCACGTTCGACCCCCAGCGTCAGGTCTCGCTCGCGGTGGCACTCAGCTTCCAGGGCCTGAAGGCCCTGGGCGTGCCCGAGGAATCGCTGGCCACCTTCCCGCCCGAGTTCCAGGAGGGCATGGCCGCGCAGGCGGACGAACTCGGGGATGTCGGGGAAAGCGCGCCCGAGAACTGGGAGGGTCCGCTCGGTTCCAAGGACGTGCACATCATTTTGGCCGCACTCGCCCCGGATGCCGTCCGTCTGGAGACGATCGTCCTCCTTGCCCGCGACGCGCTGCGCGACCTGCCCGGCGTCGTCCCCGTCTGGCAGCAGGACGTGCACGTCGGACCGGACGAGAAGGAGCCGTTCGGCTTCCGGGACGGCATCGGACAGCCGGCGATCGAGGGCACGGGGATCCCCGGCACCAATCCGCGCGAAGTTCCGCTCAAGGCGGGCGAGTTCGTCCTTGGATACGAGGACGAGACCGGAGACACCGCACCCGTTCCGCAGCCCGAGGTGCTCGGGCGCAACGGAACGTATGTGGTCTTCCGCAAACTGCACACGCGAGTGGCCGAGTTCCGCCAGTACATCCGCGACCGCGCCAAGGACCCCGCGGACGAGGAGCTGGTCGCGGCCAAGTTCGTCGGCCGCTGGCCCAGTGGCGCCCCGCTGGCACTGACGCCGGACAAGGACGATCCCGAACTCGGCGCCGATCCCACGCGCAACAACGACTTCATGTACGGCGACGACCCGCAGGGCCTGAAGTGCCCCGTAGGTGCCCACGCCCGGCGGATGAACCCGCGGGACGCGGTCGTCACCGGCGAGGTGCGCCTGCACCGCATGATCAGGCGCGGCACCACCTACGGTCCGCCGCTGCCCAAGGGCGTGCTGGAGGACGACGGCGCCGACCGCGGCATCATGTTCGCCTTCGTCGGAGCCCACCTTGCGCGGCAGTTCGAGTTCGTCCAGCGGCAGTGGGTGAACGACGGCAAGTTCATCGGGGCCCCCGCCGAGAAGGACCCGCTGGTCGGCGGGAACGACAACGGCCAGCTCACCATTCCGCGCGAGCCGATCCGCCGCCGCTTCAAGGGGCTTCCGCCGTTCGTCGTCAACCGGGGCGGCGAGTACTGCTTCATGCCCGGGCTTTCGGCGCTGCGCTGGATCGCCGACCTCGACACCTGACATCTCTCGCGAGCGATACGACAAGGAGCTTCTCATGGCTGACCACTTCTCCGGGCCGCGTGCCATAGCGGACCCCGCCTCCGACATCTGCGACGTGTACGCCTTCCCGAGCCCGGAGCGGCCGGGGAACCTGGTGCTCGTCCTCAACGTGCTCCCGGCCTCGACCCCTACAGCCCTGTTCTCCGACGTGATCACCCACCGTTTCCGCGTCCGGCCGGTCACGTCCGTGAGCGAGGGCGCCACTGCGGCGTTCAATGTCGGCGAGGACGAGTACGTCTTCGACTTCACCTTCGACGCCCCCCAGCAGCTCGACGGCGCCGACACCCTGGTGCAGATGGGCAGGTGCCAGGCACCCGACGGCCGGACGGTCGTCTTCCAGGTCGGCAACGAGGTGCCCACCGAGGCCGAGGGACTGAAGATCTTCGCCGGGTCGCGGCTCGACCCGTTCTTCATCGACTTCGTGGGCGTGATCGCCACCGATATGACGGGGCAGCTGGCCCTCAGGCCCGAGGCTCCCAACGTTCTGGAGGGCCTGAACGTGCTGAGCATCGTCCTCGAGGTCGAGGCCGCGGCGCTCGGCTCGGCCGCCGGCTCGCTGGTGGCGGTCGTCGGCGAGACCCTGACGGCCGGTGGCGGACGCCCGATACAGCTGGAGCGCATGGGCCGCCCCGAGATCAAGAACGTGGTCCTGTCGAGCAAGAAGTACGACACGGTCAACCGCGATCTGGAGATCCGCGACCTCTACAACGAGGAAGACACCTTCGGCATCCGGCCCGACTACGCGGACGCCTACCGCGCGCGGTTCAACGCCAACCTGGCCTGGTTCGACGGCCTGGACGGCAAGACCGACTGGCCGCTGGACGAGCAGGGTGCCCACCCGCTGACCGAGCTGCTGCTCGCGGACTTCCTCGTCGTCGACCTGTCCAAGCCCTTCTCCGAGGACGGCTGCTTCGAGATCGAGACTGCCCTGGTCGCCGGCCGTCCGCACACGACCTGCGGTGGCCGCTCGCTCAACGACGACATCGTCGACACTCTCTACACCCTGCTGGTGGGCGGCACCGACGGCGAGCGTCTGAGCGACGGCGTCGACCAGGCGACCCAGCCGGCCACCCACACCTTCCCCTACCTGAACGCTCCCAACCCGACCCCGCCGGACCTGGGCGCCCGCCTGGCCGCGCAGATGCCCCCCCAGGAAGCGGCATGACCGGGGCGTCTCCCCAGGTGTGCGAGCCGGTCACGACGAACGGCACCATCGCCGTGACGAATCTGCACGCGCAGATCGACGGCCTGGCCGTACGACTCAGTCGTACGGGTACGGGGGAGGCGCAGGCTCCTTTGGCGGTGGCCCAGGGGGCGGGGCTGATCGACCTCCTCAACCTCCGAGGCCACCTCCTGGGCCGCGTCGCCGACTACGAACGCGCCGCAGAACTCGCCGAGCAGCTCGTGCGCGCCGCACCCGAGGACGGCACGGCCCTGCTCGCCCGCGCCAGGTCGCGGGCCACCCTGCACCGCTTCGCCGAGGCCGCTGCCGACCTCGGCGCGGCGGGCCGAAGCGGCGCGGATGCGGCCGAACTGGACGCGGAACGCGCCGTCATCCTGCAGGCCCTTGGCTGCCACGCGGATGCCATGGCCCTGATCCGCGCAGCGGCGCAGCGGCAGAGCGACTTCACGACGCTCGGCGCGCTCGCCGTGCTGCAGGCAGACCGACGGGAGATCACCGAGGCGGAGCGACTGTTCGACGAGGCGCGGCGCCACTACCAGGGGACCTCGCCCTTCCCGCTCGCTCAGCTGGACTTCAGGCGCGGTGTGATGTGGCACCGCGAGGGCGATCTCGATGCGGCTGGCTCCTGGTACGAGGCCGCCCGGCGCCGGGTGCCCGGCTACGCGCCGGCACTGGGTCACCTGGCCGAGGTCGAGCTGCTGCGCGGAGAGACTCATGACGCCGTCGCCCTCCTGCGCCCCCTCACCCGGACCAGCGACGACCCGGAGTATGCCGCCCACCTCGCGGCCGCGCTGCACAGAAGCGGCCGTGTCCATGAGGCGAAGCAGTGGCGCGAGCGTGCGGCAACGCGCTACGACGAACTGGTGCGGTGCCACCCGGAGGCCTACGCCGACCACGCAGCCGACTTCTGGCTCACCGTGGGCGGCGACGCCGACAGGGGACTCGAACTGGCCCTGCAGAACCTCACCTTCCGCCAGACCGCCCGCTCCCATGCCCTGTTCCAGCGCGCTGTCCTCGCGCAGAACCGGGTTGCACAGGCTGCCCCCTAGCCGCTGAGCGGCCATGCCGGCGGCTAGGGGGCACCGACGGGATCGGCCGGACGGACGGAGGCGTGCCGTTCCGCCGGTCCCCCCAGCCCGCAAGAGACCGTTGCGGTCCGGCTCTTGCGGGCTGGAACCCCCATCCGCCGGCCTGACGCAGCGCGCCCCCATCCCTCTTCGGTCCCGGACCGCTGCAGCACTCCAACCCCGCAACCACCAACTCAAGAAGGCCTCAAACCATGGACACCATGCTGGCAGGACGCGTCCACCTGGACACGAAGAAGTTCCTCGTGGAGGAGATCCCGATCCCCGAACCCGGACCGGGCGAAGTACTGATCGAAGTGAAGGCCGCCGGCGTGTGCCTCTCCGACCTTCACCTCATCGACGGAAGTATCACCCCCCTGCACCTGGGCGCGAAGAACGTGCTCACCCTGGGACACGAGATCTCCGGTGTAGTCCATGCCCTGGGATCCGGCCTCAAGCGGGACCTGACCGTCGGCACACGGGTCGCCCTGCAGGCGGGCCAGCCCTGCGGCCAGTGCGCCCGCTGTGCCAGGGGCGGCGTGTGCACAGAGTTCCGCGGTCGCGGCGTCGACTATGACGGCGGCTGGTCCCAGTACACGATCGCCCGCGAGGACACGGTCGTCCCCATCCCCGACGCACTTCCCTTCGACCAGGCGGCGATCATCCCGGACGCCGTCTCCACCTCGTACGCGGCCCTGGTCGAAACCGTGCAGGTGCGCTCCGCCCAGTCCGTGGGCATCTGGGGAGTCGGCGGAGTGGGTGCCCATGCCGTCCGGCTGGCCCGCATGATGGGTGCCGCGCCGGTCATCGCCGTCGACCCGCTGCCCGGTGCCCGAGCCCGAGCCCTCGCGTTCGGCGCCGACATCGCGCTCGACCCGTCCGACCCCGGCTTCATTGACGCCGTACTGCGGGCCACCGACGGACTGGGACTGGACTACGCATTCGACTTCGCCGGCGTTCCCCCGGTCCGGGAACAGGCATCGCCCCTGCTCGGTGACCGCGGTGCGCTGGTCCTGGTGGGTATCACCACCGAGCCGCTGAAGATCTCGGAGCGAATGACCTTCAACCTCAAGAACAAGAAGGTGTACGGACACTACGGATCGTCGTTCGACCACGTCTACGAGCTGATCCGGTTGGCCTCCAGCGGCCGTCTCGACCTGGCCCCCTCCATCACCGACCACATCTCCCTGGCCGACGCCCCCGACGCGATCCACCGCCTGGAACACAAGATCGGCAACCCGATCCGCCTCATCCTCGTTCCCTGACGACCCGACCGAGCGCGTGGGCATGCCGGCCGTGCACTCTCCGAAGGTGTGCGGCCGGCGCATCCCATGAAGACACGGGTTACGCAGAAGGAGGCCGAACGATGGCGCCCATTCGACGTGACCGACGCGCCACCACGGCGCCGGCGTCGGCCCCATTGCGCGAACAACACCCGCAACGCCGCCCCGGAGAAGGACCACCCATGCGCGACTCACACAACGCCACCGCACCCAACGCCAGCAGCACCCCGACCGGCGTGCCGGCAGCCACGATCCGCACCCGTGTGACAGTCCCGCTCCGCTTCGGTGACGGCTATACCGTGACCGCCGACCTCGCCACCTTTCACAGCCTCACCGACGGCCAGGAACACGTCGCCGCCATCCTCGGCGAACCCGCCCCCGGCCGGCCCCCACTGGTGCGCCTGCACTCCGAGTGCCTCACCGGCGACGTTTTCGGCTCGGCCCGCTGCGACTGCGGCCCCCAGCTGCGCGAGGCGGCCGAGCGCATCGCCGAGCGCGGCGGCGTCCTGCTCTACCTCCGCCAAGAAGGCCGCGGCATCGGCCTCTACAACAAGCTCGACGCCTACGCCCTCCAGGACCAGGGCCTCGACACCTACGACGCCAATGCGGCCCTCGGCCTTCCGGAGGACGCCCGCGACTACACGGCCGCCGCGCAGATGCTCACCGCCCTCAACATCTGTGAACTGGACCTGCTGTCCAACAACCCCGACAAGGCCGAGCAGCTGCGCACCCTGGGCCTTACGGTGACCCGCCACGTTCCCACGGGTGTCTTCAGCACGGCACACAACGTCCGCTACCTCCGCACCAAGGCAGTCCGCACTCAGCACACACTGCCGCTGACGGAACTGACTGTCGGCTGACGGCCGATGCCCATCGGGTCATAGCCCAAGCTTGTTGTCACCACGAGGAGGAGCGCGTGACCAGGCAGACTCTCTCGCACGCGGTGATGCAGTACTGAGAGCACGGGCATAGCGACGTGGCCGTGTGGCTGGCACACTTCCTCGCCGAAGGATCGAGGATCTCAGCTGCTCCCCGTCGAGAGGCTGAGCCGCTCAAGGGCCCCGCATCACCAGGTTCTGTTAGCGTGCCTCGCCTGCGGCTGGCACACTGAATTTGTGCTTTTGCTGATAGCCGCTGCCGATCAGATTGCGTCCTCACCGCTTTCTGGCGCCGGCTTCGTGTCGGTCTGTGCACTGCTCTTCACCGTAGCCTCATTCTGGTGGCTCAACGCCAGGCAGGGGCGCCTGAAGTCGTGGGAGCCTCATTCTTTTGCGGCGATTGTCGACTGCTCCATGGCTCGCCTGCGGCTTCCGATCGTCCTTCACAACACCGGCGCCAAGCCGATAGTCGTGCAGGATCTCATGCTGACCTTCCCTGATGAGCCCGCCTCTCATCTTCCACTCCTGTGGATGTCTTCACCCTTCCGTCTCCAACCCGGGCCGGACGAGGAGCGGAATTTGCCGGCCGGATTCGCCGTGGCCGGCAGAGAAGCGCGGCAACTCTTCCTCGAATTCGAGGCACCGTTTTCCGGGTTTGTTCCAGAGGCCCGTGATTACAAGGTTCAGATACAAGCGAGACTTGGCCACCGAAAGGGGTGGCGCCCGCTTCTGACGTTCACCTTTAGAGCCGCCAACATCATTGACCCCCACCGGTACGCCGTCTACAGCAACGCGCCTATCGAACTGACGAAGGAGGACAGGCAGAAGGCGGACGCTGCACTTCTGGAATTGCTGGGTGGGCAAGAGGATGCTCCTGCTCCGGGCGAGAGGAAGCGGCCGGACTCATCGAATGGCGAGGGAAACACCGGCAAGAATCTCTAGGGCAGGAAGAGAAGGCGCCGGGCTTTGCCGTGGAGAAGGTGGCGGCGCCCTCCGCGCTGCTGTCGGGGTCGGTCAGGCTGTGGCCGGATGGCGACGTTGAGGGCCTTCGCTACGAGTTCGTACTGCCTGGGTGGACGTACTGGTCGGATCAAGAGCCAAGTCGCCGCCAATCGATGCGCGGCTCTGTCGCAGCCGCCGGGGCCGCCGCGCGGGTACCGCGCGCGGGGTCCGCCCCCAGGGGTGCAGCTGACACCTGTCTCTTTGCCTGTGCTGCGGCGTGGGGACGCTGGCGGCGAACCTCTCGGACTTCTATGAGACAAGTTGACTCACAAGCTGTGCGAGACATATTGTCTCGAAGGCGGGGTTCCCGTCGAGTGCAGACCTATGAGCAGGTGAGGGGTGGCCATGGACAGGCCCGAGAACGTCGTCGTCTTCCGCTTCGCCGAGCAGGCCTCGGCCTATCAGGCGCTCAGTGAGCTGAAGCAGCTCGGCGGCCCGACCGTGGAGGTCATGGGTGCCATGCTCGTCGAGCGCCGGCTGGACGGGACGGTGCGGATCCCCGAGGGTGTCGCGACCGGGGCGGGGGCGCTGGCCGGCGGGCTGGTCGGTTCGGTGGTGGGTCTGCTGGGCGGACCGCTTGGCGTGGTGCTGGGCTGGGGCACCGGCGCCCTGGTGGGCGGCGGCGCCGACTGGCGGCGGGCGACGGAGAACTCCGGCCTGGTGGCCCTGGTGGCCGACGAGGTGAGTGCGGGCAGCACGGTGCTGGTCGCCGAGGTCGCCGAGCGCGACACGGCGGCGATCGACCTGCTCGCCATGCGATTCGACGCGGTGCTGGAGCGTAGGCCGGCCGAGCGGGTGCGAGCCGAGGCCAAGGCGGTCCGCGAGGCACAGGAAGCGGCGGAACGCGAGGCAGCCAAGGTGCGCCGGGAGCAGAAGAAGGCCCGGCTGGAAGCCACGGCGGAGGCGCGCGGGAAGGCGCTCAAGCAGCGGCTCCACCGCCCTGTCGCCTGAATTGGTCACCCGTCATCACAGGCAGGGCCAGGCCGCGGACCTGGGCCCTGTTGCTGGTCAGCGTCACCTCTCCGTCGGGCGGACTGGTGGGCGCAAGCCTCCGTGTCCTGATCTCCTCTACGGGCACGGCAGCCTCCTCATCCGCCCCGACCGGCACGTCGCCCGGCGAGGCGACCCACGCTGAGCAGCCATGGCGGGGGCGGTCAGGACGTGGTGGGGAGCGCCGCAGCGAGGCCGCGAGAGGCGACGAGCTGTGCACTGCCGTCGGCCAGGCGGTAGCACAGGCCCACCACGGCGGCCTGCCCGGCGGCGACCTCCTCGGCGAGCACCCGGGAGCGGTCCAGCAGAAGGTCGACGGTGTGCCTTATGTGTTCGGCGAGGATCTCCTCGGGCTCGACCCGTCCGGCGGCCCGCGCTGCCAGCACGCTGGGGGTCACCCGCTCGACGACGTCCCGGACGTACCCCGCCGGGGCCATGCCATCCTCCAGCGCGGCGCACGCCGCGCCGACCGCGCCGCACGAGTCGTGGCCGAGGACCACGACCAGCGGGCAGCCCAGCACGTCCACGCCGTATTCGATGCTGCCCAGCACCTCCGAGCCCATGACATGGCCTGCGGTGCGCACCACGAACAGGTCGCCCAGACCGCGGTCGAAGATGATCTCGGCGGCCAGCCGGGAGTCGGAGCACCCGAACAGCACGGCGAAGGGCTGCTGGGACGGCGCGATCTCGGCGCGGCGGATGGCGTCCTGGTTCGGGTGCTCGGGGGCGCCCGCGACGAAGCGCTGGTTACCGGCCAGCAGCAGTTCGAAGGCGTCGCGGGGCGTCGGGGCCTTCATCTCGGTCATCACCGCAGCGTAGGACCCGGCACCAGCCGTCGCGCCGCCTGG
This sequence comes from Streptomyces sp. NPDC052036, assembly GCF_040680495.1. NCBI lineage: Bacteria > Bacillati > Actinomycetota > Actinomycetes > Kitasatosporales > Streptomycetaceae > Streptomyces > Streptomyces sp. NPDC052036. The sequence goes on along the minus strand of NZ_JBFAWW010000034.1, from coordinate 32,750 downwards.
CTCGCCGGAGCTCGCCGGATCGGGCCACACTGACGGCCTTGTCATACCCCCCAGGCGCCGGGCGAGGGCGGCCGGTTGGCGGACGTGGACGACGGCACCCCGTTCGCGTTGCCGCGATCCGGTTGCGAGCAGGGCCGCAACGCCGCGACGTCGGTGCGGGAATCTGCTGCCTGATCGCAGGCGGAACTGCTACCGGTCGTGGTGTGTCCGACGTGCGTGAAGGCGGCCGTGTGGTGAGCTGGCTGCTGGGTGCGAGGCGCGGCGATGGCTGTCGCCAGGGCGAGCGCGGCGAGTGATGCGACCACCCTGGAACCTGACACGGAATTGATCCGGCACCTGGACAGGGGTTGTAACACGCCCTACTCTCTGACGAAATCATCAGCTCTGGCGAGATCGGCAATTCTGCTGAAATCGGCAAATCGGGCTGCTGGTAACGCACTCGACGTTGAGGCAAGGAGGACCCATGCAAAGGGACAGCACTGTCCTCCATGGGGCGCGCGAGGGCACGTCGGCTGCCGGCCGCGTCGCGGGCAAGGTCGTCTTCATCACCGGTGCGGCGCGTGGTCAAGGCGCTGCGCAGGCACGTGCCTTGGCCGCCGAAGGGGCGATCGTGGTGGCCACCGACGTCGTCGCCCCGGACGAGGTGGTGCCCGGCGAACTCGACGGGTACGGCGACGCGATCGTGTATCGGCAGCTCGACGTGACCGACCCCGCCGCCTGGACCCGGCTGGCGGCCGAACTGAGAACGCTGCACGGCCACGTGCACGGTCTGGTCAACAACGCGGGCCGCACGCACCTGGCCCGGCTGCTGGAGGTCCAGTTGGAGGACTGGGAGCGAGTCCTCCGCGTCAACACCACCGGCCCGCTGCTGGGCATCCAGGCGCTGGCCCCGCTGATGCCACCCGGCGCCTCCATCGTCACGATCGGCAGTGCCGCGGCGCTCACGCCGAACTTCACGGCTGCCTACACCGCGTCGAAGTGGGCCGTGCGTGGTGTGGCGAAGGTGGCGAGCCTGGAGCTGGGGCCGCTGGGCATACGCTCCAATCTGATCCATCCCGGTTACATCGAGACCTCGATGGTGGCCGACGCTCCACCCGCGTTCCGCGAGGCGCAACTCGCTGCCAACCCGCTCGGCATCCTCGGGGAGCCGCAGGATGTGGCACACCTGGTCGTCTACCTGATCAGCGACGAGTCCCGGTACCTCTCCGGTGCGGAGATCGCCGTCGATGGCGGGTTCACCAGTCAGGCCGGCGCCAAGACGCTCTTTGACGCCGTCCGTGCCGCCGATCGCGCGGGCAGCGCTCGTGCTGCCTCCCCAGTGAGCTTCGCGGAATCGGAGGCGGGAGCCTGATGACGGTCGTCGCCGTCACCTATCGCTACACCGATGACGTTGCCCGACGCGACCGTGTCCTGCCCGAGCATCGTGACTGGCTGCGTGGGCTCGCCGACCAGGGTGTCCTGCTGGTGTCCGGGCCCTACGGGCCTGACGAGCCGCGCGGTGCCCTGCTGCTGTTCCGCGCCGACAAGGCCCAGGTGCGGGCGCTGATGGAGAAGGACCCCTTCGCCGCCGTGGGCGGCGTGATCGCCGAGACCGAGATCGCCGTGTGGGAGCCGGTGATCGGCTCCGTACTTGCAGCCGTCCGAGACTGACGGCCCGGCCAGTCGGCCCGACGGTGCTACGCGCCCTGCCATCGGCGGTCGATGACGACGCCGGCTGAAGCCTTTGAGTGAAAGGGAAGTTCCTTGACAGATCCTCGTGGCGACGTCGGCGTGGCGCTCGCGACCATGCAGGCCCGATGTGTGATCAGAGGGATCGACCTGGCCGACTACCAGCGGTTGTCCGAGAAGGTCGCCGACTGGGACGACTGGTGGGACCAGTGGACGGAGATGGGCGAGCACTATCTGGGGCTGGCGGACCGCTACCAGGCCGCGGGCTGGCAGAGGAGCGCCGGTGCCGCGCGGGTGCGCGCCGGCGTCGCATTCCACTTCGGAAAGGCCCTGGCGGTGCAGGATGACGCCCGCTACCGGGACCTGACGATCCGCAGCGTCGACGCTGTCGCTGCCGGCCTGCGGCTCCAGGCCCCGTCCTTCGAACGGATCGAGGTTCCGTTCGAAGGGCATAAGGTCGTCGGCAACCTCCGCCGACCCCGCGGCACGGACCGGCCGCCGCTCGTCCTGCTCATCCCGGGCACCGAATCCGTCAAGGAGGAGTTCCCGCAGTGGGAAGAGGACTTCCTCACCCGCGGGATGGCCACGCTCTCCATGGACGGCCCAGGCCAGGGTGAGGTCGGCTTCGAGCTGGGCATCCGGCACGACTACGAGCACGCGGTCTCCGCGCTGCTCGACGCCTTGGACGGCCGCGACGACCTCGACCTGGCCCGGATCGCGGCCGCCGGCGTGAGCCTCGGCGGCTACTACGCCCTCCGCTCTGCCGCTTTCGACCCGCGCGTCACGGCGGTGCTGGCCAACTGCGGCCCGTGGAGCCTGGACGAGGAGTGGGAGCGGATGCCGCCCCTCTACCGCGCGAAATACGCCTGGAACCTCGGCGGCGGCAGCGAGGACACGGCCCGTGAGCGTGCCAAGGCCCTCACGCTCGACGGCGTCGCCGAACAGGTCGACGTGCCTGCGCTGGTGATCTTCGGAGGCAAGGACGTGCTCCTGGACGCCGACCGCCACGGCAGGCGCACCGCCCAGGCGCTGGCCATGGGCGAGCTGTGGATGTTCGAGCGGGGCAACCACGCGGTCACCAACTGCGCCGCCGAGCACCTCGGCCCCGGCGCGGACTGGCTCCTGACCCACATGTGACGTGGCGTCACGCCGCCGGCGCGGCCGCTTGAGGACCGATCGCCCGCTGAAGACCTCTAGACGACGGACCGAACAGGAACGGCAATGGACGGCATTCGCACCGAGCTGCGAGGCAATGCCTCGTGGATCACCCTCGACAATCCGGACGCGAACGCACTGTACCCCGGGCTGGTGGCCAACCTCCTGGACGCGCTACGTGCGGCGGACGAACATCCCGACGTCAAGGCGGTGGTACTGACCGGCGCGGGCGACGTCTTCTGCGGCGGGGTGGACGCCGCGCGCCTCAGCCAGGGCAACCCGGCGGAGTTCGGAGCCGGGATGGTCGAACTGTTCAAGACCCTCCCGACCCTCGGCGTCACCGTCATCGCTGCGGTCAACGGTGACGCCCTCATGTCCGGCTTCTCCCTGGTATGCGCAAGCGACATCGTGATCGCTGCCGAAGGAGCCAGGCTCGGCACCACGGAATCAAGCCTGGGCGCCTGGCCCATGATCGCCTCCGTTCCCGTCCTGCACGCCCTCGGCCGCCGCCACGCGTTCCAGAACATCCTCACCGGCGACCCGTTCGACGCCCAGCGCGCCTACGAGATCGGTGTCGTCAACGAGGTGGTCCCCGCCGACCGGCTGCCCGCCGCCACCGACACCTGGGTTGCCCGGGCCACGAGATCGCACATGCTGGCCGGCGGCCGCCGCACCGCCGACCGCTTCCTGTCCCTGCCCTACAACGAGGCGCTGGACGCAGCCCTCACCGAATTCACCTACCTGTTCACCCGGACCACGCCATGACAACCATCTCTCCCAAGGCGGCCCGACGGACCGCGGGACACCCGCGAGCGGTCGGCGCAACTGCAGGTGGTCGCGGCGCGCGTTGCTTGATCCGGCTCCGTGACGGACACGGCTCGTGGCTCGCCGGCCCCGACGCGCATCACGAGCCGGCGAAACGACCCGATCCGGAAAGGCCGACCGACAAGGCACCGCACGGAGTGAGCACCTCGCCAGAGGTGGGTCTCTCCGAGCCGAACCGGCGCCCATCCGGGCGCCATCCGAGAGGAGCGGGTGGGAGATGAGCCGACACACCCATGTGGACGTTGTCATCGTCGGGTACGGCCCGGTGGGGCAGTACCTGTCCTACAAGCTGGGACGCTTGGGCTGGACCTCGGTCTGCATCGAGCGGTTCCCCACGGCCTATGCCTTCCCACGCGCGGTCCACTTCGACGACGAGATAGCCCGACTGTTCAACAGCATCGGCCTGGACGCCGAGACCAACCCCGCGATCCAACAGTTCAACGTCCCCTACCGTTGGGTGAACGCAGACAAAGAGGTCCTACTGGAGTTGGACTGGCGCGGGCACGGGCGCTCCGGCTGGCACGTCAACAACTTCTTCTACCAGCCCCACCTCGAGCGCGAGATCAACGCGATCGTCGCCACACAGATCAAGACGCAGGTCCTGCGCGGCTGGGAGGTTATCGGGGTCGCCCAGGACAACGACGGCGCCACCGTGGTGGCCCGCTCGTACGAAGGGGGGCCGGACGCCCGAACACGGACCTTCCAGTGCCAGTACGTCATCGGGGCCGACGGCGCGAATTCGATCGTGCGCAGCCACATGGCAGCAACGACGACCGACCTTGGATTCGGCTTCGACTGGCTCATCGTCGACCTGCTTCCGCACGAGCCGCTTCAACTCGATGCGCGCGCCTGGCAGTGGTGCCGACCCGAGCGGCCGACCACGGTGGTCCCCGGCGGATCCCCCCACCGACAGCGCTTCGAGTTCATGCGACTTCCCGGAGAGACGCTCGAGGAGCTCAACACCGCACAGACAGCGTGGCGCCTGGTCGGCGAGTTCGGGCTGACCCCGGACAACGCGGTCCTCGAACGGCACGTGGTGTACACCTTCCGCGCGCGCTGGTGCGACCAGTGGCGCGACGGGCGGCTGTTCCTCGCAGGCGACGCAGCACACCTGACGCCGCCGTTCGCCGGCCAGGGCATGTGCGCCGGCATCCGCGACGCCGAAAACCTGGGATGGAAGCTCGACGCCGTTCTGCGGGGCAAGGCCCCCGATTCCCTACTCGACACCTACGGCCCAGAACGCATCGACCACGTCCGTCAGGTCATCGAGCTGTGCGTGGGCCTTGGCCAGGTCATCTGCGTAACCGACCCGCAGGCGGCCGCCGCCCGCGACGCCCAGATGAAAGCCGCCCTCCAGGACCCCGATCTCGCCCCGACGCCGCTGCCGCTCCCGCAACTCGGGGCCGGCCTGACCGGCAGCCATCCGCAGGCCGGCTACTTGTCCTACCACGGGCGGGTGACCGCGGACGGGGTCAGCGGCCGCTTCGACGACGTCCTCGGTTACGGCTGGACGGTGCTGGGCCGGCCGGGCGCCTTCACCTCACTCCCGCACAGGACCCATGCCTGGGCAATAGACTACGGTCTGCGCTTCGTCGAGGTCGGCCAGGGCGCGCCAGTGTCCGACGACGAAGGCACCTATGCAGCCTGGTTCGACGACCTGGATGCCGACGCGGTCGTCATCCGCCCGGACTTCTACGTGTACGACGCATGCGCCGCCCAAAGCCTGGACGCCGTGCTGTCCCGCCTGCGCTCGTCCCTGCTCGCCGACGACATCGCAGTGGGCTGACCCATGCTGCTCAAGACGCGAAGCCCTAAGAAACGTTTCCTCAGAGTGACCCCTCCGGACGCTTGCGGCCCTTCGATCGAACCAGGTGACGTCATCGGCCTGATGGGGCACAACGGGGCAGGAAGAACACGCTCTTCACGATGCTGCTCGGTGAGATCCGGCCCGACTCCTGTCACGTCCTGCCCGACGGCCGCTCGATCCTCGATGGACCCACGCCTCGGATCGCCCGATCGGGCGCCGCGCCAGCGCACCAGGTTCCGCGACCGGTTTCTTCGCCTGACGGCCGCCCAGAACATCCAGGCGGCCACCCTGGCGCCGGTCAGACCAGATGCGCGAAATCGAGCGCTGGATCTGGGCGGGCACGGCAGCAACGCACCGCACCCGCCAGACACCCCCGGCCTGCCCGGCCTCAGGCACCTGGAGCAGCGCCACGGTGCTGGACGCCCTTCGCTCGCCACGCCTGTCCGCATCGCCCACCCGGAGATCGAGCCCCTGGTCAGCAGGCGCAGCGTCGCGCTCGCCGAGGCATTCGGGAAACCCGCCAACCTCTGTGCAAGGAGCACGCCGTGACAACGATGAGCCCCCATGCAGTTCGTTCATGACACCCCCCACTCAAGGGTGGTCTTCGGTGCCGGCAGGCGGCTGGAGCTCGGCACCGAGCTGGCCCGGCTCGGGCTGACCCGGCCGCTTGTGGTCAGCGACCCCTCCTTGAAGACCGGCCAGGAGCTGTCCGACCTGCTCGCACCGCTGCTGGTCGGTCGCTTCGACGAAGCAGCCATGCACGTTCCCGCGGACGTGGCCGCGCGGGCGGTGGACACTGCACGCGCCGCCGCGGCCGACTCCGTCGTGGTGGTGGGGGGCGGCTCGGCGATCGGGACCGCGAAAGCGGTCGCGAAGGACACACACCTGCCGATCCTCGCCGTACCCACCACGTACGCCGGGTCGGAGATGACGCCGATCTGGGGTATCACCCACAACCAGCGCAAGACCACCGGGCACGACCCGCACGTCCTGCCCCGGGTCGTCATCTACGACCCAGAGCTCACCGTGTCGCTCCCGCCCGCGCTCACGGCCGCGAGCGGCATGAACGCGCTGGCGCATCTCGCCGAGGGCCTCTACGCCCCGCAGATATCTCCCTTGACCCGGCTCACCGCGCAGGAAGGGATCCGGGCGCTCGCTGCGGGCCTGCCCAAGGCGGTGGCGGACCCGGCGGACATCGACGCCCGCGCCGAGGTGGCCTACGGCGCCTGGCTCGCCGGCTGGACTCTCGGCACCACCGGGATGGGCATCCACCATAAGATCTGCCACACCCTCGGCGGCACCTACGACCTGCCGCATGCTCCGTCCCACTCCGCGGTCATCCCCTACGCCCTGGCCGCCAACGCGCACGCCGCGCCGACGGCGATGGCGGCCATCGAGGCGGCGTTCCGGGCGGCCGGCCGCGACATCGACCACGCGGCGGGTGCGATATGGGACCTGCGGAACGAGATCGGGGCCACGCAGTCCCTGTCCGTGCTCGGCTTCCCGGCCCAGGAGATCGACGTGGCCGCCACCATCGTCGTCCAAGGCCGTCCGGTCAACCCGCGCACGGTCGATCACGCCTGCGCCCGCACGGTTCTTGCCGCCTCCTACGCCGGTGACCGTCCCGCCGCCTTCCTTCCCTGACCGAAAGAGATGACCATGGACAAGATGGCCGAGGACGACCTGACCGACCAGGTCCTCTCCCGACTTGAGGCGACCCCCGACCCACGGCTTCGCGAGGTGATGTCCGCCCTGGTCCGCCACCTTCACGCCTTCGCCAAACAGGTGCGGCTCACCGACCAGGAATGGCTCTCCGGCATCCGCTTTCTCACCGCGGCCGGGCATATCACCGACGACGCACGGCAGGAGTTCATCCTCCTGTCGGACACTTTGGGGCTGTCCTCGCTGGTGGACCTGATCAACCACTCCGACGTCGAGTCGTTCGCGACCGAGCCCACCATCCTGGGCCCGTTCTACGTACCGGGCTCACCGCACCGCGACTTCGGCGCCTGCATGGTCGAGTACGACGACGGCGGCCAGCCCGCGCTGCTCAAGGGAACCGTGCGGGACGAGAACGGACAGCCCATCCCGGGCGCGAGCCTGGATGTGTGGCAGAACGCCGCCACAGGCTTCTACGCCGTGCAGCAGCCCAGCCTCCAACCACCGACGAACCTGCGCGGCGTCTACCGCACCGACAAACACGGCCGCTACGAGATCCGCACCGTTCGGCCGGTGCCCTATCCCATTCCCGCCGACGGGCCCGTCGGCGGGCTGCTGGCCGACACCGGACGCCACCCGTGGCGGGCGGCGCACATCCACGCCAGGATCTCGGCCGCCGGCTTCGACCCACTGACCACCCACGTCTTCGACCGCGACAGCGAATACCTGGACTCCGACTCCGTCTTCGGCGTCAAGGAGTCGCTGATCCGCGACTTCGTGCCTGGCGAGGACGGCCTCCTGCACTGCGAGAACGACTTCGTCCTGTGCCGAGCAGGAGAGTCCGCCGCATAGGGAGACGGGACGATGCCCCATCCCGCCAAGAACCTCGTCGAGGCCGCCCAGATGTACCCCGACCGGGCGGCGGTCCGGCTCGACGACTTCGTGCTGACCCACGCCAAGGGCCACGCGATCGCGATCGGCCACCCGCTCGGCGCGAGCGGCGACCGCATCCTCGGCACGCTGGCCAAGGTGCTCCACGAACGCAACGAGCCATGGGGGGCGGTCGACGCGTGAGCAGAGCCGAGATCTGCGACACGGTCGACAAGGCGGTCGCCGGCATCGAAGACGGCAGCACCGTCCTGATCGGCGGGTTCGGCCTGGCCGGGATGCCGTTCGACCTCATCGACGCACTGATCCGTCAGGGCGCCAAAGACCTGACCATCGTGTCCAACAACGCCGGCAACGGCGAGGTGGGCCTGGCGGCGCTGCTGAAGACGCGCCGGGTGCGGAAGGTGATCTGCTCCTTCCCCCGGCAAAGCGACTCCTACGTCTTCGACGAGCTCTACCGGTCCGGGAGCATCGAACTCGAGGTGGTCCCGCAGGGCACCCTCGCCGAGCGGATACGCGCAGCCGGCGCCGGCATCGGCGCGTTCTACTGCCCGACGACCGTCGGGACGCCGCTGGCCAAGGGCAAGGAGACCCGAGCAATCGACGGGCGTGACCACGTGCTCGAATACCCGATCAAGGGTGACGTCGCGCTGATCAGCGCCCACCGCGCCGACGAGATGGGCAACCTGGTCTACCGCAAGACTGCCCGCAACTTCGGGCCGGTGATGGCGACCGCAGCGGCGACCACGATCGTCCAAGTCGCAGAGGTGGTACCGACGGGCGACCTCGATCCTGAGGCAGTCGTCACGCCGAGCATCTACGTCGACCGCGTCGTGCAGGTCGAGGCTCGTCACTACATCGTGCAGGGCGCGCTGACATGGCACTGAGCCCCGACGCGCTTGCCGCCATCGTCGCTCGTGACATCCCGGCCGACTCCTACGTCAACCTCGGCATCGGTCAGCCCACGAAGGTGGCCGATCACCTACCCGTGAACTCGGGTGTGGCGCTGCACACCGAGAACGGCATGCTCCACATGGGCCCCGCCGCGACCGGCGACCAGATCGACCCGGACCTGACGAACGCGGGCAAGGTTCCCGTCACCGAGCTGTCCGGGGCGTCGTACTTCCACCACGCCGACTCGTTCGCGATGATGCGCGGCGGCCACCTCGACGTCTGCGTGCTCGGCGCCTTCCAGGTCTCCGCGACAGGCGACCTGGCCAACTGGCACACCGGCGCGCCGGACGCGATCCCGGCCGTGGGCGGGGCGATGGACCTCGCCATCGGTGCCAGGCACGTCTTCGTGATGATGACCCTGTTCGACAAGCAGGGCCGGCCCAAGCTGGTCCCGGAGTGCACCTTCCCGCTGACTGGCGTCGGCTGCGTCAGCCGGGTCTACACCGACCTCGCCGTCTTCGACGTCGGACAGCAAGGTGTGTTCGTGCGGGAGACATTCGACATCGGCGTCGATGATCTCCGTGCCCGCATGGACGTACCGCTCACCGTGCTGCCGGTCGTCGACCAACGTCCGCGCGGCGCACGCGGTGATGCACCGCCGTCGGACGAAGCTTAGACCGTGTCCTACATGGTCAGTTTGAGGAACCGCTTGTAGCAGCAGAGGGCGGATGCCATCCCGAGAAAGGCCAGGTAGTTGCGGGGGTGGCGCTCGTAGCGGTGGTTGAGTCTGCGGTAGCCGGTCAGCCAGGACAGGGTGCGTTCGATGACCCACCTGCGTCGGCCGAGTCGCTCGCTGGAGTCGATGCCTTTGCGGGCGGTGCGGACGCCGATGTGTTTGCCCCATAGCCATCGCCGCAGGTGAGGGATGTCGCATGCCTTGTCTGCATGGAGGCGCACGTGTGACGGGTCAGTGATCTTCAGGGAGTGCGGTTGCTTTGGTCTGGTGTCCAGTCTTTGGGGTGGGACTCGGGATGGCTGGAGTGGCTGCGTCCGGGGGTGATGGGCGCGGCTTGGCGGGGTGTTCGGTTTGGCTGTTCGGGTAGTTGGCCTGTGGTTCTGTAGTCGTATGGGAATGATCTCGGTTTTCCTGTAGGTGCGGTGGTGCGTCCAGTGGTAACTGCTCCATCTGAGCTACAGTCCCGCATGGGCATCGCAGACACATCCATCGCGGCCGCTTCAGCCGCATTCAGCGGACTCGCTGCATTCGGCGCTTGGAAGGCCTCACGTCAGGCGAACGACACCGCGGCATCTGTCGCTCAGATCGAACGGGACCGCTGGCACAATGCGCTGACTCCGCAGCTTCGGCTGAAACTTGAGCAGTCGGACGGGCTGCTCTACGTCCGTTTCGATGGTCCGGCCCACCTGGGCCGGCTGAGCATACGACTGATCATTCGGGACGACTTCGACCGTTCCCGGGTGCCCAGCCTCGCTGGCGGCCCGACGCCGGACGAGATCGCACAGGTCGTCTGGGGTCCCTACCGATTCCGGCCCGGAATCGACGGTGCCGACCAACTCGGTCGGACCGTCACGCCGTTTCCGCTGGAAGCAGGCGACCGTACTCGGCTCGCCCTTGACCCTTCCGCAAAGCCGGCTTGGTACGAAGGTGTTGATGGTGAGGAACGCTGGCGGCGGCAGTACCAGAACGCGACGATCAGGCTGTGGGCCGACTGCGAAGCCGAGGGGCACAAACCTTGGCGGCTCAGCTTCGGTGTCACTCAGGACGGCCGATGGGCGCAGACAGGCCGCACCGTCGGCAGCTGAGGCTGTATGGCGCGAGTCGACCCCCTGCAGCCTGGTCGGTGATGCTGCTGGTCAGTGGCGTGTGTGGGTGAGGAAGACGCGGAGTGGGTCGTTCGCGCTGGGGGCCAGGCGCTCGAGGTCCAACCGGTGGGCGATGAGGGTGAGGGCGTCGTTGGTGGTGTGGTGGTGCCGGTTCGGCTGGGTGGCGAGTGCGCGGGCGAGGGCGACGGTTTCCGGGTAGGTGACCAGGTCGCGGGCCAGGAGTGCGGGGGAGGCGCTGCCCGCCGTGGTCAGGTAGGGGTTGGTCGCGCAGAGCTGGGTCAGGCGGGTGTGCCAGCGGTGGGTGAGGTGTTGCTGGTGGTCGTACCAGCGTGTGGTGATGGCGCGCGCGGCGGTCCAGGCGGTGGCGGCGCGGGGGTGTCGTAGGAGGCGCTGGTGGGCGTGGTGCGCCGTGGCGAGTTCGGGCACGCCTTGGGTGTGGACGGTGGTGGTGAGTCGTGGGTCGGGGGCGGCTTGGTGGTGGCGCGGGCACACCAGACGGTGTGGTGGCCGATGAACCCAGGCGGTGTCGGTGGTGTCGTGGCTGCGGTGGCGGGTGCACAGGGTGCAGGCGCGGACGGGCTGCTGCTCGGCTTCGAGCCGTTTCCAGTGTGCGGCGGCAGCGATGTGGTGGGCGTCGTGGTTGCGGGCGAGGCGGGGCAGGGCGCGCGTCAGGTGGGGGAGTGGGATGCGGACCAGGGCGGCGAGGGGGTGGCAGGCGGCGGGGCTGAGGTGGAGTTCAGCTGTCGGTAGCGTGCCGTGGCCGGTCAGGGTGATGCCGGCGCCGTCGAGGAGCTGGGGCAGCGTCAGCTGGTAGGGGTCGGCGAGGCGTTGGGAGTAAGAGGCGGTCGCTTCGCCGGGCAGTGGCCGTACGCGGAATACGCCCGGTGCTGCTGACGGGGTCCGCAGCCACGCCCCTGTGGTGACGACGCTGGGCTGTGCGGGGACGGTCGCGGCTCGGGCACGGGCCGGGACGTCTGTCCGGCTCACGGGGCGCTGGTATCCCGGCTCCGGGGCCGGGTGCGGGGTCGGTAGTGCTGTTCAGCGAGGTGATCGAGGCGGATCGCTTCGAGGGTGGTCTTGGTGATGCGTTCGGTGCCGTCGACCAGGGCGGTGATGGCGGCCTGGCGGATGAGGCGGGCAAGGCTGCCGATGCGGCCGGCGGTGCGCTCGTGCAGGTACGGGGCCAGCTTGGGGAGGGTCCCGGGCCGGTGGTGGCGCAGGTCGAGCGCGGCCTCCATCGCCTTGACGAGGTCGCGGAAGGGTTCGCTGTCGCCGAGGCGGGCGGGGAAGGCAGTGTGAGTGGGTGGGGTGGTGTCAGTGGGTTGGGCGTCACTGGTCGTGTTGCGGGGGAGTGGCGTGGTGGGCTGGTTTCTTCCTGTCTGATGCCGTTGCTCCGGCTGTCACGGGGTGACCAAGTCGCTGTCATGTTCTGCGTGTTCGGCGTAGCACACCTGGTTCGTGGCTGACGTGAGGTCGCGTATTCCTGTGCGTGTCGGTATGCCGGCGGTGTGTGGTGGCGGGTATGACTGTTCAACCGTCGTCGCCGTTGCTGTCTTCGGCCCCGGACAGGCCGCGGGGTTCGTCGTCTGTGGCTGCGCGGGCTATGTCGCTCGCTTCTCCCGCGCAGGATCGGGCGTTGGTCCGGCAGGTGGTGGTGCGCCGTCTTCTCGCGTTGGATGAGGCTGGCAGGTTGGAGGCGGTGCATGCGCGGATTGCTGCCGAGTCGGCTGGGGTGTCGGTGCGTACTGTGTGGCGCTGGCTCGCGGTGGCGCGTGAGTCGGGGTGCGTGGTGCCTGTTCCGCGGCGGGGCGGGTTCGTGTTCACGGATGAGTTGTGGGCCCGGTTGTCGGATGTGGGCGGGAACGTCAAGGCTCTGCACCGCTGGATGGAAGAGCATGCCGAGGGGGTCGTGCCCTCGCTGGACACGGGTGTGGTGCCGTCGCTTGCGACGTTGTACCGGGTGGTGCGCGCCGAGCAGCGCGCCGGCCGCGTCCTTGAAGTCTCTCGTCCTTTTCGGATGGATCCGGTGGTGTATGACCGGGCTCTGGCCGAGCTGGCGTTGCCGGGCACGGTGGACGAAACAGGCCGCAGGCCCGAGCCTGACGCCGTAGGTGAGCCCGAGAGCGACGACTTGACCGAGCAGGCAGAGTCGTCGCCGTTCGCGGGCGGTGCGCGCTTGTACGCGCCGGGCGCGCATCTCGTTTCGACGTGCCAACTCGCAGAAGTGACCGAGGCCCTCGCGCACACAGTTGCCGCGCGGGGTGTGCTGTGTGTGTACGGCGACACCGGGCACGGCAAGACGGTCGCCGTCCACCAGGCAGTGCGCCGGCTGCCGCGCCGTGTTCCGGTACGCCGTGCGCTGGTGGCGGTGAAACCGGCTCTGCCGCAGCTGCGTGCCGCGCTGCTCGCCGCTTTCGGCCTGCCCGGCAAAGCGTTGACGAGCCGCACGGATGCGGCTGATCGTGTCCTCCTGGAGGCTCTGTCGGCCCCGGGAGTGCTGGTCATCGATGACGTCCAGCGTATCGCCGCGCCCGAACTGGACTACCTCCGCCTGCTCGTCGACGCCCCCACCACCCAGACCTCCTTCGTGCTGTGCGGTGCCGGAGCGGAGCGCACCTTGGCACGTGCGCCTGCGCTGGCCTCACGCATCCTGACCTGGCAGCACACCTCACGCCTCGAAGCCGCGTCGGTTCCCGGGGTGCTGCGCCTGTTCCACCCGCTGTGGCATACCGCCACCGACGCCGATCTGCTGCATGCGGATGAGACGTGCGCGCGGGGCAACTTCCGTACCTGGGCGAAGATCACCTCTCACGCGTACGCGTCCCTGAGCCGCTGCCCCGAGACCACAGCCGATCGCGCGCTGCTGACCTGGGCCTGCTCCCGCCTCGGCCCCGCCGCCCCCTGACCGGCCACTTTCCACGGGCAGGTATGCCAATGAGCACGATCACCCCTGATGACAGCGCCCCGCAGGAACCGTCACCGCCCCGGGCCGAGCCTGCGCTTGATGCGGTGTCGTTGACCGCGCTGCGAGCCCCGGCCGTTCGCCGTCTGCTCGCCCTGCGTGCCGAGTGCAGGCTCACCCGTGCTCACGTCCGAACCACGGCGCAGTGTCTTGACGTCTCGGACCGGACCGTGTGGCGCTGGCTGGCGGCTGCCGCCGCACAGCCGGAGACCGCCGCCCGCCCCGGCGCCCGCCACAGCGACCGGTTCGAGATCACAGACGAGGTTCGGGTGTTGTTGGCGTACTGGCACGGCAATGCCTCCGCGGTCCACCGCGAGCTCGTCGCCCGCGCCCGCACAACCGCCGGAACGAAACCGCCGGAGCCCGGCACCGCTGCCGCCGAACCGGGCTCGCCGCCCGCCGCGTTCCTTCCTGGCGGTGCGCCCGTGGCCGCTGTCCCGCTGTTGGATCCGGTGCCGTCGCTGTCGACGTTCCTGCGTGCGGTGCGCCGGGATCTGACGGCGGGGGAGCGGGCCGGCTACCGCAAGGGACCGGAGGCGGCCCGGGCACTGGATGTGTTCGGCAAGCGTCCCCGTGCTTGGCGTAACCATGCCTGGGAGGCTGATCACGTCCAGGCCCCGCTGCGGGTGGAGGCCGACGGCGAGCTGGTCCGCCCGTACGTCACGTGGTTTATCGACTGCGCGACCAAAGCTGTCACCGGCCTCGCCGTCACCCCCGGCTGTCCGACGCGTGCATCGATCCTGGCCGCGCTGCGCTCGGCGGTCCTGCGCTCCGACCCCTACGGGCCGTTCGGCGGCCGGCCCGAGCAGGTACGGATCGACCGGGGCAAGGACTTCCTCTCCCGCACGGTCACCGCGGCTTTCGAAGCCCTCGGTACCACCGTCGATGACCTGCCGCCCTACAGCCCCCACCTGAAAGGCAGCATCGAGAACCTGAACCGCTGCGCCACGCGGATGCTGTTCGCCGCTCTGCCCGGCTACATCCCGAAGAAGCCGCGCCGCCGCCCCGACCAAGGTTCCGCGACGCCGCCCATGTCGTTCCACGACTTCACCGACCAACTGCTGGCCTGGGTGACGTGGTGGAACACCGAACACCACCCCGACGCCCTGAACGGAGCCACCCCGCTTCAGGCGTGGCAGGCCGACCCGACCCCGCTCAACGACATCCCGCCGACGGACGTCTGGTCCTTCACGCTCGAGGACGATGGCCGCCTGCGCGCCATCACCAGCCACGGCGTGCGCTTCCAGGGCCGCGACTACATCGCCGGCTGGATGACCGGACAGGCCGGCCGCGACGTCACGGTGCGCTTCATGCCCCACCACGACCATGAGATCGAGGTCTGCGACGGAAGCGGCCGTCACCTGGGCACCGCACACCTGGCCGACGCCGCCACCCCCGAACAGCTGTCCGCGCTGCGCCAGGCCCGCTCCCGGCGGGCCCGCCGCTTGCGGGCCGAGGCCAAGGCGGCCGAGAAACTGCGCCGCGACCGGTTCGCTCCCGCCACCGTCCCCCAGAAGGCCCGCCGGCTCGACGCACTCACAAGCTCGCGGGCCGAGACCGAACTCGCCAGGGACGCAGCCAGGGACCTGTCCGAGCTGGCGCTGCCCGATCTGATCCCGCCCGCCGCGCCACCCGCGCACTGGCGTACCCCGCCGGCTCTGGCCGTGCCCCAGCCCGCCCCCACCTCCTTTGATGCGCCCGCAACCGAACCGCCCGCGCCGCCCAGCCACTCCGACGGGAGGAAGCCGTGACCGTCACCGCCTACCAGTACGTGGATCTGCCGGATGCCCAGGTCGTCACTACCCGGGCCCTGCTCAGGGCCTGGGAGAATCTCACCGACACCGTCGAGGCGCGCGCCATGATGTGCATCCACGGCGGTGCCGGCTTCGGCAAGACCGTCGCTGTTAACTTCTGCCTCCACGAACTCGAACCGCACGAGGACGTGCGCCGCGTCGCCTTCCGCGCCCGCCCCACGGCCCGCGCGGTGCGCTACGAACTCTTCGCCGCGCTCGACCTGCCCGGCCACCCGCCGCGCCACCCCAGCGAATTCGACCGCCTGTTGAAGAACGCCCTGGCGGAACGCCCCCGCACCCTCCTCGTCGACGAGGCCCAATGGCTCAACGGCGAGGCGTTCGAATACTTCCGCTACCTGTGGGACGAACCCGCCACCCAGCTCGCGATCATCTTCGTCGGCGGCGAAGGCTGCCACACCGTGCTGCGCCGCGAACCGATGCTGTCCTCCCGCATCTTCATCTGGCAGCACTTCACCCGCCTTGCCGAGGACGAAGTCCGGCAGGTGATCCCGTTGTTCCACCCCGTCTGGGCCGACGCCGATCCCGACGACATCGACTTCGCCGACCGCCACGCCGCCCACGGAAACTTCCGGGCCTGGGCCCAGCTGACCGCCCATGCCCGTATCGGCCTGAAGCGCACCGGCCGCACCCGCGTCGACCGGGATCTTCTGCGCTGGGTCTTCAGCCGCCTGGGGTAACCACCATGCCGCGAATTCCGCTACCGAGAGACGTCCACGCTGATGCGTCGCGGCCCACCACCGTCACCCTCTTCCTTGAGCCACGCGACGACGTGATCCATGCCCATGGCGCTCCGGCCGCTTATGGCCCTTCGCCCGGCCGCACCGCCGCCCCGCACCCTGTCGCCCCGTCCCCGTCCTGTTCCTTAAAGGAAGGCCGCCCGGTGCGCCGCACACCGCCGCCTCCCCTCACTGTCATCCTCGATCCCGAGGACGACGCCGCGTATGTCCGCACCGCGCTGGCCGCGCACGATCCGGCCGTCGGCAGCGTCACCCTCCACCCCTCCCCCGGCACCGCCGGCGAGATCTACCTTGCCCACGACCTGCTGGCCGCGCTCGGCAAACCCCCGCTACTCCCGGGCAGGTTCACCCCCGGCACAGATCCCTCCTGGCACGCGGTGACCGCCTGGTTCTGCGCCATCCCCATCACCCGGCTCACCGTCCTGCGCGCCCACCTGCTCACCCACCAGCGCCTTGAGCGACTGCTGGATCTGCGCGAGGCAACCGGGCTGCACCTGAACCTGGTCTGCCACCGTCCCCGCCTGCCGGCCACCCTGCAGCGGACCCTGCGCGTCTCGCACACTATTACCGGCGGGCTCCACGCCGCCCGGACAAACTTCGGCCCGCCCGCCGAGGCCCCGCCCGCACCCTCCCACCGGACGGCGAACCGCTGGATCACACTGCCGGCCCTCGAGCGGTTCGACTCTCTCGACAGTTCCAGCCACTGCATCGGCACCTGTATCCCGCCCATGATCAAATGGAGACACCGGCCCAAGCCCCGACCACGCACCGAGGCCACCCTGAGGGAGATCACCCGCAGGATCCAGATCCGCACCGCCCACCCGCGCCTGGCCGCCACACTCGCCGCAGCGGTGTTCACCGCAGCTGCCGCCCACCAACTCGCCACCGCACGCCTTGAGGACTACGACGAGCAGGCCGCCACCCTCGCCCTCCACGACCCCGCCCGGACCGTCGACGACTGCGCCACCCATCCCGTCCCCGCCTGGGCCCACGTCTTCCTGCGCGCCGCCGCCTGCATGGCCCGCCTCGAACGCACCCAAGGCCGCCGGATACTGGCCCAACCGGACGACTACCAAAACCTCATGAGCTTCGCCGAAGACACACGGCTGCGACCACCACAGCCGCCCAGCAGCCAGCGCGTGACAACAGATGTCGACTGGTGGTGGAGGGAACTGCAGGAGATCGAACAACTCGACGCGATGCTTGCCCGAGACAGGGGCCGGTCCCCGCGCTGGAGCCCACGCTGACGGAAGATCTCACCGGCGTTAGGCGCAACGCTCTGACCTGCGCGCTTAACTACCGGTGAGAAGGGCCACCAGTGACCGGCTTTCGCTGGGAAGCGCTCAACCTTCGCACCACGACATCGGCGAGATGGACTTGTGTATGCAGGCCTTCGACATGAAGGATCCCGTCGCGGCAAAACCGCGCCTGAGGTTCGACGGCGACCGCAACACGCCTTCCTGGCGCGCCCGCCAGGAAGGCGCCAAATACCTCGCGGCCGGCGCCTTCCTCGCCCTGCGGAACGTTGCCGCTCACGAGGATGAGGTGACCTGGACCGAACAGGAAGCGTTGGAGCACCTGGCGACCTTGAGCGTCCTCGCCCGCTGGATCGAACAGTGCACTCCTCGGAGCGCGCCACTTGAGAGCTGGAGCGGATCTGCCGGTATGGACAGGAAACCGTACACAGAGCACTGCCGCGGGACGTCTTCGACCACGGTCAACAGTTCGATGCTTCCGTCGTGACCATTCCCGCGCCGCTGCCCCACGTACTACAGCGGTGCTTGACAGCGCTGCGGGCCTTCTCGACCGGGGCTGCAGCTCGCACTGGTCCTCCCGGCCCCACCCCTGTTGGCACTGCGGTAAGCCGACGAACCTTGTCAACGACCGCGGAGCACCCAGCCACAAAGTTCTGAGCTGGACGCCGCCCTGTAGACGGTGGACCGCTGTAGAGCGACGCCATCGCCCAGCTTGATGCCGACTCCAGTAGTTCCACAGGCGGTTGTGGAGTCAGCCCAGGCATGGCCCCGGGAGCCATGCTCCATAAATCGAATAAGTGATCTACTTTCGCGAAAGTTGGGACACAGAGTGATGCAGTGGCCCAACATGCCGGTATGGACGGGAATGAGCCCACTTTCTTTGATCGGCGTCCTGCTGCGTCGGGAGCACTCTCGTACGGGAGCCGACTGGTAGTCAGGGATACGACTCATGTGTTGATCGAGGCCATCCCCTTCTTCATCCCCCACAGGAACTCATCGACTGAGCTGTCCATGAAGCTTGTCCGCACAGACAAGCGGACTGGCGAGCAGTGTGAGATGACGCTCAAGTCGGAGGACCTGTACATGCTCAAGAGCCACATCGCCCAAGCGCTATCCGTATCTGAGCAAGACGATGATGGTCAGTACCTCGTGCTCCGAACGGATGGGTTCGGAGCGCAACTGGACGCCTCTGATGACGCCGTCGGCGCGATCGGCAGTGCTCTGGAAAACCGCCGGTTCGCTGCCCAACTCGCCCACCAGGTGAGCCCCGAGACCTTGGCCAAAGCATTTTCAGCTGCCGTCAGGATCGGTGAGCTGAGAGCCGCCGTCACCGAACTGCAAGAGCACCTTGCGGAGGGGCGCAATCGAGAGGACGTCTACCAGGACTGGTGTGAGCGCCATTCCTGGGCCTTCGGCAACGCATATGTTGCTCGCGACGACCAACGAGTCATCGGAATCGGCGACCACGTCGATCTTCTGATGAAGTCCACCGCCAGCGGGTTGCGTGATGTGTACGAGCTGAAGCGCCCGGACAAGGACGTAATCCTGTACGACGACACGCACCAGAACTGGTATTGGTCATCGCATACCGCGAAGGCGATCGGGCAGTGTCACCGCTACCTCGATACCTTGCATCGCGCTGCGGAGTTCGGTCTGCAACCTGCGCGGCCCGACATCGTCGCCTACCACCCGCGTGCCGTCGTCATCATCGGGCGGTCGCACAACTGGGAGGAGACGCAACTGCGCGCTCTGCACGGGCTCAACAGCAGGATGCACGGGATCACCGTCATGACCTATGACCAGCTCCTTTCCCAATGTCACGCGCTGCTAAGTCACGTCACCGCTATCGATGAGAATGCCGAGGTCCAGCCGAGTCAGTTGACTGCTTAGCTCTTTCTTCGCACGTGGGAGCTGGTGAGACCGGACAGGGGAAACGTCCGCCCATGATCTGCGTGCCAGACCGGTTCAACATTCCCCTAAACGCCATAGCGGCAAGGTGACGATGTCCCGGCCTCTTGCCAGCCGACCGCCGACTTTCACGCCCACTCCACTCCCAGCTCGGTCAGAGCGGCCCGCTGCTCCTGTGCGAGCTTGTCGCGGCGGGTCTTGGTATTGGAGATCCACACGCCCAGCTTCACGGTCACCGGTTCAGCCTCACCGTCGACCGTGATCTGCTCACTGTGCCCCCTTGGCACCGGCCGGTCCGCGCCCTCCCGCTCCACCCACTGCGCGAGTGCCGCCAGGCCGCGCTGGAAGGCCGCTGATGCCTTCCCTGCACTCTTGGCCGCCGGGACCAGTGCGGGCCGCTCAGCGGGCGTCACGCCCAGCGCGGACAGCCGCCGCTGCTGCTCCTCGGACAGCTGCGCCCAGTTGGTCGCCTTCCGCTGTCGTGCCAGCCACTTGCCCAGGTCATCACCCTCGAACAGCACACCCGGCTGGATGTCGGGGAGGCTGCCGTCGGCGTCGACCAGGTCGGCGAGCACGCGGTAGTGCCGCTGCCAGTCCAGCGGCCACGGGCAGTCCCAGTCCGGGTCGATCGCCGTCAGCTGCTGCGCGCGCTCCGCTGCCCGCTCAGCGTCCTTCCCGAGACCGCCCTTCCGCCGGAGATTGGCCATATGCTGCCCGACCGGCACCATCGCGTCGCCCTCGCCCCAGACCGCGTCCTGACGCGGGGCCATGTGCCCGGTGGCCCGCCGGTAGGACCGCAGCGCGGCGAGCTTGCTCTCCCACGCCTCCTCGCCCGGCTCCCACACCATTCCGGCCTCCGGCGCTGTCACTACCAGCCAGAGGTGAGGCCTGCGTCGACGACTTGAGAGCCTCTGGCCTGCGGGATCTCGACTAGGGCCGGACAACTCTCTGAAACGTCTGACCTGCTGCTTCTCTGATTTGAGATTCTCTGAGCTGGCACGCCGCAACTTGATCCGGACGCACATCAACTGCTCTCGGACGCGGTATGAAGCAGCGACCGAGAGGCTTTCGGGGTCCTGGGCGGTATGCCGGTGGGCGGGCGAGAGCCTGTGGCCCCTGCCCGACTGCCGGTGGGTGCGAGGGCTTCCCACTTGGCCTTGCTTGCGGCGATGATCGGCTGAGCATGCCGATGGCCGTAAGCGCGGCAGCCCGACGCCTGGGAGACCGTTTCAGTGCCTGACCTGCCTGCCCCGAGCTCGACGGGTGTCCGTATTGCTGGTGACCGCTATCAGTGGCTGGCTGCGTGGCAGGGGTGTGTCGCCGCTGTCCGGGATGCGGCGCTGCGTGCGTCCAACCCGGTGATGGCGGTGGGCGTCGAGGTCGACGACGCGGGGAACTTGGACGACGTCGTCTTGTACCGGCAGGTGCCGCCGCACACCTACATGCAGGTCAAGTACGCCGCGGACAGCTCTACCCCGGTCAACGGTGACTACCTGCTCAAGCTCAGCGATCGCGGCGGCCCGTCGATCCTGCGGAAGATGGCGCAAGCCTGGGAGAAGCTCACCGAGGACGGCACTCCGGTCGATCTCGCGTTGCTGAGCAACCGGTCCCCGGATGCGGAAGACCCGCTGATCTCGCTGAGGGACTCCCGCACTCAGCTTCTGGTTCCGAAGGCGGCGCAGCAGGGCCCGGGCTCGAAGAAGGGGCAGGCACGCAGGCGTTGGGCCGACGGTGCCGGGCTGAGTGAGGACAGGCTGCTGGACTTGCTGAAGGTGCTGCGCTTCGACCTGGCACGAGACGTGATGCACCTGCATGAGCACTTGCAGATGCTGATGTTCGCCGCAGGGCTGCGGTTCAGCGAGGAGGCCATGCACTCCGGCGCGGACTGGGTGGCCCGTCAAGTCGCCGACGGGCAGCGCCGCCTGTCCCTGGCGGATATCAGGGAGGCGATCCGGGCCTTGGGCCTGGAAGCCGGCTCATCGCGTCCGGTGCTGTCCATCGCCACCCTGAAGCCGGATCCCATGGCGGAGGACGCCGACTACGCATTGGACTGGGTGGATCGCTTCGAGGGAGCCTCACCGTATGTGAAGCGGCGTCCGCTGGCCCCGGCCACCTGGGCGCAATTGCAGGCGGACATTGAGGCCGCGCCGTACCGGATGCCGCCGGGCACCACCACGGTCGCTGTCACCGGCAGCCTGCGTCTGGCACCCGCTTTCGTGGTCGGTGCCGCCTTCCGCATGGTGGCCGGCTCCGACCTTGCCGTGGCTCAGCGTGAACAGCTGTGGTCATCCACCGCAGCGTACGACTCTCCGCTGACGCCAGCCGTCGATGAGCACACCCTTGACCTTGGAACGGATCTCGCCGTGGCCGTCGCGGTCGCCACGGACCCCACGCAGGACGTGCTGGACTTTTTGCGCGAGCATCGGGTGCCCGTCTCCCGGCTGCTGGTCTTGCGCCCGCCCGGAGGGGCGAAGGACAACTCCATCCCGGATGCCGCGACGGCCAGCGCGTTGGCCGTCGGTATCCGGGACCTGCTGCGCCGTGCCTGCCGCGGACATCCCGCGATCCACCTCTTCCAGGCCGGCCCTATGGGCCTGGCCCTGCTGCTGGGCAATCGGTGGAACCGGCTGCGCCCCACCACCGTGTACGAGGACGTCAACGCACAGCAGGTGTACGAGAAGGCCTTCGTCATCGACGCATGAGGGCTCGCTAAGAACTCCTATCAAAGTGAGAGTTTCTTCAGTCGGCGCCAGCAGATGATGCCGCAGGCCAGGCTGAGGAAGGCTTCATGGATGTCGTCGCGGATCTCCCAGCGGATGCGTAACCGGCGGAACCAGTGCAGCAGCGCGAAGCTCTGCTCGACGACCCACCGGTGGACGCCCAGACCTGAACCGTGGTCGGTGCCGCGGCGGGCGATGACGGGGGTGATCCCCAGGGCCCGGACCTGCTTGCGGTACTTGTCGGTCGTAGCCGCGGTCGGCGTAGAGCGCGACCGGTCGCTGTCGGGGCCGCCCTCGTCGGCCGCGTACGGGCGGGACGGCCTGGACCAGGGGGACGAGCTGGGTGACGTCGTTGCGGTTTCCGCCGGTCAGCGATACCGCCAGCGGGATGCCGTGCCCTTCGGTGATCAGATGGTGCTTGGAGCCCGGTCGGGCACGGTCGACCGGGCTCGGCCCGGTTTTGGGCCGCCCTTGAGCGCCCTGACGTGCGAGCCGTCGATCACCGCCCTCGACCAGTCCAGCGCGCCGGCGGCGTTCAGTTCAGCCAGGAGCGACTCGTGCAGACGCTGCCAGACACCCGCGTTGTTCCAGTCACGCAGGCGCCGCCAGCAGGTCATGCCGGAACCGAAGCCCAGCTCCTGCGGCAGGAACTCCCACGGAATGCCGGTGTACAGCACGAACAGGATGCCCGACAGCACCTTCCGGTCGTCCAGACGCTTGCGCCCGGGGTGATCCGTGCGGCGCGGCACGACCGGCAGCAACGGCTCGATCCGCGCCCACAGCTCATCCGACACGATCCACGGCAGCTGCTCACCCCTTCTCATGTGCAGGCTAACACCCCATCAGACACCAACATTCCAAGGCGAGTTGCAGCATTCTGTTAGGAGTTCTAAGCCCCTACGGTCCCGCCGCCGGAGGCGTCGTCGTGCCGCGTGCCAAGCGCATGTCATGGTGGAGCCGGGCGAGGCGGTCGCGGGCCGTGAGCCAGCCCAGCGCGACGGCGACCGGCAGCGGGCCGTGGAAGAACAACAGCCCCTCCACCGCAGCGGTCCCGCCCAGACGCTGAGCCCGCTCCCCGGGCTGTCCCTTCGGGGTATGCCCGCCGGAGATGCGAGGAGTGCGTCTTCCCCTGGCCGGCTGTCTCGTCCCCCTGCCGTCAGCCGAGGTTTGCATCGGGCCTGGGCCCGGCCCGGCGGGTCCTCGATGCGAGGCAGCAGCTCAGACGGGGCCCCTCTCACCTGCATCAAGTACGCGGCTCCGATGCGGATGGCCGCTGCCGTAAATGATCAACTAGTCCTGGTGCAGGAGGGTTTGTCAGTGGTGGGTCTTACTGTGGTGAACGAGCAGCCATTGATGCCTGTTTGTGGCCGCCGCGCCCCGGCCCGGGGTCGGCGGCCGCGGCGTGCACCCGGGCTGGACGACGCGCCCGAGGAGGCACACCGCATGGGGATCGACGACGCATTCGACGCGTTCCAGAAGACTGTCAACGAAGACATAGACAAAACCAGACTGGCCCGCGAGCGCAGGGACCTGTTCAAAACCGCGCTGTTGAGCGAGCCGGACGTCGTGGAGACGTTCGGCTCGGGCTCTCTGAGCCGCAGCACGCAGCTCAAGCCCATCCACGACGTCGACGTCGTGATCGTCTACGACCCCGACGAGCACCCCGAGTGGGGGAACGACGGCCCGAGCGCCCAGGACGCCCTCGAGCACGTCCGCACCCAGGTCAACCGGCTGCTGAGCCAGACCAACGGCACCCACGCCAACGAGGTCCGGCACACTCTCGTGCGCAATCACGCAGTCAAGTGCTTCCTGGACGACCCCGAGGACCCGGAGGCCTTCACCGTCGACGTCATGGCCGCCCTGCGCCAGGAGGACGGCTCGCTGCTCATCCCCGAAAAGCTGAACACCCGGTGGGTGCCGGCCAACCCGGAATACCTCATCGGCCAAGTCGCCGATCACCAGCGGGACTGGCCGCACTTCCGGCCTCTGGTCAGGGTCCTCAAACAGTGGCGGCTCACTGCCCCGGTCCAGGGAGGCATCAAGTCTCTCGTCATGGAGGTCCTCGCCCTCAACTGCATGCCCAGGTCCGGCAACCGCTCCCAGGCACTGAAGACGTTCTTCACCGCCGCCGCGGTCCGCGTCCACGAGGGCGTGTGGGACCCGGCGGGCCTGTGCGGTCAGATTCAGCCGGACCTCCACCATGCAGGTCTGTCCGATGCCTTCACCGACGCGGCAGACCTCGCGGAGCGGGCCTGCGCTGCTGCGGCCGAGGGCGACAACGACAACGCGCTGCGGCTGTGGCAGGAGATCTTCGGCGACGACTTCCCTGCCCCTGCCGCCCCGGCCAAGCCCGCCGCACTGATCACCGGGACACCCGCGCTCATCACTGCGCGGCCCATCAAGGACGCACCCCAGGGATGACGGCCGCACACACGCCCGACGACCGCACGCTCACCACCTGGTGGATGTGCGAGCCGCGCCGGCTTCACCGCGACCACGAGGAGATCACCGCCCAGTTCCCCGACCTCTCCTGGAACGAGGCCGGAGCAGGCAGCTGGGAGGGAAGACTGCCCCGCTGGCCCTTCGAGCGGCCTGAGCCCGAGCACCTCACCACCTGGATCGGCGACGAAGGACTCCTCCTCCGCATGGAATACAGCCAGGCCTATCCCATGGTGGCACCCCGGCTCATCCCCGTGGATCCGCTGCCCGAACCGTACGAGTGGACCCAGACCCGCTGGCACGTCAACGGCGACGCCAGCCTGTGCCTCCTGCGCGAGGACGCCCTGTGGACGGGCCGCGACTCGGTAGCCGACCTGCTCCTCAAAGCAGCAGGCTGGCGAGTGGAGTACGCGCTCATGAAGCACCGCGTGATCGAGCAGATGACCGACAACGGCATCGTCGACGACGGCCGCTTCGACCACTACCTCTCGCGGCCTCCAAGCCCGCCCGGCAGCACCGAGCACAGCCATCACGAAAGGAGCGGGCAGGAGGATCCGGCGTGCTGATCCTCATCCCGCAGTCTGCCGCGGCCATCATGCGCTCCTCCGGGCCGTGGGGCCGGCTGTCCCTGCGCATCAACCATCCCGAACGCTTCGCTGTCGTGCGCGGTCTCTCCGAACGCGGCGACGGCATCTTTCCGGTGGAACCGCCGCCCGAGCACCGCCTCCTCGGCAGCTATCCGCCCGTTTCCACCGGCTGGTGGTGCCGCGTCCATGCCGACCTTCACCTGATGTGGCTCGCCCTGAGCGCAAGACGCGGCATGCTCATGAAACTCGACGCCTTCAAGGCAGCCGTGCCCAACGGCTACAAAGCTCCCGGAGATCCTGGTTACTGGGCCATCACCCATGCACCGGGCCTGAAGGAGGCCCATCCCGAGCACAATCTGCCGGACCTCGCCGCCTGGCACGTCACCCGCGAAGGCGCCCAGCCGATCTCCGTGTCGGTCGAGCCCGAGGCCACCGGGATTTGCCAGCTCAAAGACCACTGGCCAGTACGCGAGCTGCAGAACACGCGGATCATGCTGATCGGAGCGGGAAGCATCGGCTCGGCCACCGCACACGCACTCGCCGGCTACGGCATCGGCCATCTCACCCTCGTCGACCCCGACCGGCTCGACTGGCACAACCTCGTCCGCCACACCAGCGCCCGCCGACACATCGGCCGATCCAAGGTCACCGCCCTGGCCGAGGACCTCGCCGCACTGCGCCCCGACACCACGGTCACCCCTTGGGCCCTGGACGTCATCGAGCACGCCGACCAGATCCGGGCCCTCCTCGCGGATACCCACCTCGTCGTATGCACGGCAGACGGCGTGGCCCCGCGCCGCGTCACCGGCCACCTGGCCCGCCGCGCCGGCCTCACCGCAGTGCTCGCGTGCGTCCTGCAGGACGGTGCCCTCGGCGAAGTCCTGCGACTGCGTCCCTGGCCCCAGCACGGATGCCTCACCTGCAGGCGCCAGAGCCTCGCCCAGGCAGGCGGCCTCGACCCCGAGCCCGCCCTGGACGCCAGATACGGCACCGGCACCCGCCACCGGCCGATGACCGCAGTCGGCTCCGACCTTCACCTGGTCGCCCAGCTCGCGGCCAAAACCGCCGTCGCCACCATCCTCGAACGCGCCGGACATCCCGACCAGCGATTGCCGGGAGAGCATGCCCTGCTCGGCCTGCGCCGCCAACCCGACTGGGCCCCGCCCTTCGACCTCGGCCACACCGCCGAGCTGCGCTGGCTGCCCGCCACACCACCGAGATCCGGCTGCCCCACCTGCGAAGCACCATGACCCAGCAGCCTGTCACCACCGTGCACTTCACCGCCCAGGCCTCCCGGATCGTCACCACCGAACTGCGCACGTCCGACCACAGCACGGAGACCGGAGGCATCCTGCTGGGACACCACACTCACGACACCGTCACCGTCCACCACGCCGGAACCCCCGGACCTGCCGCCGTACGCACCCCCACCTACTTCCTCCGTGACCTGGCACACGCCCAGGCACTGGCCGACGAGGCATTCGCGAGGGACGGCAGCGTCTGGGTCGGCGAATGGCACACCCACCCCGCCAGCCGCCCCATCCCCAGCGCTCGCGACGCCGCCACCTACAGGAAACTGCTCAGCGATCCGGAACTGGGCTTCCACAGCGTCATCGCGGTGATCTTCGGTCCCCGGGCAGGCCGTTGGGAGGGCGCAGCCTGGGCATGCCGCCTCGGCCGCATCGAGCCGGTGCAACTGCAGCTCTCCCGCTCTGTCGGATGAGACGCCGAAAACTCGGGTGCTCAGAACGGGGGCGCCAGAGCACGTCACCGTTCACCGGTGGCTGGCCAGCCGCACCGTAGAGCTCTCAGGCGACGGCTGCCTCTGCGGCAGCGCTCTCACCGTCGGCGTCCCGGCCGTCGGCGGCGCCACGGATGCGGGGCCGCCGAACACCCCCGATGGTCCGACGCCGAAGCAGCAGGCTGCCCGCGGCAGCCGCAGCAGCGGGGCCGGTCGTGCACGCTGCACAGGACGGCGCGCCTTACCGGCGCGGTGTCAGTCGTCGTCGGGGTCGTTGCGGCCGACGAACATGTCGTCGAGGGCTTCTTTGGTGATGGCTTCGGTCTCGCCTTCGATGGCTTGCTGGGCGGTCTGGCAGATGAGCTGGTCGAGGGTGTCCATGTAGCCGCCGGTGCGCTCGTGGAGTTCTTCCTCGAGGTCCAGGAGCGATCCGGGCTCGTGATCGTAGAGCCGGAGATTGGAGTCGTAGGCCCGCAGCACGGTGCGCCATCCCTCCTCCTGCCCCGCGTGGAAGGGGATGGGGTTGATCCGCATGACAGGCAGACTGCTGCGGAACTGCTCGGAGGTGCGGGGCCGTTCGCTGCGGCGGCGGTTGTGCAGGCCCTCGTTGACGATGTCGGTGGCGCCGCGACCGCTGTAGATGACCGAGAGGCGCAGGCGGGCCTGGAGGCAGTCGAAGTAGTCGAAGGCACCGGCCAGGTCGCTGTCGTGGATGCGGTCGATTCCGTCGATGAGGAGCAGGGAGGTACGGCTTTCGCGCATGGCGTGGATGACCGGTTCGGTCATGTCGGTGCTGCGGTAGGTCCGCTTGTCGATGTTGACGGTGTGGTCCATGCCGAAGAAGTCCGCGAGCGGCAGGGACCAGTCCATGTTGCTTTCATGTCGCGGAGGGACGTTGATGTAGACGACGGGGGTCCACTCGCTGTCCGGCCTGCGCTCGGTTTCCAGTAGTCCCTGGTAGGCGCGTCCGATCTGGAGCAGCAGCGTGGTCTTGCCGGCACATCCGTCGATGATCATGCTCATGCGTTTTCCGGTGGGGCGGAACCGGTTGGTGCGCAGGGTGCGCCGCGCGTCCTTCAGCCCCTGGGTCACATCGGGGGTGGAGACGGGGATCATCTCTCCGTGGTAGATCATCCGCGGGTCGGTGTCGGTGACCTTCGTGCCCTTGGGGGCGCAGTCCTGCAAGTCCGGCGGCTCGAGTTTGCGGTGCACGAAGTCCATGAACCCCTCTCGCACTGTGAGCAGTTCGGGATCCAGCGGCGACCACCGCGCAGCGAGAGCTGCGGGGGCGGCTGGTTTTGGGGCGGTGCGCGCAGCGTCCATCACGTCTCCTGCGGGTCTTGGCTGGGTGGGGGCCGGTCCTGATCGGGCCGCGGCGCAGGCCGCTCGGACGGATCCGCTGCCAGTTCCCGGAAGATATCGCCGGCTGATCCGCCCAGGCTGTGCGCTCCCGCTGGAGCGGGACGGCGCCGCGGGGGCCGGGGCTGGCCCGGCGACGCCAGCGGGGCGGCGGGTTCGGGCACAGCGGACGGCAGCGCGGCACGGCGGCCCGGGAAGAGGTCCTTGGCATCGACGTTGAGGGACGGTGCGGGCGTCACGCTGCCGGGTTCGGCCCGGGTGATCCCTGCATAAGGGTTGGCCGGTGTTTCGGCGATCTCCAGGGGCTGCGGAACGAACGCGGCCACCGGCTTGACGGAGGTGGAGGTGGGGGATGGGCCGCGCCTTGCGCGGGCCAGGAGATCGTCCACAGCCCGGGCGATTTCTTCCTCGCTGCCCTCCCGGCCGACGAGGCCGGCAACGAGGTCGGCGGCCTTCTCCCACAGGTACTGGGTCCACGAGTCGCGGATCAGGTGCTGGTACTTGAAATCGAAGGGAACCCACGGACTGCGGGCGGGGTCTTTCTCGACCGTGTGGTCATACAGCCACACCCGGCTGGGCTCGTAGGGGTTGTAGTAGACCGGCCAGCGCCGGCCCTGCCCCTTGATGCCGGTGTGCCGGTTCTTGAACTCACGGATGCGATGGCTGACATACGTACGGTTGCCGATCTTGATGCCGTCGCGGGTCACGGTTCGCTTCGCCTGGAGGAGCAGCTTGCGGCTCTCATCCGGTGTGACCGGCCGCGGCACGGCGCCTTCCACGGCCACCGCCGCCGCATACATCTGGTTCGGGGTGAGGACCAGAGAAGGAAGGAAGGGGGAGCGCAGTCCTTCGTGCGGCCGCCGCTGCCATTCGGTGACCACCCACTCGTGCCACAAATCCTGCAGCTCGTTCAGCGTCCACAACCGCTCCTTGTCGACGTCGTTGCCGCGCGTGGCCAGGCTGTTGCCGGTGTAGCCGGCGACGAACTGGGAGAACATGCTCTTGACCGAGGCGTTGGTGCGTTCGATGACTGCCTTGTCGGTGGGGGTGCGCTCCCGGGCGGACTCCACCTCGATGCCCAGCATGCTGCACACGTCCTTGAAGTGCCGGGCCTTGAAGATCTTGGCGTTGTCGACGACCACCGTCTTCGGGCGGATCACCGGCCGCGCCGCGGCACCGGCCATCCGCGGATCGCCGGCCAGCATCTTGGCGTAGGGCAGGTCCGAGTTGGCGGCCAGCGCCTGCGGCGACCAGCCGGGGCGCGCCGCGAGCGGCGCCATCGCCTGGCCCAGCAGCAGCGCGGCATCCAGCGACTTGGTGCCGCGGCCGCCGCGGCGCCGGCTGCCCGGCCCCTTCTTGCGCCCCGAAGTCTTGGGAACGATCATCCCGGCGATGAAGCTGCGGCTCAGAACGTCCAAGGCATAGGTCAACTCCACTGTCACGGGACGCCCGTCGTCGCCGAGCGCCAGGACGTCCAGCCCGGTGCCGTCGATCTCCACGCGCTCGCCCAGCAACGACACTGGCGCCGGATGGTAGGGAGGCTCGGGCAGGGCGGTGGCATCACTGCCCCGCCCGGGCGCCGCCTTCAGCGACTCCGCCGAGATCCCCAGCCGCTTGAGCAGATCGTAGAAGGTGGTGCGGGCCGGCATCAGGGCCCGGTACTCATCCGGGTGCGCGCGGCGCAGCGCCGCGCGCACCCGCTTGTACAGCCGGGAGAAGGTGCCCGCCGACGCGCCGCGCTGGGCTTTGTCCTCCTGCTGGATCAGCGCCACCACCCGCTCGTCGACGTTGCCGTGGACGGTGCTCGTGCGCAGCCACCGCTTGTCGACCAGACCGAGCAGCCCGTGTGCTTCGTAGGCCAGGCATTTGCGCTGCACGGTAGCGGCCGAGCCGGTCAGGCCGGCCGCCTTCAGCTCGGCCGCCTTCAGGGCGTAGCGGGCGGTGCGGGTGGTGGTCGCCGGATCGTAGCCGCGCCGCGCAGCGAAGGCGCCGTCCCGGGCGCCGACAGGGCGGCCGGTCAGCACCTCCCGGACGTGCTCCTCCCAGCGGCGCACGTCCTTCAGCTGTTCTTCATCCAACCGCTCCAGTACGGACAGGTCCGGCACCGCTTCCGGCTCCTGCGCCATCCCGTCGGCCTTCAGCACGGCGAAGTCCGGGGCGGATACAAGGACGCAGAGCACCACCAGCGCGTCCTCGCCGCCGTCGTCCATCGCCGCCAGATGCACGGTGGAACCCTGCAAGGCGCCCACCAGATAGCGGCCGGTCTTCCACCGGACCGTCATTCCCGGCCGGAGCGTCCAGGCCGGCCCGTCCGGGACGTCGACCGGCAGGGAAAGGACGGTGCTCATGCTGCCGCTCCGGCCGCCCACACCAGGCTGTCGGGGGTCAGGGGCTCCTCCCAGCGCGTCGTCAGGTCCTGCGTCCACAGCAAGTTCCAACTGCTGGCACGGCCCTGCCCCGGAGGAAGATCCACCGCATCGGCGCCCCTGCTCAGCGGCAGGGGGCGGGCGAATGCCTCCAGCAGGACGGCCCTGGCGCTGGCGTCGGCGAACTCGTCGTGACGGAACTGCGAGACGATGTACACATTGCGGCGCAGCTGACCGCCCGGGGCTCGGGCGACATCCACCTGCCATCCCGCCTGCGCGGCGGCTGCCTGGGCCACCGACCATTCCTGATCGTCCGGCTCCCTCCCGTCGGGGGAGTGGAGATAGAGCATCTGCTGCCCCTTGGTGGTGCGCGCCATGAACGCCGGGTTCACCACCCCCGCACGCTCACCCTTGCGCCATTCGACCTGCAGCGACGGCGCAGCCAGGTAGACGATGCACGGATCACGGTCAAGGAACATGGCCGCATACGCATGCTCCAGGGACCGGCAGCTGACCTCCTTCTTGGTGGTCGACGACCACCACTGGCGCACCTTCGACTTCCGCCCCTGGTAGGCACGCTGCTCGCACAGCACCGGCCATTTCTCCACCGGAAGCCCGCGCAACGCCCCTGGAGTGCCGAGGCGCTCACGGCCCATGCCGTCGCGATAGCGCACCTGTAAGTCCACCAGCTGCTCCCCTCGTGCCGCGCCGTGCCCTTGCTGCGCGGCAGACCTCCACCAGGCTCCGGGCCTCCTGCGATCTCGTGTGACGCCGTCGGAGGAGTTCACCCGAAAGGATGCAGATGCCTTCGTTCCTTGACGGCGTTTCCCTGATGCCGGAGATCCGCCGGACGTCTGCTCAGCTCGAGGCCAAAGCAGACGTACGCGGCGCGGATGACTACAGAAACAGCCGGTCCATCGAGTTGGGCAGGCGCACCCATGGCAGGCACGTAAGATCCTCCACCGGCGCCAAAGAAGAGGGCAGGACATGACCTGCCACCCTTCGTACCTCGGCGCTTGATGGCAGTTCCCCGCTGAAAAGCTGCGGAATGCCCTGCGTGAGCGGCCGGTGCTGGCGGTGCCAGAGGGTCAGCGGCTCGACGAACCGGTAACCGTGCCGACGCGCTGTCCGCGGCAGCCAGTCCTGGTACTCCATGCCGCCCAGTACGCCGTTCAGGCGGCGCACCTCAAGCCAGGCCAGGTCCCGGGTCAGCAGGGAAAGCCGGCTTAACTGCGCCAGGGGCCGTACCCGCTGCTCGCCCAGCAGCGCCGCGAGGACACCCCACTGCTTCGTCTGCGCTGGGTCCTCGAGATACCCGGAACGCACGAGGACGGAACAGGCGTCCGCGAACACCCACCGTCCGGCAGGACCCAGGCGTTCGCGCACCCGGTTCAGGCGCTGCTGCGCGCGCACGACCTCCGAGAGCTCGCTCAGATCGACGTAGGGGGGATCAGTGCTGCGGGAGTTGTCCGTCCAGCGCCGGTGGCGCAGGCACACCTGCCAGGGGTCGGGAAGGATCAGCCAGGCAGGCGAGCGGGTGCCGCGGCGCGCCGCACACAGAGAGCAGGCCTGCACGATGTAGCCGGCCCGCGCGTCCCAGGGCCACTCCCAGTCGTCCTTGGCGTCCTTGTCCATGAGGAATTCGTCGCGCAGCCCGATCAGACGCTCCTGCATCTCGGCCACGGTGTGGCCGGCCAGAGTGGCCAGCCGCTCGCGCGCGTAGCGGCTGACGTACATCTCGGTGTACTGCGGATCGACGGGCACCGGGCCGGTGCCCATGCTCCGCAGCACCTCTTCCGTAGGGCGGTTGTTACGGGCAGCCAGCCGCGTCACGTACGAGCCGGTGGACTCGCCCTGCAGAAACCGCAGCCGCAGATGCATCCGGCGCCGCCCGAGCCATTGGTCCCGCTTCTCCGCCACGACGGCGCTCCTTCCGGGATGTCCGGCCGCGGCTTCATCTACTGAGGTTTTCAGGGTGGGGTCGGTGGGTCGATAGCCAGGCTGGTG
Organism: Streptomyces sp. NPDC052036; assembly: GCF_040680495.1. Lineage (NCBI taxonomy): Bacteria > Bacillati > Actinomycetota > Actinomycetes > Kitasatosporales > Streptomycetaceae > Streptomyces > Streptomyces sp. NPDC052036. The sequence goes on along the minus strand of NZ_JBFAWW010000034.1, from coordinate 116 downwards.
GCGGTGAGGCAGCCGTCGGTGAGGTGGGGTCGGAGTTGGATCCTGCGTAACTCGCGGCGGAGTTTGCGGTCGAGGTCGTGGGGTGTGTCGAAGGCTGTGTTGGCCATGGCCCTGCG